>NZ_CP095474.1:4005177-4032862 GCF_023614315.1 Streptomyces sudanensis | reverse complement strand
GGGTGGCGGCGGACGGGGCGGCGGACGCCGAAAACCGCTTGCGGTACCCGCATAGGGTGCGGACATGCCGACTTCACCCCACCTGCGGGAGATCACCCCCGAGAACTTCGAGACGGCGATCGGGCTGAGGGTCCGATCCGACCAGGAGCACCTGGTGGCACCGGTGGTGAGGTCCCTCGCCGAGGCGTACGTCCACCCCGGCGTCGCCTGGCCCCGGCTCGTCTGCGACGGCGACGAGGCCGTCGGGTTCCTCATGGCCTTCTTCGACATCGACTGGACCGGCGGGGGCACCGACCTGCGCTCCGGGCTCTGGCGCCTCACCATCGCCGACGGAAGGCAGGGGCGCGGCTACGGGCGCTTCGCGGTGGAGGCCGTGGCGGCCGAGATCCGCGCCCGGGGCGGCACGCGCCTGACGACCACCTGGCACCCCGGACCGGACGGCCCGGAGGGCTTCTACCGGGCGCTCGGCTTCCGGCCGACCGGGGAGGTCAGCGGGGGGCAGACGGTGGGGGCGCTGGAACTGGCCTGAACCCCGGCCCACACCGTGCCGGCGCCGGTGCGGCGGGGCGCCGAGGAGCACCCGCTGATCCGGCCGGCGCAGGCCGCGCCGGTACGGGCGGCGCACCCGCCGGTACCCCTGGCCGGGACGCGGTCCGGGGCGGCGGCGTCACCCCTTCCGGTCCGGTACGGGCGGGGGCGGGGTGTCNGTGNNGGGTATAAGGNGGNNGGTTGTTCGCGTGCCGGGGCGGGNTGCGTCCCGGCGCGTCCGCCGGGGGTCCGCCCCTCCTCCAGCCAGCGGCGCAGCACGCGGTGCAGGGCCTCGGCGCCCACCAGCGTCTCCCCCGCCGCGACGGGCGCCGACAGCTCGCGCGGCCACAGCAGGAACGCCTCGCCCTGGTCGCCGCCGAGTCCGCCGTGCGAGCCGACCTGGTCCTCGAAGGCGTGCACCCGGTCGGTCCGCGGGTCGTACGCGGAGTTGACCATGATGTCCGCGACGTGCGGGAAGCCGTCGGCGCGGCGGATCGCGCGGGCGGCGCCCGGCCCGAACGCGGCGAGCGGCCCCACCCCGTCGGCCAGGTCCGCGACCGGCGTCTCGGAGCCGTCCGCCGCGAGCACCACCGAGCCGTGCCGCTCGCAGCGCACCAGGACGAAACCGACGCCCGGATGGCCGGCGAGGGCCGGCAGCAGCCCCGAGTGGCGGCGGTCGATCTCCTGGCGCGACATCCGGTGCGGCACGTCGGGGAAGTACACGAGCCCGAGGTTCCCCGACGCCAGCACCAGCGGTTCCGCGCCGCGTGCCGGGCGCTCCCCGGCCCGGTCCTCCTCGACCGGCCGGTGCAGGGCGCCGCGCAGCGCGCCCCGGGCCTCCGCGCCGCCCGCGACGCGCCGGGCCCGCCGGGACACCGGCAGGCCGCAGCCGACCCGTACGAGGTCCCGCAGCGTCAGCCCGTAGGCGCTCTCGAAGGTCTCGCCGAAGCTCTGCCCGTGGTCGGAGAGGACCACGATCCGGTACGGGCGGGGGGCGTGCCCCGCGGCCTTCGCGATCAGCCCGACGCACCGGTCGAGACGGGTGAGGACCCTCGCCGCCTCCTGCCCGTACGGCCCCGAGTGGTGGGCGACCTCGTCGTACGCCACGAGGTCGGCGTAGACGGCGCTCCGCCCGGCCAGCACGTCGCCCATCACGGCCGCGACCACCACGTCCCGCTCCACGACCGCGGCGAAGGCCCGGACGAACGGGTACGGGCCGCCGCGCGGCACGCGCGGCCGGTCGCCCCGCAGCCGGGCGGCGAGCGCCTCGCCGGCCTCCCGGAACACCTCCGCGACGAACGACACCGCGGTGCGGGTGGCGTTGGCCGGGTCCCGGAAGTAGGCGACGTACCCGGCGCGGGAGCGGATGCCGGGGCCGCGCCGGCCGGAGACCGACAGCACCAGGGCGAGCTGGTCCGCGCCGCCGCCGAAGAGGTTGCCCCGGCTGGCCCCGTCGCGGGCGAGGAGCCCGGGGTCGCCGGTGCGGGCGGCGGCGCGGCGCTGGAGCTCGGCGGCGGTCGCGGGCCGGTTGCACACCATGAGGCGGCCGGTGTCCTTCTCGTACCAGCGGAACGCGGGCACGTCGTGGTCGGTGCCGTGCAGCAGGGCGAGCTGGCTGGCGCCGGTCTGGCTGGACCAGCCGGTGCGCCACGGGGCGAGCCGGTGGGTGGTGGCCTCCCAGGCGGCGAGCGTCGGCATCAGCCCGGCGTCCAGGGCGTCGCGCAGCACGCGGTGGCCGACGCCGTCGAGCTGCAGGAAGACCGTGCCGGGCGCGGCGCCGGGGTCGGGGGCGGTGCGGCGGCGGCCGGCGAGCCGGTACAGGCGCCGGCCGTAGGCGTCGTCGTCGCGGACGGCGAGGGCGGTGGAGGTCGCGGACGCCACGGCGGACATGACGGCGGCGACGGCGACGGCGTTCTCCGGCTCGGCCTCGCCGCGACCGCCGGGGACGAGCCAGAGCGCGACCAGCAGCAGCGAGCCGTTGAGGAAGAAGACCAGCACGCCGAGGACGAGCGCCGGGACGAGCAGCAGCGCCCGGACGACCAGGGGCCACACGAGCGCGCCGAGCAGGCCGAAGGCGCCGGCGCCCCAGACGGCGGTGACGGCCGTCCGGGTGGCGCTGTCGCCGTCGCCGGACTGCAGCCGGAGGTCGGGGAGCACTCCGGCCAGGACGAGCAGGGTGAGCGTCGACGCGGCCCACACCACGGCGACCCGCAGGGCCGCGCGGCCCGCCGATCTCCACCGCCCGACGCCCACGCGATCCGCCTCCCACCCGCTTCCGTCCGGGGTTCCAGCGTGGCACACCGCGCCGCGGCGGCCCGCGGGCCGCCGGTGTCAGCGGCCGTCGTACCCGGCGGTGGGCATGGACAGCCTGCGGTGCACGCGGGCCTTGCCCTCCGCGTCGTACGAGGGCTCGTCGAGGCCGGCGGTCTCCAGGCGCACGCCGCGCCGCGCGCACTCGGCGGAGAAGTCCCGCGCCGACGTCAGGGCGCGTTCCAGGACGCGCTCGTTGGGCGCGACGAACAGGTCGACGGCGCCCGCCTCGACGTCCTCCCACAGCGCGCGGTGGTCGGGGGGCAGCCGGTAGCACAGGAGCTCGCGGCTGACGACGTAGCCCTTGTCGGCCGCCCACCGTTCGCACATGGCGTGCTGACTGCGCGTGTCGACCAGGAACGGGTCGCTGTCGAGTTCCTCGAGCGGCGTCAGGCTGGCGATCGCCGCCACGCGTACGTCGTCCATGGGCCGACCCTACTCCCGACGGGGCCCGCCGCAGCAGGCCGTCGCTCTACGCTCGGGGTATGGAGGTCACCTGGTGGGGCCACGCCACCTGCACGGTCGAGGACTCCGGGGTGCGGGTGCTGACGGATCCGCTGTTCGCCCGGCGGCTGGCGCACCTGCGCAGGCGCCGGGGCGCGCTGCCGCCGCCCGAGGCGGCGCTGGCCGACCTGGTCCTGGTGTCGCACCTGCACGCCGACCACCTGCACCTGCCGTCGCTGGCCCGGCTCGCGCCCGGTACGCGCCTGGTGGTGCCGCGCGGCGCGGTGCGGGCGGTGCCGGGGCTGCGGCGGCTGGAGGGGCTGCGGATCACCGAGGTCGGCGCGGGCGACGAGGTGGCGGTGGGGCCGGTGGCGGTGCGGGCGGTGCCGGCCGCGCACGACGGGCGGCGGCTGCCGGTGGGGCCGCACCGCTCCCCCGCCCTCGGGTACGTGGTGCGCGGCGCGGCGCGCACGTACTTCGCCGGGGACACCGGTCTGTTCGACGGGATGGCCGCGGCGGTCGGCGAGGTGGACGTGGCGCTGCTGCCGGTGGGCGGCTGGGGTCCGTTCCTGGGCCACGGCCACCTGGACGCGGGGCGCGCCGCGCGGGCCCTGGCGGCGCTGGCGCCCCGGGCGGCGGTGCCGGTGCACTACGGCACGTACTGGCCGGTGGGGCTGGACGCGGTGCGGCCGCACGAGTTCCACGCGCCGGGTGACGAGTTCGCCCGGCTGGCGGCGCGGCTGGCGCCGGGCGTCGCGGTGCACCGGCTCGGGCACGGGGAGAGCGTGCGGCCGGGGGCGGCACGGTGATCGGGGAGCTGCTCGGGCAGGAGGCGCAGCGGGCGGTCGGCTATCCGTCGCTGTTCCTGCTGGTGGCGCTGGGCGCGCTGGTGCCGGTGGTGCCGACGGGGGCGGTGGTCAGTTCGGCGGCGGTCGTGGCGTTCCACCAGGCGGCACCGTTCGCGCTGGTGGCGGTGTTCCTGGTGGCCGCGGCGGCGGCCCTCGCGGGGGACGCCGCGCTGTACTGGCTGGGGTGGCGCGGGGTCACCTCGCGGAGCGGTCCGCGGTGGCCCGCGGCGCTGGCGGCGCGGGCCGCTCCGGACCGGCTGGAGCGGGCCCGGGCGGAGCTGCGCCGGCACCGGGTGCCGGTACTGGTGGTGTCCCGGCTGGTGCCGGCGGGCCGGGTCCCGGTGATGGTGGCGTGCCTGCTGACGCGGATGCCGCCGGCCCGGTTCGTCCGGGGGGACGTGCCCGCGGTGCTGGCGTGGACGGCGGCGTACCAGCTGATCGGGGTGGCCGGCGGGGCGCTGTTCCCGCGGCCCTGGCAGGGGGTGGCGGCGGCGGTGGCGCTGGCGCTGCTGGTGAGCGCCGCCCCGGGGGCGTGGCGGTGGACGCACCGGGGGCGGCGGCCGGACGCGGACGGGTGAGGGGCCGGGACGGTACGGGCGCGTCCGCGCCGGAGGCGGGACCGCGGGCCGAAGACGGGCGCGGACGCGCCGGGGGCGGCCGGGCGCGGGTGGGGCGCGGTCACCCCAGGACGCGGGACTCGCCGATCGCGAGGTCCCAGAGGCGGTCGCGGGGCAGACCCGCGGACTCCCAGGCGGCGTGGAGGCGGGTCAGGGGCTCCAGGACCGGCTCGGAGGACAGGACGAAGGTCGCCCAGTGCATCGGGGCCATGATCCGGGCACCGAGGTCCCGGAAGGCGCGTACGGCCTCCTCGGGGTCGGTGTGGACGTCGCCGAGCCACCAGCGGGGGGCGTACGCGCCGATCGGCAGCAGCGCCAGGTCGATGCCGGGGTGGCGCTCGGCGATGCGGCGGAACCAGTGGCCGTAGCCGGTGTCGCCGGCGAAGTACACGCGCCGCCCGCGGCGGTCGGCGAGCACCCAGCCGCCCCACAGGGTGCGGCAGGTGTCGGTGAGGGTCCGCTTGGACCAGTGGTGGGCGGGGACGAAGTGGAAGCGGACGCCGCGCAGTTCGGCCGACTCCCACCAGTCGAGTTCGGTGACGGCGGTGAACCGGCGGCGGCGGAACCAGCGGCCGAGGCCGGCGGGGGCGAACACCGGCGTGGTGCGCGGGAGCCGGCGCAGGGTGGGCGCGTCCAGGTGGTCGTAGTGGTTGTGGCTGATGACGACCGCGTCGACGGGCGGCAGGTCCTCCCAGCGGACGCCGACGGGTGTGACGCGGGCCGGGGTGCCGAGGATGCGGCGGGACCACACGGGGTCGGTGAGGACGGTGAGGCCGCCGATGCGGACGACCCAGCTGGCGTGGCCCGCCCAGGTGACGGCCACCGTCTCCGGGCCGGCGGGCGGCAGCGGGCCGGGGGCGAAGGGCAGCCTGGGCACGTCGCGCAGGCCGTCGCTGCCGGGGCGTATGGCCGCGGAGCCCTCGCGGACCAGGCGGGCGAAGGCGTGGACGCCGGGCAGCGGCGCGGTGAGCCGGTCGGCGAAGGAGCGCGGCCAGGTGCGGACCTCGCCGGGCGGCCGGGCGGCCGGGCCGCGCTCGGGGAGCATGGGGGGCTCGGGGGCGCGGGGGCGGTGAGGTCGGTGGGCGTCCCGTCCGTCATCTGCGGTTCCCTCCAGCGGTCTCGGCACGGTTCGGGTCGGGGTCGGTGCCGCGCAGCGCGGCCGACAGGGCGTCCAGGGCCCGTGCCACGTGCGGCAGGCCGAGGGGGTCGTCGGCGGCGAGGGCCTCCAGCCGCTCCGCCTGCGTGGCCCCCAGCAGCGGGGTGGTGGCCAGGCGGACGCGCAGGGCGCCGGGCTCGTCCCCGAAGCGGTGGCCGCCGGGGACGGGGGTGCGGAGGCGTTCGGTCAGGTAATCCTCCAGTTCGATGGAGTCGGTGACGCCCCGGTCGGCGAGGGGTCCGCGGAGCGGGCCGAGGTCCGCGTACAGGTGGCGGCCCGCCTCGGGCGGCAGGGCGAGGGCGCCGGTGGCGAGCACCGTGTGGTGGACCGCGGCGGCCACGCGCGCGTGGAGGGCGGTCGCGGCGGCGTTCCGCGCGGTGACGGCCTCCGGTTCGTCGAGGGCGTGGGCGACGGCCGCGGCCAGCGGGCCGGGCAGGTCGGCGCCGAGGGCGGTGAGCACGTCCAGGGCGCGGGCCCGGTGGGCGGCGCCGGGCGTCCCGGCGGGGAAGCGGGCGACGGCGGCCGGCCAGGAGGCGGGGGTGACCGCGCCGGCGAGGTCGCACAGGACGGTGACGTCGCCGGGGCACATCTCGGCGGGGCTGACGAAGACCGTGTCGTGCGGGTGGTGCACGGTGTCCCGCCAGGTCTCGTCGCTGACGATGTGCAGCCCCTCCCCGACGGCCGCCTCGCACGCCTCGCGGACCAGTTCGGGCGGGGCGACGGTGCCGGTGGGATCGTCGGCGACGGCGAGGAGCAGGACGGCGGGACGGCCGCCCTCCGCGCGCACCCGCCGCACCGTCTCCAGCAGCGCGTACGGGTCGGGGACGCCGCCGCACTCGGCCGGTGCCGGCACCTGGTACGCGGACCGGCCCAGCAGGCGGGCCTGCGGGACCCAGGTCAGCGGGCAGGGGCGCGGCATCAGCACGTCGCCGTCGTGCGCGGCGAGCAGCGCGGTCAGCAGCGGCCCGGCGCCGGGCGAGGCGAGGACGTCCGCGGGGTGGCAGCGCAGGCTGCGCCGCGACCAGTGGCCGCACGCCGCCTCGCGCAGGACGGGGCCGCCGCCGGGCGGTTCCGGGTGGGGCCGGGAGGCGGCGCCGGCGAGCAGCGCGGCGAGCTCCTCGACCACGGGGAGGCCGGTGTCGGGGGCGGGCGGAGCGTAGCGGACCTGCCCGTGCCCGTGCGGGTGCCCGGAGGCGAAGCTGCGTGTCACCGCGACCTCCCGTGCGTCTGCGGACTGAAACCCTTTATACGGAGGTTCACGACGGTTCGCCGTTCGGGAGGCGGAGGACCGGGGGCGGCGGGGCAAGGCGGGCCAGCTCCTTCTCCAGGCCCCGGCCGCGGCCCCGCACGACCCGCGCGGCCACCTCGGAGAGCCTGCGGTTGGTGAGCTGGGAGACGCGCCGCAGCACGGCGTACGCCTCCTCGACGCCGCAGCCCAGGATGTGCATGACGATGCCGCCGGCCTGGTCGATGACCGGCCGGGAGCGCAGCGCGGTCTCCAGCTGGCCGACCTCGGTGAGGGCGGCGCGGTAGCGGCGGTCGCGGGCGAGGCCCGCGGTGGCCTCCTCGCCGAGGACCGCGGCGGGACCGCGGGCGGCGTCGGACAGCGAGCCGGGGCGGAAGCCGTACAGGTTGAGGGTGACCACGACGCCGTCGCGGCGGAACGGCAGCGTGGCGCTGGAGCGCACCCCGGCCCCGAGGGCGGCGGCGCGGTAGGCGGGCCACCGGTCGTCGTGGAGGAGGTCCCCGGCGACGACCGGCCCGCCGGTGTCGAGCGCCGCCCTGATGGGCCCGTCGCCGGATTCGACCTGGACGGTGACGAGGGCGGCGAGGTCGGGGTGGGTGGCGGTGGTGCGGCGCTCGTCGTGCTCCCGCTCCTCCCCCTCCTCGCCACCGAGGGTGGCGACCGCGCCGCAGCAGGCCGGGAGGGAGCGGACGCACTGCTCGGCGAGCTGCTGGAGGCGGCGTACGGCGAAGGGCGAGTCGGGTCCCTCGTACTCGGGCTCGATCGGCATGGGGGGTGGCGTCTCCTTCCGGATGTGCGGCTGCCCGGTGGGTGCCCGCGCTAACCACACCCGCGGGTGTCGTGCTCCCGGGAGGGAACCCGAGCCCGCCGGCCCCCTTGTGCGCGGCCGGAGTCGCGAGGCCGGCCCGCGGGGCCCGCCCACGTGCCGTGGGGGAAGCACCCGGACGGGGCCGTCGGAGGGGCGTGCGGCCGGTCGGCGAGGGGCGTGCGGCCGGGGCTGGCCGAGCGCGCAGCCCGGTGAGGCGGCGTCGGTACGGCGGGCCGACGGCATGTCCACCCCCGGCTCTGTTCGGGGTGGCCTGGTCGGTCAGGCGAGGGGAAACCTCGGAGGTGAACAACCCACGCGGTCACGTGCTGTTGCGCGGTCCGCCCGCATTCCTTCGGTTCGCCGGGGATGCGCGGCGGGATGTCCGGCCCCGGTTTGTTCGCGGCGTACCGGACGCACCGCGCGGTGGGCAGCCATTCGCCTCGGTCCGCCGAACGGCATTGCCGCCGCTCTCTCCCCCCACGGGCCGGAGTCGTCCCCGTGATCCTTCGTGCGTGCGCTCCCTGGCGATCTCGGCGGATCGGGCCGGACGGCCGATCGTGGCGGCGCTCCCGGGCTCCCCTCGGAGTCGCAGTGCTCGGCCGAGGGCACGCATGGACCGCACGAACCGAGGTGCCCGGAAACCTCGGGGCACCTCGATGATCACGCGGTGGCCGTTCCCGTCCTCACTCGGGTCCGACCCGAGATCGCGAACTCACGCGGGAGTGTCAGGCAGTCAACCCCGTGCGCTTCGCCATGGCCAGCAGGTCCGGTCGACTGCGCTGATGCATGACGAACAGCACTCGGAGCACCTCGCGGCTCATCGGGTGTATCTCAGCCATCTGCGGCGCGACCCGGAAAGTCCGCTTCAACGCGTCTTCCGCGCCGTGCAGGTCCTTCACTGCAAGCCGCGCACGGGCCAAGTCGATGTAGAAGCGCCCGACCCGATTCGGCTTCAACCCGGCTGGCGGGTGTCCCACCATGGGGGTTGCCATCTCCACGGCCTTGTCAGGCTGACCCAGTTCAATACGCGCTGCCAGCTCGTACAGCGCCGTGTTGCCCTCGCCGAAGGTGAGGTTGTGCACCAGGTGGTCCTGCGGAAGCCGGGCAGCCAACCGCTTGGCATGCCGAAGGTGTGCCTCGGTCGCGTTCTCGTCCTCGTGGCGTGAGGCCAGGACGACGCCGCGAAGGTGAAGTGAGCCGAGGACCACGACGGATTCGGGGCCGCTGGGACGGGCCGCCTCGAACTGGCTGATCGCTCGTTCGACGATCGCCAGCCCGTCATGGTAGGCACCGGCTGACTGATACGTACCCGACTCGTTCCAGGCTGCCGCAGCCTCGGCTGCCGGGTTCCAGGTCCGCTGCGCCGCCCACTGCTGGCGAGCCACGATCATGTCGGCAAGGTCCGGCTGCGCAAGTCGGTGCGCGACCGCGTAGGCACAGCCGTAAAGATCCGAGATCTGTCCCCACGCCACGGTGTCTCCACCGGCATCAAGCGCTGTCGCGGTGGCCTGGCCGAGCAGTTTCGGCAGCTCTCGAAGAAGCTCCAGGTACTTCGTCTCCGCACGCAGCTTGGCCGCCGACGCCAACCCCTTGGCCAGCTCATCGCGCGGTGGAGTGTCCTCCCTCGGCAGCGTGTGCCGTCGTACGGCCCCTCGCAGGTCGTTCAGCAGGTCGGCCTGTTTTGAGGGATCGGTGAACGGCTGACCGTTGATACGCGCGGTCGTGACGCGAAGCGCTCTGGCGGCAGCAGCCACAACCGGTGGCGTAGCGGGGCGAATACCGGTCTCGATCTTGCTCAAGTAGGAGACCGTGATCTTCATTTCACGCGCGAGCTCGGCCTGGCCAACGCCGCGCGCCTTGCGTAGGACCGCGATGTTTTCACCCGCAGCGGGCGTGCTCTCCATGTGTCCACTCTTTCACGTCAAGGGGTCGCACAGCTCAACTGGAGCCCGAGCAAAAGCCTTTGTGCATGATGTGTGTGAACTGGTCTTGGTCGCCGGTAGTTGACTAAACGCAGACGGTGAGCCGATCGGGAAAATCTCCATGGGACGAATGTTCGAAACCGGTGTTCGCCGGAATTCGACGGCCCGTGCGGTTCCGTCGTCAGGGCGTTGTGTGTCGCTCGGTCATACGCGCTCAACAAACCGAAGGGGCTTCGGCCTCGACACTGTGAGAGGAGGCGTGGGTGATCGTCTTGAGCGACCGCCGTCACGTAACGCAGGGCGGCGAAGTCGAGGGTACGCCACCCATGAATTCCGGCGTGCCCTTCCGGAAGACGACGGCTGCGGTGCATGACCGTGCGCCGTCGTCCCCTTGGCGCATGCTGCCTACCGGAGGCGCTGAAAGGGCCGAGGACTGGTGACTCCCCCGCGATGGACGACGCGACGATGTCCTTTCCGGCCGAACCACAGCATGTCGAGCAGATGCGGCGAATTACCGTCGCCCGCCTCAAGCGGTGCGGTTTCGCTTCACAGACCATCAGGGCTGCGGAACACGTGGTCAGTGAGCTCGTGACCAACGCGATCACGCACGGTCGCAGTGCCGAGATCGACTTCACGCTCGTCTGCGAGTTCGGTCGCGAAGTACGGATCGAGGTGGACGATCACTCGCCCGGCACGCTCCAGCCCAGGGTGGCCGGGCCGGATGACGAGAACGGCCGCGGACTGCTGCTCGTGGAGGCTTTCGCTCAGAGCTGGGGCCGTACAGGTACCCGCACCTGGTGCGTGGTGTCGGCGGGGGAGGCACAGGTTCCGCTCCCGAAGTTCGACCGGCTCCCTCCGATGCCGGAGCCCTGGTGCCCGACAGACCCCTTCCACCGGCCCGACCCTCCACCGCAGTAGGTTCCCCGGTCGGCTCCGCTCGTCTACTTGTCCCGTGGCAGGCGGGGGGCCTACGGTCGTCTGTGACACATTTCTGAAAAACCACTGAGGTTTTCCCAACGGCGCCCTGGCGCGGCGCGCGCGGGCGCCGGGTGAACACACCGCCGTCGAACTCGAGCAGCGACAAGGCACCCCGCAATACGTCACCCTCGGACCCGGGCGGATCGGCGACATCGCCCGAGCCGCCCTCGTCCTCGGCGGAGTCCGGAAGTGCCCACCGTTGAGAAAACCTCAGCAAGGCAGGCCCGATTCCGGTGGCGGAGTCCTCCGCGCCGCCGCGGTCACCCGGCCGCGGGTCCGCGACGGCATCTGCTCCTTTCCGCCACCGCGCTTCCTTTGTGCCGAGCCCGTCACTCCGCGTTCCGAACCCCGGTGCGGTCCACCGTCCGGGCGGACACCCCCGCCGGATCGGCGATGCCTTCGCGGCGGCGGCCCCGGCTCGCCCCGACACGATGGCGGCTCACCGGGCCACATCCGCGGTCACGGACCGGTCCGCCGGCAGCGTCCGCAATTCCGCGACCTGTGCAGGAGAAAGGTTCACCCGTTGTCCGACGTGTCGAAGAGGCTGGGGCGACATGAACCGGATCACGAGACACCAGGCGAGACACCCCGGTGGGTGCCCGGTGAAACGGCACGGCGGGCGGCGGGGTGCGGCACGGCGGGCGGCGGTGGCGGGGCGGGCCCGATTACCGCGCCGATATGCGGACACCAGGGCATACGGCCGCGAAGGGCGCACGGTCGTGCGTGCCGGAGTGCGGTGGCGGAGTGCGGTGGCGGAGCGGGAGCCGGGGCGGATGCGCCGGGAGGAGCGGGGGCCGTGGGATGAGCGAGACGGGCGCGTTCGGCGAGGACCTCGCGGACTTCGTCCGGCGGGTGGCGGAGCTGCGCAGTGCGCGGGCCCTGCCGCCGGAGGAGCGGCGGGGCGTGCTGGACGCCGCCCTGTTCGAGCTCCAGCACGCGGCGGAGACGCTGTGGCCCCGCTACGAGCGGCTGGCGGCGCGCGGCCCGGAGGGCACGTCGGCGGAGCGGCGGGAGCGCCAGTTGCTGAAGACGGTGTTCCAGCGGCTGCCGCTGCCCGTGGTGCTGGTCGACCGGGACACGGTCGTACGGCGGATGAACCTGGCGGCGACGACCCTCACCGGGGTGCGGGCCGGGTACGCGACGGGCCGCCCGCTGTCCGCGCTGCTCGTGCCGGGCGACCGGGCGCCGTTGCGCACGCAGGTCGCCGCCACGGCGCGCGGGGAGGGCGGCCGGAGCCTGACGGTGCGGCTCCAGCAGCGGCCCGGGGAGCCGGTGCGGGCCACGCTCGCCGCGCTGATCCTCCCCGGGGAGCCGCAGCAGACCGTGGTGGCCGTCCTCCAGCCGGGCGTCGCCGGCGCCGGGCCGACCGGGCCCGCCGGGATCGGCCGGCGCTCCGCCTCGGCGGGGGGCGCGGTGCTCCCCGCCGCCCCCCGGGCGCGGGGGCGGCGCCCCGGGGGCGTGCCGGACCTGGCCGAGGCCACCGAGCGGGCCGGGACGCTCGATCTGGTCGACGCCGTCGCGACGGCCCTGCTGCGCGGCGTCCCGGGGGACGCGCCGGGAGCACTGGAAGCCGCGGCGAGGGTGCTGCGCGGGCGGTTCGCGGACTGGGTGATCGCCGATCTGGCGGCGGGCGGGGCCGGTGCTCCGGTGCGCCGCGCTGCGGTGTTCGGGCCGCCGGGCGGCGGGGAGCTGGCGGCGGCGCTCGCCGGGCAGGACCCGGCGGGCTGCCCGCTGGTCGCCGAGGTCGCGGCGGGCGGTTCGGCGGTCCTGCAGGTGCGTCCCGAGGACGCGCTGGCGCTGGGCGTGGACGCCTCCGGGACGGCCGTGCTGGTGCGCGCCGAGGTCAGTTCGCTGCTGTGCGTGCCGGTCGTGGGCGCGGCTCCGGGCGGTGCCGGGGCGCCGGAGGTGCTGGGGGTGCTGACGCTGCTGCGCACCGGGGCGCGGCGGGCGTTCTCGATGGCGGAGGCGCAGGCCGCCGACGTGCTCTCCCGTCACGTCGGGCTGGCCATGCGCCGCCCCGCCCCGCCCGCGCCCTAGAGGCCCGCCGGGTCCGCCCGGCCGGAGGCGGGTGGACCCGGCGGGGTGCGGCGGCCTATGCGGCGTCCCGCATGATGTCCTCGCGCAGCCGGGTGCAGCAGCGGCTGATGAGGCGGCTGACGTGCATCTGGGAGATGCCGAGGTCCTCGGCTATGCGGCTCTGCGTCATGTCGCGGAAGAACCGCATATAGAGGATCTTCTGCTCGCGCTCGGGGAGCGTGCGCAGCCGCGGCTTGACGGCCTCGCGGTCGACGACCACGTCGAGGGCCGGGTCGGGCCCGCCGAGCGCGTCGACGAGGGTGTAGCCGTCCTCGGTGCCGGGCAGTTCGGCGTCGAGCGACAGGGCGGTGAAGCTGTCCAGGGCCTCCAGGCCGGCGACGGCCTCCTCCTCGGTCATCCCCGCCTTCTCGGCGATCTCCGCGACCGTGGGGGTGCGCCCGCCGATGGAGTACGACAGTTCCTGGTACGCCGCGCGGACCCGGCCGCGCAGGTCCTGCACCCGGCGCGGCACGTGCAGGGTCCACATGTGGTCCCGGAAGTGCCGCTTGATCTCGCCGGTGATGGTGGGCACGGCGAAGCTCTCGAAGGCCGCCCCGCGCGAGGGGTCGTAGCGGTCGACCGCCTTGACCAGGCCGAGGGCGGCGACCTGCTTGAGGTCCTCCAGCGCCTCGCCCCTGTTGCGGAACCGGCCGGCCAGCCGGTCCGCCATGGGCAGCCAGGCACTCACGATGTCCTGGCGCACGCGGTCCCTCTCCTCCCCCGGCGGCAGCGTCGCCAGACGCCTGAACGCCTCGGAGGTGTCGGGGGCGTCGTCGTGCGGATGCTTCGTGTGGGCGAGCGTAGGCATGTGGTTCTCAGCTCCCTGAACGGCGCCGACGGTTGGCTGTCACCCCGGGGAGGCCACCCGGCCCGGACGTGGGCAGGCACGTCCGAGCGGTGATCCGCTCCCACGGACGTGCCTCCGGTCCGAAGCACGAGGTGCGCCTGCCCGGGGCCCGCGGCGGCAAACGCCTTGGAACCACTCTCCGGGGACCCGCCCGCGGCGGCTTCCGCAGAACGGGTACGGGGCGCCGGCTGCCACTGGTCCCGCCGGTCGGTTCGGAGTGCGGGGCACGGTATATCCGCAGATCCGGCGCCCCCTCCCGGAAGCGCGGGGCCGGGGGGAGCACCGTGTCCGCACACGCCGTGACCTTCACCCATTCGGGTGAAGGTCGGCCTTGCCGGGGGTCCGGTCCGGCGCCGGAGCGGCCCGTTCCGAAGTTCCGGGTGCGGGGTCCCGGCTCCGGTCCGGGGTGCCGGCTCCACTCCGGGTCCCGGCTCCGGTCCGGGGTTCCGGTTCCACTCCGGGCTTCCAGGAGCGGTACGGCGGTGGCCGGGGTTCCGGGGGTGGTACGGCGGTGGCCGGGGTTCCGGGCGCCCGTCCGCCGGGCTTCAGGAGGAGGGCGCCTCGCCCCCTTCGACGGCCGGGCGGCCCTCCGCCTCGGTCGCGGGGTCGGCGGGTTCGGCCCGCAGGACCAGGTCCTCGTAGCCCGCCATCGCCATGACCACCGCGAGCATCACGACCGGCAGCAGCAGGGCGACCAGTACGGCCGTCACGTCCATCGCCCCCGTCCTTCCGTCCGGGCACATTCGGCCGCAGCGGCGAGTCCCCCCGCCCCCCGGGTGCAAACCCCGGCGGCCGTCCGGGGGCCGGGGTTTGCGGTGGCCGCGCCGGGTACCCGCCCGGCGACCGACACACCCGGCACCTGGGAGGGCGTCATGCAGCGAGGCAGCGACCGGCTCAGCCGGCGTCAGGACGACGCGATGAAGCACCAGCTCGAAGGGCTGCTCCGGTCCGGCCACCCCACCCGCGCGGAGGAGTGGCACGACCCCGAACCGGTGGCCGACGACGACCCGGAGCTGGCCCGCGGGCGCGTACCGGGCGACACGTTCGAGGCGCTGCGCCTGGAGCTGGCCCGGCACCTCGCCCGTACGCCGTTCCCGGCGCACCGGGGGGACCTGCTGCGCGTCCTGCGGGAGCGGCACGCCCCCGACCCCCTCGCCGAGCGGGTGGAGGAGCTCCCCGACGACCGCACGTACCGCAGTGTGCAGGACGTCGCGGTCGCGCTGCACCGCGGCTGACCGCGAGGCGACGGAAGGGAGGGACGAGGGCCGTGGCACAGCGCGTGAGGGAGGTCATGACGGCGGGCGCCGCCGCCGTCCGCCCCGACGCCTCGCTGGTGGAGGCGGCCCGGCTGATGCGGGCGCAGGACGTCGGCGACGTGCTGGTCGCCGACGGGGACCGGCTCGTCGGGGTGGTGACGGACCGGGACATCACCGTACGGGCGGTCGCCGAGGGCGCCGACCCGCTGACCGTGAGCGCCGGGGCGGTGTGCACCCCGGACCCCGTGTGCGTGGGCCCGGACGACGAGGTGGCCACCGCCGTGCGGCTGATGCGGCGGCACGCCGTGCGGCGGCTGCCGGTGGTCGAGGACGGCCGGCCGCTCGGCGTGGTCAGCCTCGGGGACCTGGCGGTCTCGCAGGCCCCGGGGTCGGCCCTGGCCGACATCAGCAGGGCGGAGCCGGACACCGGACCCGCGTGACGGACCAGGAGACGAGAGGGACGAGAGGGACGAGAGGAAGAGGAGGCAGTCGTGCGCATAGCGTTCCTCGTGGCGCCCGAGGGCGTCGAGCAGGTGGAGCTGACCAAGCCGTGGCAGGCGGTGACCGACGCCGGGGACTCCCCCGAGCTGGTCTCGACGGCCTCCGGGGAGGTGCGGGCCTTCCACCATCTGGACAAGGCCGACACCTTCCCCGTCGACCGGACGGTGGATGAAGTGTCGCCGGACCTCTACGACGCGCTGGTCCTGCCCGGCGGCGTCGCCAACCCCGACGCGCTCCGCATGGACGAGGGGGCCGTCGCCTTCGTCCGCGGCTTCTTCGAGGCGGGCAAGCCGGTCGCGGCGATCTGCCACGCGCCGTGGACCCTGGTCGAGGCGGACGTCCTGCGCGGGCGGCGGCTCACGTCCTGGCCGAGCCTGAGGACGGACGTCCGCAACGCGGGCGGCGAGTGGGTCGACGAGGAGGTCGTCGTCTGCGACGGGGGCCCCGGCGCCCTGGTCACCAGCCGCAAGCCGGACGACCTGCCGGCGTTCTGCTCGGCGTTCACCGAGGTGTTCCGCAAGGCCGGCGCCGGGGCCGCCTGACCGCCAGCACCCGTCCGGTGGGGGGCCGCCCGGAGACGTCCGGCCCCCTGCTCCCGGGCCGGCGGGGCGGACCGCGCCCCGCACCGCCACCGCCGCCGCCCCGCCTCAGGGGCGGCGGCCCAGCATGTTCAGCAGCCGGGTCTGCGCGTCGGCGCCGGGCGCCGCGGGCACCGGCTCGGCGAAGAGACCGGTGGCGGGCAGGGAGCCGGCGTACGGGGCGACCTCCCCGAGTGCGAAGTCCACCAGCGCCGGCGGCAGCCTTTCGTCGGCGCCGATCGCCCGGGACAGGTCCCAGGCGTGGACCACCGCGTCCGCCGTCATCTGCGAGCAGTAGGCGTGGGCCCGCGTGTCGCCGTACGACAGGTGCACCGTGCGGTCCAGGGCGCACTCCTCGCCGAAGGCGGCCCGCGCCTCCGCCGCGGCGCGGTCCCAGGCGGCGACCGGGTCGTCCCCCAGGACGTCGCCGTCGTACCGGCCGCCGACCTCCGCGATCGTCCGCCCCTCCCGCACCAGGGCGGGAACCCACGCCTGCTCGGCGGTCAGGTGGCCCACCAGATCGCGGACGGACCACTCGGCACACGGCGTGGGCGCGTCCCACCGGTCCGTGCCGATCGCGTGGACGCGCGACGAGACCAGGGCGAGCGCCTCCGCGTGCCGGGCGAGGAGCGGACTGCCGGACATGGGCCACCTCCGTGCGGGATCGGGCTTCCACTGTGGCCGGGGAGGGCGGCCCGCGCGGCACCGGCGCGCCCGTGGGACACCGGCGGGCCCGTGTGGCGCTCGGGCCCATGGGTACTCGGGCGCAACGGACATTCCGGCCTTCCGGGAGGGAATCATGCGACTTGCTTTTCTGACCGGCCTCTACGACCGTCCGGGCCCCTGGGCCAGCGTGTACCTCGACACGTCGCGGATGGACGAGTCCGCCCAGTGGCGGCAGGAGCTCATGGCGCGCAACGCCTGCGAGGAGCTCGCCGCGCAGGGCTGCGACGAGGCGACCGTGCGCGCCGTCCACGAGGCGCTGACGGACTGGCCTCGTCCCGCGGGCGAGGCCGGGCGCGCGGTGTTCGCCGCGCACGGCGAGGTCGTCCTCGACCCGTCGCTGGCCGTCCGGCCGCTCGCGCCCTCCCAGGTCTTCTGGTCGGCGCTGCCCCGCCTCGGGCCGTTGCTGGACCTGGCGGGGCAGGAGCCCGTCTGCCTGGTCGCCTACATCGACCGGGTCGGCGCCGACCTGGAACTGCGCAATCCCATCGGGGCGGTGCCGGCCGGGCAGGTGCAGGGCCGCGACTGGCCGCTGCGCCGCACCTCGAACGGCGCCTGGGACGAGCGCCACTTCCAGCTCAGCGTGGAGAACACCTGGGAGGAGAACGCCCAGAAGATCGCCGACGCGATCGCGGACGCCGTTCCGGAGCTGGGCGTCGACGTGGTCGTCCTGGCCGGCGACGTCCGGGAGCGGCGTTCGGTCCACGAGCGGCTGCCCGTCGGCCTGACGGTGGACGTGGTGGAGAGCGAGCACGGCGGCCGGGCCGCCGGTGCCGGGCGGGAGCGGCTCGACGAGGACGTACGGGCCGCCAAGGAGGCGTTCCTGCGGCGCACCGCCGAGACGGAGCTGGACCGGTTCCGGGCGGCCCGCGCCTCCGAGGGCGGGAGCGCGGCCGGGGCGTCCGCCGCCGAGGGCGTGCCCGCGCTGGTCGCGGCGGCCCGCGAGCACCGGATCGCGGAGCTGCTGATCCGGCCCGAGGGACCCGACGCGCACCGCCAGGTGTGGGTGGGCGCCCAGCCGGACCAGGTGGCGGTGCGCCGTACGGAGACGCAGTACCTGGGCGACACCGAGCCGCTGCCGGCCCGTGCGGACGACGCGCTGCTGCGGTCGGCGCTGACGGCGGGCGCGGACGTGCTGCGCGTGCGGCCGGAGATCGAGGACGACCTGCCGGTCGGTGGGCTCGGCGCGCTGCTGCGCTGGCCGTACGACGAGAAGGAGACCGAGGCGGCCACCATGTGACCCGCCCGGCCGACCGGCCGGGAGTCCACCCCGCCGATACGGGAGTCATCCCACCGGTACGGCGGTCCGCCCCGCCGGTGCAGCCGGTACGGCGGTCCGCCCCGCCGGTGTGCGAGTGCCCGTCGCCCTTGCCGGGGACGGGCACCGTCCGTGTGCGGGGCGGAACCACGCCACGCCCGCGGCCCGCCCGGGGGCCCGTCGGGGGCGGCGGTGCGGCGCGGTACGACAGGGGGCACCGGCGGCTCCCCGCGCGGTACGGGAGGAGGGCGCCGGCGTTTCCCGGCGCCCTCCTTGCCCGCCCGTGCGACGGCTCAGCGGGCGACGCCGCGCTCGACGAGGAGCCTCACCGCGGCGGCGATGGACCCGGCGTCGATGCCCGCCGCGCGGAGCTGCTCGTCCGGGGAGGCCGAGCCGGGCATGTCCCGCACGGCCAGCCGGGCCGTGCGGGGCGCCGGGCGGCCGTCCGCGAAGACCTCGGCCACGGCGTCGCCCAGGCCGCCCTGGGGGCGGTGGTCCTCGACGGTCAGCAGGCAGCCGGTCTCCGCGGCGGCCTCGACCAGCGTCTCCGCGTCGACGGGCTTGACCGAGTACAGGTCCACGACGCGGACCGGCACGCCCTCCCGCTCCAGCGCGTCGGCGGCCTTCAGGGCTTCGTGGACGGTGACGCCCGCCGCGACGATCGTGGCCCGGTCCCCGTCGTGTCGGCGGAGCACCTTGCTCCCGCCGATCGGGAACTCCTCGTCGGGGCCGTACAGGACGGGCAGGTCACCGCGCGTGGTGCGCAGGTACCGGATGCCGTCGAGGCCCGCCATGGCGGCCACCAGGCGGGCCGTCTGGTTGGCGTCGCACGGGTAGAGGACGGTGCTGCCGTGGACGGACCGGAGCATCGCCAGGTCCTCCAGGCCCATCTGGGAGGGGCCGTCGGGGCCGATGGCGACGCCGGCGTGCGAGCCGACGAGGTTGATCCCGGCCCGGCCGACCGCGGCCATGCGGACGAAGTCGTGGGCGCGGGTGAGGAACGCGGCGAACGTCGAGGCGTACGGCACGTACCCGCGGGCGGCCAGGCCGACCGCGGCGGCGACCATCTGCTGTTCGGCGATGTAGCACTCGAAGTACCGGTCGGGGTGGGCCTTGGCGAAGAACTCCGTCCGCGTCGAGTCGCCCACCTCCGCGTCGAGGGCGACGACCCGGCCGAGGGCGGAGCCGACCGCTTCGAGGGCGTGCCCGTAGGCGGTGCGGGTGGCGACCTCGTCGCCCACGTCGAACCGCGGCAGTTCGGGGGCGGCGTCCCGCGGCGCGGCGGGCGGTCCGCCGTCCGGCGGGGCCTGGACCCGCACGCGCGCGCCGCGCACCCCGCCGAGTTCGCCGATCGCCGCGGCGGCGTCCTTCAGGGGCTTGCCGTGCAGGCCCTCCCGGTCCTCCGCGGCCTGGACGCCGTGGCCCTTGCGGGTGCGGGCGAGGATCGCGGTGGGGCGCCCGGTGGTGGAGGCGGCCTCGGCGAAGGCGGCGTCGAGCGCCTCCACGTCGTGCCCGTCGACCTCGACCGTGTGCCAGCCGAAGGCCGCGAGGCGGCGCGCGTAGGCGTCCAGGTCGTGCCCGTGGCGGGTGGGGCCGCGCTGGCCCAGCCGGTTGACGTCCACCACGAGGGTGAGGTTGTCGAGGTGTTCGTACGCGGCGTGCTCGGCGGCCTCCCAGACCGAGCCCTCCGCCATCTCGCTGTCGCCGGACAGGACGTACACCCGGTACGGCAGCCGGTCCAGGCGCCGCCCGGCCAGGGCCATGCCGACGGCGACGGGCAGGCCCTGGCCCAGGGAGCCGGTCGCCACGTCCACCCACGGCAGCCGGGGCGTGGGGTGCCCCTCCAGGCGGCTGCCGAGGGTGCGGTACGTCAGCAGCTCGTCCTCGCCGATGGCGCCCGCGGCCCGGTACAGGGCGTACAGCAGGGGCGAGGCGTGGCCCTTGGAGAGGACGAGGCGGTCGTTGGCGGGGTGGTCGGGGCGGTCGAAGTCGTAGCGCAGGTGGTGCGCGAGCAGGACGGCCGCGATGTCGGCCGCCGACAGGGAGGACGTGGGGTGCCCGGAGCCGGCCGCGTCCGACACGCGCACCGCGTCGGCGCGCAACTGCTGGGCCAGGTCGGCGAGTTCCTCGGTCCGCATGTCACTCCTCGCGGCGCCCGGAACCGGTCTTGGCCAGTTCGGGGGACGCCGTGTCGAGGGGGACCTGCCAGGAGCGGACCAGGCCGAGCTGCACCGCCTGGCGGGGCAGCGCCGCGTCGAGCAGCCAGTCGGCGGCCACCCTCACCCGGTTGCCGGGCATGGCGGCCAGGTGGTAGCCGCGGGTGACGGCCCCGGCGAGGATCCCCGACAGGGGGACGCCCAGGGGGTTGGCGGCGGCCTTGACCCCGCCGAGGTCGACGGCGAAGCCCAGGTCGCTGTGCCGGTACGGGACGGGGTCGCCGACGCCGAGGGAGGCGGCGACGTTGCGGGCCGCCACCTTGCCCTGCCGGGACGCGTGCTGCGCGGTCATGGGCGTGAACTCGCCGGGGCGGTGCAGGTCCGGTACGGCGGCGGCGTCGCCGCACGCGAAGACGCCCGGCCGTCCCGGCACCTCCAGCTGGGGCGTGACGACGAGCCGGCCGCGTTCGACGGGCAGGCCGAGCTCGGAGACGAGCGGGTCGGGGCGCACGCCGACGCACCAGATGAGGGAGCGCGTCTCGACGAACTCCCCGGTGTCGAGGAGGACTCCCTCCCGGGTGGACTCCTTGACGGAGGTGCCCATGCGCACGTCGACGCCGCGCGAGCGGAGCACCTGGTCGGCCGTGTCGGACAGGCGCCTGTCGAGGCCGGGCAGGACGCGGTCGGCGACGTCGAGCAGCATCCAGCGGGGCCGGGCGTTCTCGGGCCAGGCGGGGTGCTTGCGGACCAGCGCGTCGGTGAACATCTTGCCGTGGGCGGCGACCTCCGTGCCGGTGTACCCGGCGCCCACCACGACGAAGGTGCAGCGCGAGGTGCATTCGGCCGGGTCGGCGGCGGACGCCGCGAGTTCCACCTGGCGGGTGATGTGGTCGCGCAGGTAGAGCGCTTCGGGCAGGCCGCGGAAGCCGGTGGCGTTCTCCGCCACGCCGGGGATGGGCAGCAGCTTGCTGACGCTGCCGACGGCGAGGACGAGCCGGTCGTAGCCGAGTTCGCCCGCCGTGCCCTCCGGGTCGGTGTAGTGGACCCGCTTCGTTTCGAGGTCGACGTGGCCGGCCTCGCCGAGGACGAGCCGCACGTGGCGCAGCGTGCCGGGCAGCGACACGGTGACGCGGCGGGGCTCCAGGATGCCGGCGGCGACCTGGGGCAGCAGCGGCAGGTAGAGGAAGTAGTCCGTGGGGTTGAGCAGGACGATCTCGGCGCGTCCGCGCAGGGTGCGGGAGAGTTCGCGGGCGGTCTGGTAGCCGGCGAACCCGGCTCCGACGATCAGGACGCGCGGGCGGCGCCGCGGCTGGGTGGTCACTGGGCCTCCCGTGGATGGGTTGCGGTTCAGGCTCGGTGGTGCGGTGCCTCCGGGTCGGTGGGCGGCTCGGCGGTGGGCGGCGCGGCCGTGGGCGGCTCCACCGGCTCGGCGGCGAGCGGTTCGGCGGTGGGCGGTTCCACCGGTTCGGCCGCCTCGGGCGGGGCGNNCGGGCNGGCGNGGTGCCGGGCGCGANGACGCGCACCTCGTCCGGCTCGTCGCCCGGCCGGTGCTCCGCACCCGATCCGGCGGTCTCCGGTTCCGGCGTCCGGCGGCGTTCGGCGGTGCGGGCGGCGGCACGGCGGACCACCGTCGCGAGCGCGGCCAGCAGCGCGCCCCCGAGCACGGCGCCGGCCGTCCGCGTCGGCCGCCGGGACCGCGTGGTCTTCTTCGTCATGCGACGCCGGGTACCCGGGGGGCCGCGCGGTTAACAGCGGTACGCCGAATGCCCGGCCCGTACGGGGCGGTCCCCTGGACTCCGGCCCCCCCCGGCTCCCGGGCCTTCCGGGCCTTCGGGGTGAGGAGGGCGAAGATCGTGCGAGGAGGCGCACAGGCCGGGCGGGGCGGGGCCGTCCTCCCGACGGGGCCGAGCCGAGCCCCGATGCGGACCTGGGCGTACGAGCCGGGGTCGTACGGGACCAGGGGCGTACGGGACCGGGGCGTACGGGCCGGAGCGCGACCGGTGGAGCGCTCGCCGGGCGGGGCGGCGGCGGGTCCGCCGGAGCACGCGAGCGGGATCTCCCGCCGGGCGGGATCCCGTCCAACTACCCTGACCGGCATGGAGATCCTCGGTACCACACTGCGCGTCTGCGTCGACGACCTGGACGCCGCGACGGCGTTCTACGAGCGGCTCACGGGAGCGCCGGCGCTGCGGTTCGAACGCGGCGGGGTCCGCGTCGCGGCGGTCGGCTGCTTCCTGCTGATGAGCGGCCCCGAATCGGAGCTGGAAGTGCTGCGCAAGGTCGGCGCGACGATCGCGGTGGCCGACGTGGACGTGGCGCACGCGACCCTGACGGAGGTGGGCGCGAGGGTCGTGGCGGGCCCGGTGCCGACGCCGGTGGGGCGCAACCTGATCGCGATCCACCCGGACGGCTCCGTCTTCGAGTACGTGGACCGCCGCACCCCGTAGGGACGGGGGGAGAAGCGGACCGAGGCGGCCCCGGGGCCCCGGGCGCGGGCACCGGGGCCGGTCTCCACCGGGACGGACGCGACCACGACGAGGGTCAGCGACGAGGGACGTCGACCGGCGGGAGGGGCATCTCGGCGGTGATCGCCCAGCGTTCGTGGTCGCGCCACTCGCCGCCGACGCGGAGCATCGCCGGGGAGTAGCCCTCCCGCCGGAAGCCGGCGCGGCGGACGAGGGCGAGCGAAGCGGCGTTCCCGGGCTGGATGTTGGCCTCCAGCCGGTGCAGGCCGAGGGGGCCGAAGGCGTGGCGCAGGACGAGCGCGAGGGCCTCGCTCATCAGGCCGCGTCCGGCGGCGTGCGCGAAGGCGCCGTACCCGAGGGCTCCGCACTCGAAGGAGCCCCGCACGATGTTGTTGACGGTGACGAACCCGGCGATGGAGCCGTCGTGTTCGCACACCAGGTGGCCGAGGCGGGCCGGGTCCTCGACGAGGGCGCGGACGTACGCGGCGTACGCGGTGGGGGTGCCGGGCGGGAAGAGCCAGGGCCGGTGCAGGTCCTCGCTCTCCCGGACCCGGGCGGTGAACTCGTCGGCGTCCTCGTACCGGAAGGGCCGCAGCCCGACACGGGGACCCTGGACCGGGCAGGCGGGGCGAGGGAGCGGGACGTCGGGCACCGGGCCAGCATAGGTCGCGGCCACCGGGCCCGCACTTGTCAGACAGGAGCGGATTGCCCGGCGCCCCCGCACCGCATACCGTACGGGTGATCGACCGACGCGGGACGGGGCAGGGAGGTGCGGCGGTGGCCGGTGCGGAGCGACGGCGTCCGGTCGTGGTGCTGTACGAGCGGATCGCCGAGGCGATCCATGCCGGGACGTACCCGCCCGGCTCCACCCTGCCGTCCGAGCCGCGCCTCGCCGCCGAGCTGGGCGTCAGCCGCCCCGCGCTGCGCGAGGCGCTGCTGCTGCTCCAGGAGGACGGGCTGCTGTCGGTGCGCCGGGGGGTGGGCCGCACCGTCAACCGGCCGCCCCGGCGGGGGTTCGAGCGCCTGCGGCCGCTTGAGGAGCTGCTCGGCGCCGGCTCCCCCGCCCGGGTGCGGGCGCTGCTGCGGACCGTGGAGGAGCCGACCGACTTCACCGCGCAGCACCTGCTCGTCCCGGTGCGGGCCGAGGTGCGGTTCTGGGAGTCGCTGTTGGCGGCGGAGGACACGGCGGCGGCGCTCAGCCAGGAGTGGGCGGCGCCCGACGGGGTGCTGGAGCGAGTCCACCCGGCGTTCGCGGCGGCCCTGCGGGACGCGCCGGCGCAGGACGCGTCGATGCTGGCGGTGCTGGCCGGGGCGTCGCGCGGGACGGCGCTCGAAGGGCACGGCGCGGTGACGGCGAGCCTGCTGGGCCGGCGGCGCGGGGAGCAGTTGGGCCGGGCGGCCGACACGCCCGCGGTGCTGGTCACCCAGGTGGTGCGGGCGGGCGGGGTCCCGGTCCTGGCGGCGAAGCACGTACTGCCCGCGGGCGCGGGCGCGCTGCCGGTCCTCCAGTCGCTCTGAACGTCCGCCGGGCGGGCCTCCGGTCACGGCGTCCGCCGGTGGCGGTGTCCTACACTCCCGTCATGCACTTGTCTGACAACTCCGCCTCGTCCGTGTCCGTCGCCGACTGGATCCGCCGCGCCCCCAAGGCGGTGCTCCACGACCACCTGGACGGCGGTCTGCGCCCCGCCACGGTCGTCGAGCTGGCCCGTGCGTGCGGCTACACCGGTCTGCCCTCCGAGGACCCGGCCGAGCTGGCCGGGTGGTTCCGGGACGCCGCCGACTCCGGTTCGCTGGAGCGGTACCTGGAGACGTTCGCCCACACCTGCGCGGTCATGCAGACCCGCGAGGCCCTCTTCCGGGTCGCGGCCGAGTGCGCCGAGGACCTGGCGGCGGACGGGGTCGTCTACGCCGAGGTGCGCTACGCGCCCGAGCAGCACCTGACGGCCGGGCTGGCGCCGCACGAGGTCGTCGAGGCCGTCAACGAGGGCTTCCGCGAGGGCGAGCGCCGGGCCGGGGGCCGGATCACCGTGCGGACCCTGCTCACCGGGATGCGCCACACGGACCGCTCCGCGGAGATCGCCGAGCTGACCGTCGCGTACCGGGACCGCGGCGTCGCCGGCTTCGACATCGCGGGGGGCGAGGCCGGCAACCCGCCCTCCCGCCACCTGGCCGCCTTCCGGTACCTCAAGCGGCACAACTGCCACTTCACCATCCACGCGGGCGAGGCGGCCGGCGCCGAGTCGATCCACGAGGCCGTGCAGGTGTGCGGCGCCGAGCGGATCGGGCACGGCGTGCGGATCACCGACGACATCGCCGCCGACGGCACCTTGGGCCACCTCGCCGCGTACGTCCGCGACAACCGCATCGCCCTGGAGGTCTGCCCGACCTCCAACCTCCAGACGGGCGCCGCGAAGGACTACGCCTCCCATCCGGTCGACCTGCTGCGCCGCCTGGGCTTCCGCGTCACCGTCAACACGGACAACCGGCTGGTGTCGGGCACCACCATGAGCGAGGAGTTCCAGCACCTGGTGAACGCCTTCGGCTACGGCCCGGAGGTGTTCGAGGAGTTCACCGTCGCCGCCGTCGAGGCGGCCTTCCTGCCGCTGCCGGAGCGCCGCCGGATCGTCGAGGAGGTCGTCCGCCCCGGTTACGCGGCGCTCCGCCCGGCCGGCTGACCGCCATCGGGCGGACGGCCGGCGCCGGGCGGCGCGCCGCAGCGGCTCGGTGGACCGCTGGGCGCGCGACATGATCACCGCCCCCTCGACCATGCCGACCGCGGCCGTCGCCAGGGCCCGCGCTCCGGTGCGGCTCCGCTCCCGGGCCCCGGGGCGGGCGCTTTGGGCCGGGTCAGACGCCGCGCAGGCAGTGGTCGAGGACGCGGACGCCGAAGTGCAGCGCGTCGACCGGGACGCGCTCGTCGACGCCGTGGAACAGCGCCTGGTAGTCGAAGCCGACGGGCAGCTTCAGCGGCGCGAAGCCGTAGCCGACGATGCCCAGCCGGGAGAACTGCTTGGCGTCGGTGCCGCCGGACATGCAGAACGGCAGGACGCGCGCGTCCGGGTCGAAGCGCTCGATGGAGGCGCGCAGCACGGCGTACGTCGGGGAGTCGACCGGCGCTTCCAGGGGGATCTGCCGGTGGTGGAACTCCCAGTCCACGCCGGGGCCGGTCAGTTCGTCGAGGGTGGCGGTGAACTCCTCCTCGCCGCCCGGCACGATCCGCCCGTCGACGTGCGCGCCGGCGGACCCGGGGATGACGTTCACCTTGTACCCGGCGTGCAGCATCGTCGGGTTGGCGCTGTTGCGCAGGGTCGCCTCGACCAGGGCGGCGGCCGGGCCCAGCGTGGTGAGCAGGCCGTCGATGTCGAAGTCCGGGTCGTCCAGGTCGGGTGCGTCGACGCCGTGCAGGGCGGCCAGTTCGGTGAGCGCGGCCCGGACGGTGGTGGTGAGGCGTACCGGCCACCGGTGCTCGCCGATCCGGGCGACGGCGGCGGCGAGGCGGGTGACGGCGTTCTCCCGGTTGACCTTGGAGCCGTGCCCCGCCCTGCCCCGCGCGGTCAGCCTGAGCCAGGCCGTGCCGCGCTCGCCCGCGCCGATCGGGTACAGCGTCAGGTGCGGGCCGGCGTGGAAGGTGTACGCGCCGGACTCGCCGATCCCCTCGGTGCAGCCCTCGAACAGTTCGGCGTGCCGGTCGGCGAGGAAGCCCGCGCCGTCCTCGGCGCTCGCCTCCTCGTCGGCGGTGTACGCGAGGACGATGTCGCGGCGCGGCCGGACGCCGCAGCGCGCCCAGTCGCGGACGACGGCGAGGACCATCGCGTCCGTGTTCTTCATGTCGACGGCGCCGCGTCCCCACACGACGCCGTCGCGGACCTCCCCGGAGAACGGGTGGACGGTCCAGTCGGCGGGTTCGGCGGGGACCACGTCGAGGTGGCCGTGGACGAGCAGCGCGTCGGCGGACGGGTCGGTGCCCTCCAGGCGGGCGACGACGTTGGTGCGGCCCCGGGTGCGTTCCAGCAGGCGCGGTTCGAGGCCGGCGTCGGCGAGCCGCTCGGCGACGTACTCGGCGGCGGGCCGCTCCCGGCAGTCGCCGCCGCCGCGGTTGGTGGTGTCGATCCGGATGAGGTCGGAGGTGAAGGCCACCACCTCCTCGAACGCGGCCTCCCCGGGGGCCGGCCCGTCCGCCGGGCGGTGCTCCCGCCCCCGCTCCTGAAGCGTCCGGTCAGCCATACTGCTCCTCCACCGCGGCCGAGACGATCGTGGTGACCGCCTTGAAGGTGCGGATGGTCGTGTACATCGTCTCGCCGGTGTACGCGATCCGCCGTTCGCCGCTCACCGCCACCCCGGGGACGACGGTGGCGGCCGCGGCGAGGTGGTCCGCGTCGAACTCCAGCTCCACGGTGTACGGGCCGCCGCGCACCGGTTCGTGCCGCACGGCGAGGCGCGCGGCGTCCTTCGCCGCGGCGTGGATGTCGGCGGCCGTCCGCTCGGGGGTGCGGCAGATCGCCGCGTACCGCGACACGTGGTCCTTCACGGCGACCGTGCGCGCCCCGGGGGCGTAGCCGAGAGCGTCCTTGCAGGTCAGGTCGTCGCCGGTGACGAGGACGACGGGGACGCCGAACTCGGCGGCGACGTGCGCGTTGAGGTGTCCCTCGCCGGCGCGGACGCCGTTGAGCCAGACGCCGGTGACGGAGTTGGCGAGGTAGGTGTGGGCGAGGACGCCCTCGCTGCCGGCTCCCGTGTGGTACCCGACGAAGGCGACGCCGTCGACATCGCCGTACTGGACGCCCTCGACCATGGAGAGCGCCTTGTGCCGGCCGGTCAGCATCCGGGCGCGCGGGTCGAGCCGTTCGAGGAGGAGGTTGCGCATCGTCCAGTGGGCCTCGTTGACGAGGACCTCGTCCGCGCCGCCGTCGAGGAAGCCGCGGACGGCCGCGTCGACGTCGGAGGTGAACATCGCCCGGCAGCGCTCCC
>NZ_CP095474.1:3989499-4005157 GCF_023614315.1 Streptomyces sudanensis | reverse complement strand
ACGTCGGCGGGCCAGGTGACCCCGGTGGCGCCCTCCATGTCGGCGCTGATGAGGATCTTCATGTCCCCACGGTACGCGCCGCCCGGTGCCGCCACCGGGAACGGCGCCCTCAGCGGGGGCGCGCCGGACGCGGGTACGTGCGGGACTGCTTGACGCTGCCGAACGCGAAGCTGGACTCGATCGACGCGATCCCGGGGATGGCGTGGACCCGGTCGCGGACCAGGCGCTCGTACGCCTCCAGGCTCTCGATCACCACGCGCAGCAGGTAGTCGCTGCTGCCGGCCATCAGGTAGCAGTCCTGGATGTGCTCGATGAGGGCGACGCGCTCCTCGAAGACGGCGACGGCCTCCGCGGTGTGGCGCTCCAGGCGGACGCGGACGAACACGGTGATCGGCAGCCCGTAGGCGACCTGGTCGACCATGGCGGTGTAGCCGCGGATGAGCCCGGCCTCCTCCAGGCGGCGGACCCGGCGCAGGCACGGGGAGGGGGAGAGCCGGACGCGGTCGGCGAGCTCCTGGTTGGAGAGCCGGCCGTCGGTCTGGAGTTCGCGGATGATCCGCAGGTCGATGTCGTCCACGCCGCCGCCCGCTCCCCGGGCCTCCCGGCCCTCGGCTGTTACCCGCCGTTCTTGGCAGATCCTGCCCCAAACATATGTCCGGGCGGCAGAACTGGCAATCGGCTGCCCCGGCCGAAGCCCTAGCGTTGCGGCACAGGGGCGGATCGTCTGGCGTGGAGGGTGTTGTGGTCGCGACGAACACGATGGGGGTGCCCGCGGCGGGCCGCGGAGTGCTCCCGCGCGGCCTCTCCCCGGGGGCCGCCGGCATGGTGGCGCTGCTGCTGACCGTGTCGATCTGGGCGGCCTTCGCCCTGAGCGCGCGGGCGCTGAGCGCGTCGACGCTGCTGCCCGCCGACGCGGCGCTGCTGCGCTTCGGGGTTCCGCTGGTCGCCCTGGCGCCCGCGCTGTGGCGGCGCCGGCGGGCGCTGGCCGCGGTGCGGCCCGGTCCGGCCGCGAAGATCGTGTGCGGGGCCGGGGTGCCGTTCTTCCTGGCCGCGATGTTCGGCGGGTCGCTGACCTCGGCGTCGTTCGTCGGGGCGATCGTGCCGGGCATGGTGCCGCTGTTCGTGTCCGCGCTGATGGTGGCGCGGGGGCGGGGCGTGCCGCGCGGGACCCAGGCAGCCGGGCTGGTGCTGATCGCGGTGGGCGTGGTGGCGCTGGTGTGGCGGTACGCGGTGCCGTTCGACGCCGACGTGATGCTGGGCTCCGGGACGCTGCTGGTGGCGAGCGGGCTGTGGGCGCTGTACACGGTCGGCCTCAAGGAGGTGGACCTCGACCCGGTCGGGTCGATCGGGCTGCTGTGCGTGCCGTCGTTCGCGGTGGTCGCCGTACTGGTGGCGGCCGGCGTGCTGCCGACCGGGCTCGCCCGCGCGGCGGCGGCCGACGTGGCGCTGTTCCTGGTGGTGCAGGGACTGGGCGTGGGCCTGTGCGCCGGGCTGCTGTACGCGTTCGCGATCCGGCGGCTGGGGGCCGAGCGCAGCTCCGTGGTGGGCAGCCTCAGCCCGGTGGCCGTGGTCCTGCTGGCGATCCCCCTGCTGGGCGAGCGGCCGACGGCGGCCGTCCTCGTCGGCGTGCCCCTCATCACCACGGGCGTGGTCCTGGCGAACCGACGCCCCCGTCCCCCGCGCGAACCGGAGGTCTCCCCCGATGCTTGAGCTGCTGCCCGCCCCGCCGGCCGACCCGCTGTGGAATCTGGCCGCCGAGTTCGGCGCCGACCCGCGCCCCGAACGGCTGAACCTCGTCCTGGGCGTCTACCGCGACCACACCGGCGCGACCCCGGTGATGCGGGCCGTGCGGGAGGCGGAGGCGCGCCTCGCGGAGCTGTCCGCCTCCAAGGAGTACCGGGGCCTGTCCGGCAACACGGCGTTCAACCGCGCGATGCTCTCGCTGGTCCTGGGCGGCGACGTGCCGCCCGGCCGGGCCGTCGCCGTGCAGACCGTCGCCGGCACGGGCGCGCTGCGGCTGCTGGCCGACCTGGTGCGGCAGACCCGCCCCGGCACGACCGTGTGGATCAGCGACCCGGCGTACGTGAACCACCGGCCGATCCTGGAGGCCGCGGGCCTGGCCGTGCGCACCTACCGCTGGACCGATCCCGCCGGGCTGCTGGAGGACCTGCGCGGCGCCGGCCGGGAGGACGTCGTGCTGCTGCAGGGCTGCTGCCACAACCCGACCGGCGCCGACCCGTCCCGGGAGGTGTGGGAGGCGCTGGCGGACCTGGCGGACCGCGCGGGGTGGACGCCGTTCCTGGACCTGGCGTACCACGGGCTCGGCGACGGCCTGGACGAGGACCTGTGGGCGGCGCGGATGCTGGCCGAGCGGCTGCCCGAGGTGCTGGCCGCGGTGAGCTGCTCGAAGAACTTCGGGCTGTACGCGGACCGCACGGGCTGCGCGATCGTGCTGGGCGCCTCGGCACGGGCCCTGCGGAACGTCGAGACGGCCCTGCAGAACGCCGCCCGCACCCTGTACTCGATGCCGCCCGAGCACGGCGCCGCGATCGTGGCGACGATCCTTCAGGACGCGGAGCTGCGCGGGGCGTGGCGCGCGGAACTGGACGCGATGCGGGACCGGATCGCGGGCAACCGCGCCGCGCTGACCGCGGCGCTGGAGGCGCTGGGCTGCGGCGCCGTCGCGGAGCCGCTGGCCCGGCAGAAGGGCATGTTCGCGGGGCTGCCGCTGTCGCCGGAGCAGATGGCGGTGCTGCGCCGGGACCACGCGGTGTACGGCACGGCCGGCGGCCGGATCAACATCGCGGGGCTCCCGTCGGACCGGGTGGACCGGCTGGCCGGGGCGATCGCGGCGGTACTGGCCCCGGTCGCGGTCTGACCCCGCGCCCCGCGCGGGGAGGCGACGCGCGGCACGCCTCAGGGGCCGCCGCCCCCTAGCCCGTACGGGGAGGGAGGCGCGGCGCCACCCGCCGCCGCCCGGGTCCGGAGGGCCCCGCGCCCTACACGGGGACGGCCGGATCCCGCGGGCCGGGGGCGAGGGCCGCGAGGAGCTCCGCGCGGTGGAGGTCGGCGACCGGGGCCAGCAGGTCGGGGTGGCGCAGCAGCGCCGCCGCGCGGAGGTCCCGGTCGCCGGGCGACAGGAGACGGCGGTACCGGCCCGGCGCGGGTCCGGCGAGGGCGGCGGCGGCCCGCGCCAGGGCGGGTTCGCCGAGCAGGCAGGCGGCCCAGCTCGCGACGGTCTCGTCCACCCAGCTCCGCCACGGCGCGCCGTCCGCCGCGGCGCCGGCGATCCGGTCGAGCCGGCCCGCGCCCCCGGCGCCGGTGACGGCGACCAGGGCGGCGTCGAGTTCGGTGGGGTAGCGCAGCGCCGCGGCGAGGCCGGCGGCCTGCCGCGCCTGCGCCTCCGCGAGGGCGCGGTCGACGGCGCCGCCACCCGGCGGGTAGGCGCCGAGGAGCCACTGCGCGGTGGCCGCGACGATCGGGGAGAGCGGTGTGTGCACGGTCGGTCCGTAGGCCGTCGGGGTGTTCGGACGGTGCACGCTACCCCGGCGGGGCCGTACGGCGTAATGACGCATATCACCCGCCACCGGTGGTATCCGCACTCTGCACCCTTCACCCGGAACGCAGGAGGAGACGGAGACTCATGGGACACGGCGGAGACGTGATCACCGAGCTGACCACCGACCACCAGGAGGTGGAGGAGCTGTTCGTCCGCATCCAGGAGCTGCCGCCCGGCGACCCGGAGCGCAAGCGCCTCGCGGACCAGGCCGTGATGGAGCTGGTCCGCCACGCGGTCGCGGAGGAGGAGTACCTGTACCCGGCGGTACGGGAGTACCTGCCCGACGGCGACTCACTCGCCGACAAGGAGCTGGAGGACCACGCGGCCGCCGAGCGCACCATGAAGGAGCTGGAGGAGTGCGACGCGGACCACCCCCGGTTCGACACGATGATCGCGCAGCTGATGGCGGAGGTCCGCGAGCACGTGGCTGACGAGGAGGCGGACCTGCTGCCCCGGCTCCGCGCGGCGTGCTCCCAGGAGAAGCTGGAGGAACTGGGCGAGAAGGTGCGGCAGGCGAAGAAGATGGCGCCGACCCGCCCGCACCCGGCCGCCCCGGACAAGCCCCCGGCCAACAAGCTGCTCGACCGGGGCGCGGGCATGGTCGACCGCCTGCGCGACACGCTCACGGGACGCGGCAAGCAGGGCTGACCGCACGTCACGGCACCGCGCCGGCGCCGGCCCGAGGTGGCCGGCGCCGGCGCGGTGCCGTGGCATGACGTGCGGGGTGCGGCCCGGAGTGCCCGTGAGGCCGCCGCCCCACGGGCCGTGACCGCGACCCGGCGGTTGCGGCCGGGCTGCCTCGACCTCCCCTCGGGCGCCCCAGGGCATGCCCACCGGCACCGGCGCCCTCCCCACGGGCCGCGGGGCCTCACAAGGACCGCCCCCACCGGGCCACGGGCCGCGTCCGGCCCCTCGGCCGCGTCAGCCTGTCGGCCACACCGCTTGGTCGGCCGCCCCGGCCGGGCGGCCCGTCGGCTCCCGCACGTCACCCGGGGCTCCGGGGCGGTAGGGCTCCGGGACGGCGGGATTCCGGGCCTCCGGTACGGCGGTACGGCGGCACGGCGGCACGGCAGTACGGCCGCCGGATCGCGTGCCGGGGCCGCCGGTGCCGCGTCCGCTCCTCCCTGCCCGGCCCCGNCCCCAGCCCCTGCCCCGGCCGCGCCTTCAGGCGGCGGCGTCACCGAACCACGCGGCCAGCCGGTCGGACAGCTCCCGCGGGTCCTCGCCGACCCACGCCACGTGGCCGTCCGGCCGCAGCAGCACCGCGGGCACGTCCAGTGCCGCGCCGGGGTCGACGACGTGGTCGACCCGGTCGGCCCAACCCGCCGCCGAGAGGCGGCCGGTCCGGTCCAGCAGCAGTCCGCGGCCGCCGCGCATCAGCTCGTAGAGGCGCCCCCGGGTCAGTTCCACGTCCCGCAGCCGCCGGCCGAGCAACTCGTGGCCCTCGCCGAAGTCGTAGCGGATCCCGGTCGCGGTGATCTTCTCGGTCAGGTGCCGGTTCACCTCCTCGAAGCGCATCAGCTCCGCCAGCAGCCCGCGTACCGCCCGGGCACCCGGTTCCGGGGACAGCAGTTCGATCTGCGCGCGGGTGTTGTCCAGCACCTGTGCGGCCACCGGACGGCGCTCGCTCTGGTAGCTGTCGAGCAGCCCCTCCGGCGCGCGACCGCTCACCTCGGCGGCGAGTTTCCAGCCGAGGTTGAACGCGTCCTGGATGCCGAGGTTGAGCCCCTGCCCCCCGACCGGCGGGTGGACGTGCGCCGCGTCGCCGGCCAGCAGGACCCGGCCGACGCGGTAGCGGTCGGCCAACCGGGTTGCGTCGCCGAAGCGGGAGAGCCAGCGCGGCGAGTGCACGCCGAAGTCCGTGCCGGCGAACGCCCGCAGCCGCCGTCCGAACTCCTCCAGGGTCGGCGGGACCGTGCGGTCCCCGGCCAGTCCGTCGGCGGGCACGACGACGCGGTACACCCCGTCTCCGAGAGGTCCGAGGCCGAACCGCTTCTCGGTCCTGCGCACCTCCCCGACGGCGGCGGCGACCGTCTCGGGGTCCGCGGTCACCTCCATCTCGCCCAGCAGCGTCTCGTTCCTGGCGGGCTCGCCGGGGAAGCCGACGCCGAGCAGTTTGCGCACCGTGCTGCGGCCGCCGTCGCAGCCGACGAGGTAGCGCGAACGCAGCCGCGTGCCGTCGGCCGTCCCGACGGTCACCCCCTGGGCGTCCTGGCTCAGGCCGACCAGTTCGCAGTCGCGCCGGACCTCGGCGCCGAGTTCGGCGGCGCGCTCGGCCAGGAGGCGGTCGGTGACGGTCTGCGGGATGCCGAGGACGTAGGCGTGCGCGCTGTCCAGGTCCGGCGGGGGCGCGTCGAGGGCGGCGAAGAACCCGCCGACCGGGTACCGCCGCCCATGGGCGAGGAACCGTTCCAGCAGACCGCGCTGGTCCATCACCTCGATGCTGCGCACGTGCAGGCCGAGCGCGCGGACATACGTGGCCGGCTCCGCCTCCCTCTCCAGCACGAGCACGCGCACGCCGTGCAGCCGTAGCTCGCACGCCAGCATCAGGCCGGTCGGCCCGCCGCCGGCGATGATCACGTCGATCATGGAAACCACCCGTTCGAAAGGTTGTGTCGCGGTAGGCCGCCGCGCGGTCCCGTACCGGGCGCCCGGGCCGTGGCGCGAGTCGCACCGGTGGCTCGGCGCCCCCTGGGAGTCACGCGTGGCAACAACGGACGTACGTCGCGTACCTGGCATTTCGTCAGGTTCCGCTCCAGGCCGACGATTCTCCGGCACGACCGGGGCCTTGCCGCAAGCCCCCCGACGCGCTATACGTTGAAAGTGGCGAGGAGCGGGTTCCCTCCTCGCTTTTCCGCGCCCGCCGTGGACGACGGCCCCTCACGGGGCGACGGCGGCCGGGCCGCGCGGAGCCCCCGGTACCGCGCACCGCCGCTTCTCGTGGCCCTCCGTACCCCGCCCGTACGGCCGCCACCGACGTTCCCCGTTCTCCGCCGTACGGCCGCCACCGCTCCCCACTCCCCGCTCCCCGCGGTGCGGGCGCGCATCATCGGTCGGCGGCGCCCCGTCCGCCGCCCGGCCGGTCCCTCAGTGCGTTCCCCCGCACGGCCGTGCGNNNGCGATCCGCCGCCCCCNCCCCGCCGCCCCGGCCGGGCCCCGGGGCGGCGTCCCCGGCGACGCCGCTCCGGGGCCCGGTGCGGGGCCGCGTCCCCGGGCCGAGCGCGACGAGGACGTGGGTGCGGTCGCCGGACTCCACCACGGGGAGGCCCGGTTCGCGTACCCGTGCGGCGATCCCGGCGGCCTCCCCGGCGCTCAGACCGGGCAGGGCCCCGAGGAGGTGCCGGGCCGACCCGGCGGCGCCCCCCGGCCCGACGCACGGGGCGAAGCCGGGCGCGCCCGGGCCCCCGCCGGGTCCGCCCCGGTACGGCGCGGCGTCGGCGGCCAGCACGAGGAGCCGGTCCCGGCCCGGCCCGCTCAGCGGGTACGCCCACCACAGCACCTCCGCGCGCTCCCCGCCCGGGCGGACCAGGCGCGCCCACCCGGCCCTGGGGTACGGCTCCCGCGAGACGGCGTCCGGGCCGCCGACGACCCGCACGCCGTACGGCCCGTCACCGGCGGGTGCGTCCCTTCCGGTGGACGGCCCGTCACCGGCGAACACACCGCCGTCGTCGTACGGCCCGCCATCGTCGTACGGCCCGTCACCGGCGAGCAGGCCGTTGCCGGCGAGCGCGCCGGAGACCGGCAGGAGATCGACGGCGGGACGGCCCACGGCCTCCTCGCTGGAGTGGCCGAACAGGCGCCGGGCTCCGGCCGACCAGTGGGAGATCCGCCCCGCGCGGTCGACGAGGGCCGCGGCGAGGGGCGCCCGGTCCTCCCCGGAGGTGGGCTCGGGCACGGTCCGGTGCACGTCACCGTCCATGGCCGGCTGCTCCTCTCCCCGCCTCGGCGGTCCGCGGTACCGCCCTCACGGTACGGGCGCGCACCGGCGGAACGCCGGGAATCGCCGGAGTGTCCCGTACCGGGTCGCGGAACCGGCCGGGAATCACCCGCCGTGGGCGAGCCGGACGTCCTCCGTGGTGCGGGCACCCCCGGCGACCTGCAACGAGGTGGCCACCGGCGGGTATCCCGAGGCGATCACCGTGTAGGCGCCGGACGCCAGGTCGGGGAAGCGGAAGGCGCCGTCGGGGCCGGTGAGGAGGGTGCCGACGGTGTCGCCGGCCGCGTCGAGGAGCGACACCCGGGCGTCCTCGACGGGGCGGCCGTCGGGGGCCCGCACGGTGCCGCAGACGACGCCGCCGCCCGCGACCTCCACGTCCTGCCAGGTCTCGCCGTCCGCGCGCACCCGGACCGAAAGGGCGGTGGGGCCCAGTCCGGGCGCGCCGGCGGTGAGGGTGTGGTCCCCGGCGAGGAGGCCGGTGAGGGCGTATCCGCCGCCGGGGCCGGTGCGGGCCGTGGCGACGACCTCGCCCCGCGCGTCGGTGAGGGTGACGAGGGCGTCCTCGACGGGGGTGCCGTCCGGGGCGGCGACGGTGCCGCGCAGGCGCCCGGCGCCGCCGAGGACGACGTCCCGTTCGACGGGCCCGTCGGGGCGGGCACCCGCGGTGAGGGTGACGGCGCGGGGCCGGTGGCCGGCCGCGGAGGCGATGAGGACGTACGCGCCGGGGGCGGGGGTGCTCAGCGCGTACCGGCCTCCGGGGCCGCTCGCGCCCCGGCCGACCTGGCGGCCGCGGGCGTCCAGCAGGGTGAGGGCCGCCCCGGGGACGGGGGTGCCGTCGTGGTGGCGGACCGTGCCGCACAGGGGCGCGCCGGGCCCGGGCGCCGGCTCGCACGCCTCCCCCGCCCGCTCGTACGCGGCCCCGTCCGGTTCGTACGCGGCCCCGTTCGACTCGTACGCGGCCCCGTCCGCCGGGGGCGGCACCGACCCGAACGGGCCGGGCGCGGCGGGACCCGGCCCGGGTTCGGGGGTGCGCGCCCCGGGGACGGTGCCCCCCGCAGGCCCGGTACCGTCCACCGGTGTCCTCTCCCTGAGGAAGAGGACCGCCAGCAGGCCGGCTCCCAGGAACGCCGCCAGGTGGAGCAGGACGCGCGGCGCGGCGTCGGCGTACGCCTGGACGTACCCCTCGCGCAGCGCGGAGGGCAGCGCCCGCGGCCCGGCGGCGAGGGTGCCGAGGAGGGTGACGCCCGCGCACACGCCGAGCTGGCCGCACAGGGCGTGGACACCGGTCGCGGCGCCGAGGTCGGCGGGCGGCGCGGCGTTCTGCGCGGCGAGGACGAGGACGGGCAGGACGAGGCCGAGGCCGGTGCCGGCGAGTGCCTGCCAGACGCCGTGCTCGACGTACGGCGTGTCGGCGTCGGCGCGGGAGAGCAGCCACACGCCGACCCAGGCGACGGAGACGCCGACGGCGCCCTGGACGGCGTAGCGGCCGGTGCGGTGGGCGAGGTGTCCGGAGACGAGGGACGCGGCGGCGAGGGAACCGAGGAACGGCAGCACCGGCAGCACCGTCTCCCACAGCCCCTGCGGGCCGCCCCGCCGGAGGAGGGCCGGGAGGCAGACCGCGAGGCCGGCCAGGCAGGCGCCGACTGCGGCGGCGGCGAACCCGGCGATCAGGAAGGCCGGGTCGCGCGGCAGTCGCGGCGGGAGCACCGGTTCCGGTACGCGGCGGGCGGTGGCCGCGCAGAGCAGCAGGCCGGCCGCGGCGGCGCAGGCCAGGACGGCGACGGTGCGGGAGGTCCAGGCGTACTGGCCGCCGGCCCAGGCGAGCAGCAGGAAGAGGCAGGTGGCCGCGGCGCTCAGGAGGAGCGCGCCGGGCAGTCCGGAGCGGGCGCGGCGGTGGGCGGCGGCGGAGCCCCGGCCCCGCGCGGCCCCGGGCTCCGGCGGGGCGAGGGCGGCTCCGACGAGGAGCAGGGCGGCGAGGCAGCCGGGCGCGGTGAGGTGGAACGTCCAGCGCCAGGAGGCGGTACCGGCGACGTACGCCCCGAGGAGCGGGCCCGCGGCGGTGGCGACCGCGAACGCGGCGCCGAGCAGGGCGAGGTGGCGGGCGCGGCGGTGGACGGGGGCGAGGGAGGCGGTGACGGCCTGGGCGCCGGCGAGCACGCCCCCGGCGCCGAGGCCCTGGACGGCGCGCAGGGCGACCAGTTCGTCCGGTGTGCGGGCCCAGCCGGCCAGGGCGGACGCGGCGGCGAACAGGGCCAGCGCGCAGAGGAGCGGTCCCTTGCGGCCGTAGAGGTCGCCCAGCTTGCCGTGGAGCGGCAGGGAGGCGCCCGCCGTGAGGAGGTACGCGACGACGGCCCAGGGGACGCGGTCGGGGCCGCCCGGCAGGTCGGCGGCGAGCGCGGGGAGGACGGCGGCGACGGCGAGTTGCTGGAACGCGGCGAGGAGCACCGCGAGGACGAGCCCCGCCAGGACCGGCCCTGTGCGGCTCCGCCGGGGTGCGGGGGCGGGGCGGCGCGGCGCGCTCCCGGCGGTCGGCGGCGCGGTGCCGCCGGGCGCGGCGCCCCCGTCCTTCGTCAGCGTGATCCCACCCACGGAACCTGCTCCCCTCGTCTGGCGGCTCGCGTACGGGGCGCCATTGTTCGCCTCCCGCACGCAGCGGGATCAAGTGGGGCATCAGGGGCGGAAGGCGAACGGGAAGGACCCGCCGCCGGGTGTCCGGGAGGCGGCGGCGGGCCGTCCGCGCAGGGTGTCCGGGGGGCGGCGGGGCCGACGGGCCGCCCGCCGCGCACGCGCGTCACCCGTACGGGGCGGGCGGAAGGTCCACCCGATCCGGTGAACGAGGGGGCGGGCGCCCGAAGGGTTACCTCTTCTCGGTCTCGGCCGCCAGGTTGGCGAGGACCGCGTCGTGGATGCGGGCCAGGCCCTTGGGGGCGAAGGTGCGCTCGAAGAAGCCGCCGATGCCGCCGGCGCCGTTCCAGACGGTGGTGACGATGACCCGGGAGCGGCCCTCCCCCGCGGGGGTGACGGTCCAGGTGGTGACCATGGAGGAGTTGCGGTCCTTCTCGACGAGCTGCCCGTCGGTGGGCTCGGTGACGTCGAGCAGGCAGTCGCGGACGCGCTTGCTGGTGGCCTGGAGCTTCCAGTGGACGACGGTGCCCTCGCCGTCGCCGCCCTCGTCGACCCGGTACTCGCTGAACTGCTCGGGCAGCAGCCTGGCGCGCGTCCCCGCGTAGTCGGCCAGCGTGTCGAACACCGTCTCCGCGCCCGCCGCGATGACCCGCTCCGTCGTCGCCTCGACCTGTGCCATCGCCTTGTCCTCCAGCGTCTCGTCCTCCGGTCAGGCGTCCAGCCAACCACCTGCGGCGGACAGGCCCAAATCCGGCCGCGCCCGGCGGTGCCGGGGACTGGTCCGCACGGCGGCGCGCGCGGCCCGGCCCCGGACCGCGAAGCACGGGGCGGCGGCCGGGCGCGCGGTGGGGCCCGCCGCCGGGCGGGGCCGAACGGTCCGGGAGGATGGGCGGCATGACGACTCATCTGACGCACGTGGCGGCCCCCCGGGGGGTCGCGCCCGGTTCCGGTTACAGCCACGTCGTGTGGGGCACCGGCCGGTTCGTGGCGGTGTCCGGGCAGTGCGCCCTCGACGCGGAGGGCCGGATCGTCGGGGACGGCGACCCCGCGGCCCAGGCACGGCAGGTCTTCGCGAACCTGGGCCGCTGCCTGGCGGCGGCCGGCGCCACCTTCGACGACGTGGTGAAGCTGACGTACTACGTGACGGACGTGGCGCACCTCCCGGCCCTGCGCGCCGCCCGCGACGAGGTGGTCGACACGGCCCGCCCGCCGGCCGGCAGCGCCGTCCAGGTGGCGGCGCTGTTCCGGCCCGGGTTGCTGATGGAGGTCGACGCGTTCGCCGTGGTCCCGGAGGAGCGCCGGCCCTGACCCCGGGGGGCGGGAGGACGGCGGCGGCCGGAGCGGGGCCGCGGGGCCCGCGGTCCGCCGCGGGNNCGGCGGCGAGAAAGGGGCGNGGGAGCCGGTTCCGGCTCCCGCGCCCCGCTCNCNCGGCCCNGGCAGGCGGGCCAGGGCCGCCGCGGCGGCCGGGCCGATGCGCGGGTGGCGGCGGGCGGCCTCCAGGACGGGGCGCGCGCGGGGGTCGGCGAGCGAGCCGAGCCCCTCCGCGCAGGCGGCGCCCACCCGCCAGTGCGGGTCGTCCGGGTCGAGGCGGCGGCCCAGCACGGTGACCAGGGCCGGTACGGACTCGGGGGCGCGCAGCGCGGCCAGGAGCCGTACGGGTACCAGGGCGTAGGCGACGCGCAGTTCGTTGGTGGCGAGCGCGGCGGCGGCGCGGGCGGTGCGCGGGTCGCCGAGCAGGGTCAGCGCGTGGGCGGCGGACACGCAGCGCTCCGGGTCCCGGTGGTTGAGGAGCAGCACCAGCGCCTCGAAGGCGCGCCGGTCCCCGGCGGCGCCCAGCCGGAACGCGGCCAGTTCGCGGGCCCACAGCGGCTGTCCGGGCGCGGTGAGGACGGCGGCCAGTTCGTCCGGGTCGCCGGTGGCGGCGAGCCGCCCGTACGCGGGGTCGTCCCCGGCCTCGTCGCGCAGCCGGTCGGTGAGCGAGCCGAACTCCGGGTCCATGGCGGTCAGGGTAGCGACGGGCCGGGGCCGCGAACCAGATCGCGGCCCCGGCCCACCCGGGGGCTGGCGCGCTCGTTACCCACCGGTTAAGCTCAGGTGAGCGGGGTCGATCCCCCGCACCCCTCCGGGCGGCCTGGTGACGCAGCCGCCCGGGTGCCAGTCGGTTCGGCACCTTCCACGACGCGACTTCGGGACAGAGTCCGTCGGCTCCTCCGCGCGACGCGCACGGGCACGCCCGTCCGGCGCGGTCCGCTCGCGGTACGCCCCCCGCGCCGCGCCCCCGTGCGCGCGTGACGCCGGGTGCCCGCACCACGACCAGCCGTCACTCACCCCTGGAGTCCCGTGATGGACACCCCTCTCTCCACCGTCGCCGTCGTCGGTCTCGGCACCATGGGCACCGGCATCGCCGAGGTCCTCGCCCGCGCCGGCCGCGAGGTCGTCGGCGTCGACGTCAGCGAGGACGCCGCCCGCCGCGCGGTCGCCTCGCTCGCCGCCTCCACCGCCAGGTCCGCGGCCCGCGGGCGGATCACCGAGGAGGAGCGGCGCGGCGTCCTCGCCCGGTTCCGCACCTCCCTCCGCCTGGAGGACGCGGCCGGCGCCGACCTCGTCATCGAGGTCGTGCCCGAGTCGTACGAGGTGAAGCAGCGGGTGGTGCGCGCCCTGGACGGCATCGTCCGGCCGGACGCGATCATCGCGACCGGGACGAACGCGCTGTCCGTGACCCGGCTCGCCGCCGACTCCGCCCGCCCGGAGCGCGTGCTGGGCCTGCACTTCTTCAACCCGGCCCCGGCGATGAAGCTGGTCGAGGTCGTGTCGTCGGTGCTGACCGACCCGCGGGCCGTCGCCGCCGTCACGGACCTGGCGCACGACCTGGGCAAGGAGCCCGTCGCCGTCGGCGACCGCCCCGGCTTCGTCGCGGACGGCCTGCTGTTCGGCTACCTCAACCAGGCCGCCGCCATGTACGAGTCGCGGTACGCCTCCCGGGAGGACATCGACGCGGCGATGCGGCTCGGCTGCGGCCTGCCGATGGGCCCGCTGGCGCTGCTGGACCTGATCGGCGTCGACATCGCCCGCACCGTGCTGGACGCCCTGTACGCCGGGTCGCGGGACCGGCTGTACGCGCCCGCGCCGATCCTGGGGCACCTGTCCGGGGCGGGGCTGACGGGCCGCAAGGCGGGCCGCGGCTTCTACACCTACGAGGCGCCGGGCAGCGCCGCGGTCGTCCCGGACGCGCTCACCCCGCGGCCGGGCGGCGCGGACGGGGCGGCGCCCCGCCGGGTCCTCTCGGTCGGCGTCGCCGGGTCCGGGACGATGGCGTCGGGCATCGCGGAGGTCTTCGCGAAGGCCGGGTACGACGTGGTCCTCGCCGCCCGCTCCCGGGAGAAGGCCGGGACGGCGAAGGCACGTGTCGCCGCGTCCCTGGAGCGCTCGGTCGCCCGGGGCCGGCTGACCGCCGAGGCTCGCGACGCGGCACTGGCGCGAATCTCCCCCGCGGGTTCGCTCGACGCGTTCGCCGGGGTCGACCTGGCCGTCGAGGCGGTCGCGGAGGACCTGGAGGTGAAGCGGGAGCTGTTCGCCGCGCTCGACCGGGTGTGCCGGCCCGGCGCGGTCCTCGCCACCACCACCTCGTCGCTGCCCGTCGTCGCCTGCGCCCGCGCCACCTCCCGCCCGCAGGACGTGGTGGGGATGCACTTCTTCAACCCGGCCCCGGCGATGAGGCTGGTGGAGGTCGTCCGCACGGTCCTCACCGGCGACGACGTCCTCGCCACCGTCCGCGCGGTCACGGCGCGGATCCGCAAGCACCCGGTGGACTGCGGGGACCGCTCCGGGTTCATCGTCAACGCCCTGCTTTTCCCGTACCTGAACAACGCGGTCAAGATGGTCCAGGAGCACTACGCGACGCCCGACGACGTCGACGCCGCGATGAGGCTGGGCGGCGGCTACCCGATGGGCCCGTTCGAACTGCTCGACGTGGTGGGCCTGGACGTGTCCCTCGCCATCCAGCGGGTCCTGCACGAGGAGTTCCGCGAGCCCGGCCTGGCGCCCGCGCCGCTGCTGGAGCACCTGGTGGCGGCCGGCTGCCTGGGCCGCAAGACGGGGCGCGGTTTCCGCGAGCATGCGCGGCGCTGAACCCGGCGGCCACCGCGGCCCGGGGCCGCACGGGGCGCACGGCGGGTGGGGCGGGCTGCTCGGGCCTCCGGGCGGCTCTCCCCCTCGGGCACGGTCCCCGGGGGCGATGGAGTACGTTCGGGACATGTCCCAGCCCGCGAAGACACCCCGTGCCAGTACCGCGTCCGACGTCCCGGAGAGCGCCGCGGGCGGCCGCGCCGCCGCCCAGCGGCTGAAGATGCGCCGCGAACTGGCGGCGGCCGCGATGGAGCTGTTCGCGACGAAGGGCTACGAGACGACGACGGTCGACGAGATCGCCGCCGCGGCGGGCGTGGCGCGGCGGACGTTCTTCCGCCACTTCCGCTCCAAGGAGGAGGCGATCTTCCCGGACCACGACGACACCCTGGTCCGGGCCGAGGCGGTCCTCAACGCGGCCCCCGCGCACGAGCACCCGCTCGACACGGTGTGCCGGGGCATCAAGGAAGTCATGAAGATGTACGCGGCGTCCCCGGCGGTGTCCGTCGCGCGCTACCGGCTCACCCGGGAGGTCCCCACCCTCCGGGAGCGCGAGATCGCCTCGGTGGCCCGTTACGAGCGGCTGTTCACCCGCTACCTGCTGGGCCACTTCGACGAGCGCGACCACCACGACGGCAACGACGACCCGCTGCTGGCGGAGGTGGCCGCGTCCGCGGTCGTCACGGCGCACAACCACGTGCTGCGCCGCTGGCTGCGGGCCGGCGCCGAGGGCGACGTGGAGGCCCAGTTGGACCACGCGTTCGCGATCGTCCGCAGGACCTTCGGCACCGGGATCAGCGCCGGCCGGTCCGCGGCGCCCCGCACGGGCGGCGAGGGCCCCGCGGTCACCGCGTCGGCCGAGGGCGACGTGCTGGTCGCGGTGGCCCGTGCGGACGCCCCGCTCGACCAGGTGATGCGCACCATCACCCGCGCACTGGGCCACGACGCGGACTGACGGGGACGGCCGGGCCGGTTCCCTCCCCCGGGCGGCGTACCGCCGGGCCCGGGGCGGGCACGGACGCCGCTCCCCGGGACCGTACGGGCGCGGGCACGGGCACGGGCCGGGGTGGGCCTGGATGCGCGGGACCCGGGGTGTCCGGGACCGTACGGGCGCGGGCCCGGAGCCGTACACGCGCCACCGGTTCGCGTGCGTCCGCCGGACCGGGGCCGAGGCCGGCGCCGGGGCCGGGGCCGCACAACCCTGCGAGTGGGGCGGGTGTCCAACCATCGGGAGGCAGGGGGGCCGACCGGAGGCGAGGGGCTTCCGCCCTCCCGCCGCTCCCCCGCGAAAGGATCCGTGCCTTCATGACTCCTTCCCCGCCCGGACCCCTGCGCCGTGCCGCCCTCGGAGGCGGCACGGCGCTCGCCTTACTCCTGACGGGCGCGGCGGGCGCCGGCGCCCCGCCGNNCCTGGC
>NZ_CP095474.1:3949309-3989489 GCF_023614315.1 Streptomyces sudanensis | reverse complement strand
CCCCCGCCCGCCGTGATCGAGGTCGGCGCCCTCCGCGGCCCCGAGACGCTGCCGCGGCCGGCCGGGGCGCTCACCGAAGCGCACTTCCTCACCCACCAGTTCAGCGTGTGGGGGCAGTTGCCCGGCGGCGCGCCGATCACCGGCGCGCGGATCACCATCGACGTCGGCGGCGCCGAGCGGGTCGCCGAGTTCCGCTTCCGCCCCGAGTGCCGGGTCGCGGGCACCCTCGCGACCTGCCCGGTCGCCATGCCCGACGGCAACGGCGACCCCGAGACCCACGTCCCGTTCCACGTCCGCCCCCGCCTCGGTACGGCGGCCGGGGACCGGGGCGTGGTGAGGGCGACCGTCAGCGCCGACAACGCCCGCATGCGCCAGGAGACCCCCACGGAGATGCCGCTCCTCGTCGGCGACCGGGACGGCGTCGTCCTCGGCGGCCTCCCGGGCGCGAGCATGGTGGAGGTACCGCCGGGCGGCCGGGCCGCGGTGCCGTTCGAGCTGACCAACACCGGCGCCCGCACCCTGGACCGCGTGACGCTCGGCGTGGAGAGCTTCGACGGCGACGCGACGGTCGTCCTCCCCGGCGACCACGGCAACTGCCGGTACCACACGAAGGACCCCGGGAACCCGAAGTCGGCGCGGATCGGCATGGCGTGCGAGTTCGCGGCGGGCCTGCGGCCGGGCGTCACCTACCGGCCGTCGCCGGGCCTCGCGGTCGCCCTGGACGGCCTCGCCGAGTACGGCCGGCTCCGGTTCTCCGCCTCCACCCGCCCCGCGGCGGGGACGGGCGTGCGGGGCCGCTCGGCCCCGCTGGCGCTGGTGCCCGCCACCACGCCGACGCCGCCGCGCGTCCCGGAGCCGGCGGACCACTACACGGTGAACCAGCCGCCGGTCGTCGGCGTGCGCAGCGCCCCCGCCGCCGACGGCGCCGCGGTCGGCACGAGCGTCCGGGCGAAGGTCGGCAGGGAGGTCACCGCCCGCTTCGGCGTCGCCAACAGGGGCGGCGCGCCGCTCGCCGCGCCGGCCGTGCTGGTCGAGGTGCCGCGCGGCGTGGACGTCGTACGGCCCGATCCGCGCTGCCGCCCGGAGGCGTGGTCGGACCGGTGGAACGACGCGCCGCCGCCCACCTTCGGCGACCGTCCCGGCGACGCCGCCCCGGTGCCCGCCGGCGCGGTCTACCGCTGCGCCGACCCGGCGGCCCTGGCGCCCGGAGGGCAGCGGCTGTTCTCCTTCACCCTGAAGCCGCAGCGCGCGCTGGCCGGCGCCAGGGGCGTCGTGTTCGAGCCGGCGCTCAGCCCGTACGACCCCGCCCAGCGCGCGAAGGTCGCGTTCCTGACGGTCACCGCCACCGCGGCGGCCACGGCGACCCCCTCCCCCGCCCCGAGCACGGCACCGGGTGCCACGGCCGTAGCCGCCCCGAGCGCCTCCACCGGCGCGGCCGCCCCGGCGCACGGCGCGGGGACGGGCGGCGGTTCGGGCGCCCTGGCGGCGACCGGTTCGAACGGCGCCCCGGTCCTCGCGGGCGCGGCGGCCGCGCTCGCGGCGGTGGGCGGGCTGCTGGTCGTCTCCGTACGCCGCCGTACCGCGCGCCGGCGCCGCTGACCGCCCGCGCCCGCCGATCCCCGAGGGGGCGGACCGGCTCGGGCCGGTCCGCCCCCTCCGGTTCGTCCGGCCACCGGCCGCCCCGCCCCGGTCACCGGCCGCCCGGGCCGCCGATCGCCCCGCCGCGAGCCGGGCGCCGGCCGCCCGGGCGCCGGGCCGAGACGTCGCCGCACGAGCCGAAACGATCGATCATCGCTCATCGGAGCGCGATCGTCCACACGTGAGGAAGTTTTTGGCACGCAGTGTCTTGTGAGTTGGCACGGCGTGCCATACGTTGATGTCGTCCGGGTGGCCGGCGCACGGAGGACTTCCGTACGCCGGCTGTCCCCGCGGCTTCCCGGCCGCGCGCCCGGACGCCTGCGTCACAGGCACTTCCGCGCAACGGCCCCGCCGTCCCCGGTCCCCGCCACAAGCGGGGCGGAGCCGGACAGGGCCCCACGCCGCCCAGCCCCCACAGGCCGAACCGACGGCGCACCTCCCCAGAACAGCACCTCGACGTACCCCCTTCAGCGTCCCTCCGGGGACGCCGCATCGCCGGAGGCACACCGTGAAGGAAATCCTGGACGCGATCCAGTCGCCGGACTCCACGTCCGAGGACTTCGCCCGCGTCGAACTGCCGGAGTCCTACCGCGCGGTCACCGTCCACAAGGACGAGACCGAGATGTTCGCCGGGCTCGGCACACGCGAGAAGGACCCCCGCAAGTCCCTCCACATCGACCGGGTGCCCCTGCCGGAGCTGGGCCCCGGCGAGGCCCTCGTCGCCGTGATGGCCAGCTCGGTCAACTACAACTCGGTGTGGACCTCGATCTTCGAACCGGTGTCGACGTTCGGCTTCCTGGAGCGCTACGGCCGGCTGTCGGAGCTGACCCGGCGCCACGACCTGCCGTACCACGTCATCGGCTCCGACCTGGCGGGCGTCGTCCTGCGCACCGGTCCCGGCGTCAACGCCTGGAGGCCCGGCGACGAGGTCGTCGCGCACTGCCTCTCCGTGGAGCTGGAGTCCTCCGACGGCCACAACGACACGATGCTCGACCCCGAGCAGCGGATCTGGGGCTTCGAGACGAACTTCGGCGGCCTGGCGGAGATCGCGCTGGTGAAGTCGAACCAGCTGATGCCCAAGCCGGACCACCTGTCGTGGGAGGAGGCCGCGGCTCCGGGCCTGGTCAACTCCACCGCCTACCGCCAGCTCGTCTCCCGCAACGGCGCCGGCATGAAGCAGGGCGACAACGTCCTGATCTGGGGCGCCAGCGGCGGCCTCGGCAGCTACGCCACCCAGTTCGCCCTCGCCGGTGGCGCCAACCCGATCTGCGTCGTCTCCAGCGAGCAGAAGGCGGACATCTGCCGCTCCATGGGCGCCGAGGCGATCATCGACCGCAGCGCCGAGGGCTACAGGTTCTGGAAGGACGAGCACACCCAGGACCCCAAGGAGTGGAAGCGCTTCGGCAAGCGCATCCGCGACCTCACCGGCGGCGAGGACATCGACATCGTCTTCGAGCACCCGGGCCGCGAGACCTTCGGCGCCTCGGTGTACGTCACCCGCAAGGGCGGCACCATCACCACCTGCGCCTCCACCTCCGGCTACATGCACCAGTACGACAACCGCTACCTGTGGATGTCGCTGAAGCGGATCATCGGCTCGCACTTCGCCAACTACCGCGAGGCGTGGGAGGCCAACCGCCTCGTCGCCAAGGGGAAGATCCACCCGACCCTGTCGAAGGTGTACGCGCTGGAGGACACCGGTCAGGCCGCGTACGACGTCCACCGCAACCTCCACCAGGGCAAGGTCGGCGTGCTGTGCCTCGCCCCCGAGGAGGGCCTGGGCGTCCGCGACCCGGAGAAGCGCGCCCGGCACATCGACGCCATCAACCGCTTCCGGAACATCTGACCGGACGTCCGAGAGGCGACACCACCGTCATGACTGACCGTCGAAACGCACCCGCGCCAAAAGGCGCGCCCGTGCCGGAAGGGGCGAGGGAGCCCGGCGTCCGCGACCCGGGGAGCGCCGGCGCCGGCCCGCGGCGCCCGGCGGCGGGCCCGCGCGGGATGAAGGACCGCCCCTGGCTCATGCGGACGTACGCCGGCCACTCCACCGCCGAGGCGTCCAACGAGCTGTACCGGCGCAACCTCGCCAAGGGGCAGACCGGTCTCTCGGTCGCGTTCGACCTGCCCACGCAGACGGGCTACGACCCGGACCACGTCCTCGCCCGCGGCGAGGTCGGCCGGGTCGGCGTGCCGGTCTCCCACCTCGGCGACATGCGCAGGCTGTTCCGGGACATCCCGCTGGAGCGGATGAACACCTCCATGACCATCAACGCCACCGCCATGTGGCTGCTGGCGCTCTACCAGGTGGTGGCCGAGGAGCAGGGCGCGGACCTCTCCGAGCTCCAGGGGACGACGCAGAACGACATCGTGAAGGAGTACCTGTCGCGCGGGACGCACGTCTTCCCGCCCGGTCCGTCACTGCGGCTGACCACCGACATGATCACCTACACGGTGAACCACCTCCCCAGGTGGAACCCGATCAACATCTGCAGCTACCACCTCCAGGAGGCGGGCGCCACCCCGGTCCAGGAGATCTCGTACGCCGTCTCCACGGCCATCGCGGTCCTGGACGCGGTGTTCGCCTCCGGGCAGGTCCCCGAGGAGCGCAGGGGCGAGGTCGTCGCCCGGATCTCGTTCTTCGTGAACGCGGGCGTCCGCTTCATCGAGGAGATGTGCAAGATGCGTGCCTTCGGCCGCATCTGGGACCGGGTCACCCGCGAGCGGTACGGGATCGAGGACCCCCGGCAGCGCCGCTTCCGCTACGGCGTGCAGGTGAACTCGCTCGGGCTGACCGAGGCGCAGCCGGAGAACAACGTCCAGCGCATCGTCCTGGAGATGCTCGCCGTGACGCTGTCGAAGGACGCCCGCGCCCGGGCCGTCCAGCTGCCCGCCTGGAACGAGGCGCTGGGCCTGCCCCGGCCCTGGGACCAGCAGTGGTCGCTGCGTATCCAGCAGGTGCTGGCGTACGAGAGCGACCTGCTGGAGTACGACGACGTCTTCGCCGGTTCGCACGTCGTCGAGGCCAAGGTGGACGCCCTGGTCGAGGAGTGCCTCGCCGAGATCGACCGGATCCAGGCGATGGGCGGCGCGATGGCCGCCGTGGAGTCCGGCTACCTCAAGTCCCGGCTCGTCGCCTCGCACGCGGAGCGGCGGGCCCGGATCGAGGCCGGCGAGGAGAAGGTCGTCGGCGTCAACTGCTTCGAGTCCACCGAACCGAGCCCCCTGACCGCGGATCTGGACACGGCGGTCCAGACCGTGGACCCGGCGAACGAGGCACGGGTCGTCGCCGCGCTGCACGAGTGGCGCGACAACCGCGACGAGGCCCGCGCCCAGAACGCCCTCGCCGCCCTCAAGGCGACGGCCGCCGGGGACGGGAACCTCTTCGCCGCCACCCTGGAGTGCGCCCGTGCGGGGGTCACCACCGGGGAGTGGGCGTGGGCGCTGCGCGACGTGTTCGGCGAGTTCCGCGCGCCGACCGGCGTCTCGTCCGCCCCCCTGGCGGTGGCGGCCGAGGAGGGGACCCCGCTCGCGACCGTCCGGGAGAAGACCGCCCGGACGGCCGCCGAGCTGGGCGCGGGGCGGCTGCGGCTGCTGGTCGGCAAGCCGGGCCTGGACGGCCACTCCAACGGCGCCGAGCAGATCGCCGTACGGGCCAGGGACGCCGGCTTCGAGGTGGTCTACCAGGGCATCCGGCTCACCCCGGAGCAGATCGTGGACGCCGCGCTCGCGGAGGACGTGCACTGCGTGGGGCTGTCCATCCTGTCCGGCTCGCACGCCGAGCTGGTGCCGGACGTGCTGGGCCGGCTGCGGGACGCCGGCGCGGCCGACGTCCCGGTCGTCGTCGGCGGGATCATCCCGAACGCCGACGACGCCGAACTGAGGCGTGCGGGTGTGGCCGCCGTCTTCACCCCGAAGGACTTCGGGATCACGGAGATCATCGGTCGTATCGTCGACGAGATCCGCAAAGCCAACGGGCTCCGCCCCCTCGAGAACACGGAGGTCCCCGCATGACCGAGACCACGCCGGCCCAGCCGTCCCCCGCGCGNCCCNCCCCCGCCGTGAACCGGCTGCGCCCCCGCCGCTCCTGCCTGGCGGTGCCGGGCTCGAACCCGCGCTTCCTGGAGAAGGCCCAGGGCCTGGCGGCCGACCAGGTGTTCCTGGACCTGGAGGACGCCTGCGCGCCGCTCGCCAAGCCCGAGGCGCGGCACACGATCGTGAAGTTCCTCAACGAGGGCGACTGGACGGGCAAGACCCGCGTCGTACGGGTGAACGACTGGACGACCCACTGGACGTACCGGGACGTCGTCACGGTCGTCGAGGGCGCCGGCCCGAACCTCGACTGCATCATGCTGCCGAAGGTGCAGGACGCCTCACAGGTCGTCGCCCTGGACCTGCTGCTGACGCAGATCGAGAAGACGATGGGCTTCGAGGTCGGCCGCATCGGCATCGAGGCGCAGATCGAGAACGCCCGCGGGCTGAACAACGTCAACGAGATCGCCCAGGCGTCGCCGCGCCTCGAGACGATCATCTTCGGCCCGGCCGACTTCATGGCGTCGATCAACATGAAGTCGCTGGTGGTCGGCGAGCAGCCGCCCGGCTACCCGGCGGACGCCTACCACTACATCCTGATGAAGATCCTCATGGCGGCCCGCGCCAACGACCTCCAGGCGATCGACGGCCCCTACCTCCAGATCAGGAACGTGGAGGGCTTCCGCGCGGTCGCCGGCCGCGCCGCCGCGCTGGGCTTCGACGGCAAGTGGGTGCTCCACCCCGGCCAGGTCGAGGCGGCCAACGAGGTGTTCTCCCCGTCGCAGGAGGACTACGACCACGCCGAGCTGATCCTGGACGCGTACGAGTACCACACGTCCGAGGCGGGCGGCCGGAAGGGCTCCGCGATGCTCGGCGACGAGATGATCGACGAGGCGAGCCGGAAGATGGCCCTGGTCGTCGCGGGCAAGGGCCGGGCCGCCGGGATGCGGCGCACCAGCACGTTCGAGATCCCGGAGGCGTGAGGCGGATGCAGTTCGGACGCACCTACGAGGAGTTCGAGGTCGGGGCCGTCTACCGGCACTGGCCGGGGAAGACGGTCACCGAGTACGACGACCACCTCTTCTGCCTCCTGACGATGAACCACCACCCGCTCCACATGGACGCGCACTACGCGGAGCGGGCGACCGACTTCGGCCGGAACGTCGTCGTCGGGAACTACGTGTACTCGCTGCTGCTGGGCATGTCCGTGCCGGACGTCTCCGGCAAGGCGATCGCCAACCTGGAGGTCGAGTCGCTGCGGCACGTGGCGCCGACCTTCCACGGCGACACGATCTACGGCGAGACGACGGTCCTCGACAAGCGGCCGTCGAAGTCGAAGGGCGACCGCGGGATCGTCCACGTCGAGACCAGGGGCCACAAGCAGGACGGCACGCTGGTGTGCGTCTTCCGCCGCAGGGTGATGGTCCCCACCGCGGCGTACGTCGAGGAGCGCGGCGGCGAGCAGCCCGGCCGCCCGGCCGTCTCCCCCCNNNCCCGGCCGGCNCCCCNGCAGGACGGCACCCCCCGTTCGGAACCGAAGACGCAGGAGAAGTAGCCATGGCCCGACTCGCGCAGACCCACGGTCTCACCGACGTCCAGCAGGAGATCGTGTCCACCGTCCGGGCGTTCGTCGACAAGGAGATCATCCCGGTCGCGACCGAGCTGGAGCACCGGGACGAGTACCCGCAGCAGATCGTCGACGGGCTCAGGGAGCTGGGGCTGTTCGGCCTGATGATCCCCGAGGAGTACGGGGGCCTGGGCGAGTCGCTCCTGACGTACGCGCTGTGCGTGGAGGAGATCGCCCGCGGCTGGATGTCGGTGTCGGGCATCATCAACACCCACTTCATCGTCGCGTACATGATCAAGCAGCACGGCACGCGGGAGCAGAAGGACGCGTTCCTGCCGCGGATGGCGGCGGGCGAGGTGCGCGGCGCGTTCTCGATGTCGGAGCCGGGACTCGGCTCGGACGTGTCGGCCATCACCTCGAAGGCGGTGCGGGACGGCGACGAGTACGTCCTGACCGGCCAGAAGATGTGGCTGACCAACGGCGGCACCTCCACCCTGGTGGCCGTGCTGGTCCGGAGTGACGAAGGACACCCCGAGGGCACGGCCCCGCACCGGTCGATGACGACCTTCCTGGTGGAGAAGGAGCCGGGCTTCGGCGAGGTCCGGCCCGGCCTGACCATCCCCGGCAAGATCGACAAGATGGGCTACAAGGGGGTCGACACCACCGAGCTGATCATGGACGGGCTGCGCGTTCCGGCCGACCGCGTCCTGGGCGGGGCCACCGGCCGGGGCTTCTACCAGATGATGGACGGCGTGGAGGTGGGCCGGGTGAACGTGGCGGCCCGCGGCTGCGGCGTCGCCCAGCGCGCCTTCGAGCTGGGCGTGGAGTACGCCCAGCAGCGCCGCACCTTCGGCAAGCCGATCGCCCAGCATCAGGCGATTCAGTTCAAATTGGCCGAAATGGCTACCAAAGTAGAGGCTGCTCATGCCATGATGGTCAACGCGGCTCGCAAAAAGGACTCAGGGGAACGAAACGATCTTGAAGCAGGGATGGCCAAGTACCTGGCCTCCGAGTACTGCAAGGAGGTCGTGGAGGACGCCTTCCGCATCCACGGAGGCTACGGGTTCTCCAAGGAGTACGAGATCGAGCGCCTCTACCGGGAGGCGCCGATGCTGCTCATCGGTGAAGGCACCGCCGAGATCCAGAAAATGATCATCGGGCGTCGCCTCCTCGAGGAGTACCGGGTCCAGGGCTGATGGTGGGTTTTGAGGCGGTACGACCGCGAAGGGGATCACATCCGGTCATCTTCTTCCGGCCGTGGACTCGGCTTCTGGCTTGCCCAGTTGTGGCCCGCACCCGATAGCATCGCCGAAAAGCCGCCGTCCCCCGTTCCCGAGCGCGGCCTCATCCGCTACGAAGGTCATTCATGCCCCACAGCCAAACCTCTGCACCTCGCGCCCGCCTCGCCGGCGTACGCCTCGCGCGCGGAGCATCGCCGTGGCTCCTGCCGACCGTCGCCACCGCAGCAGCAAGCCTCGTCCGCGCGCGCCGCTCCCGGCGCGCCGCGGCGTTCGCCGTCCCGACCACCGCGCTCGCGGCCGGCATGCTGTGGTTCTTCCGCGACCCCGAGCGCGAGATCGCGCAGGGCAGGGTCATCTCGCCCGCCGACGGGGTGGTGCAGAGCATCATGCCGTGGAAGGACGGGCGCACCCGGGTCGCCATCTTCATGAGCCCGCTGAACGTGCACGTCAACCGCGCCCCGCTGGCGGGGACGGTGACGTCGGTGGAGCACATCCCCGGCGGCTTCGTGCCGGCGTTCAACAAGGAGAGCGAGAACAACGAGCGCGTCGTCTGGCACTTCGACACCGAGCTCGGCGACATCGAGATGGTGCAGATCGCCGGCGCGGTGGCCCGGCGCATCGTGCCGTACCTCTCACGGGGTGCCAAGGTCGAGCAGGGTGATCGGATCGGCCTGATCCGCTTCGGCTCGCGGGTCGACATCTACCTCCCGGAAGGTGTGGACGTCGCCGTCGAGGTCGGCCAGACCACGACCGCGGGGGTGACTCGCATTGACCGTGATTGATCCCGAGCGACCGGCGGACTGGGCCGCCGACGGCGAGGACGGCGCCGGGGAGCAGGAGGAGATGCCGCTGTCGCTCCGCCTGTCGATAGCCGACACCCTCACGCTGGGTAACGCCACCTGCGGCTTCATGGCGGTGTACTTCACCACCACCGGCATCCTCATCCCGCACCTCATGGGCAGCGAAGAGACGGGCATGGCCCGGCACTCCGCCGCGACGGCCGTGATACTGATGCTGTGCGCCGCGATCTTCGACCTGTTCGACGGTCTGGTGGCGCGCAAGCTCCGCTCGTCGCCGATGGGCGCCGAGCTGGACAACCTGTCGGACCTGATCAGCTTCGGTCTGGCCCCGGCGTACTTCGTCCTCGTGTACGGGATGGTCGCGGACGACGCGCACCAGCGGGTGTCCGCGGTGGCGGCGATCGTGGTGCTGCTCGCCGTCGTGATGCGGCTGGCGAGGTTCTCGGTCGTGACGATGAAGGACGGCATGTTCCAGGGCATGCCGAGCCCGTTCGGCGCGCTGACCGTCGTGTCGATCGTGCTGCTGGAGCTGCCGTTCATCCCGACGCTGCTGGCGATCGTCGGTACGGCGTGGCTGATGGTGAGCCGCGTCGAGTACCCCAAGCCGCGGGGGGTCCTCGCGGTGGCGATGCTGAGCTGGATCGTGGGCGCGATGGCCATGCTGGCGGCGTGGGCGTTCGACGCCCCGGGCGGCCAGCTGCTGCTCCAGACGGGCTGCGCGCTGCAGGTCGTGCTGGGCGCGGTGATCCCGCTCTTCGCGACGGCGCGGCGGGTGAACACCTTCCGCGACCACCGGCGCGAGAGCCGGGAGGCGCGGGCGGCGCAACTGCCGTAGGCGAAGGACACGAGGAGGGGCTCGGACGCGGTGGCGCGTCCGGGCCCCTCCTTCCGTGCGCCCTCAGCCGAGCTCCTTGTAGGAGTACGTGGTGGGGCGCGGCTCCCCCGCCGGGTCGGTGGCGTACCCGGGGACGGTGAACGATCCGGCCCCCGTACCGGAGACCCGGGGTCCGGGGCCCCGGGCCGGGTGCCCGGACCGGAAGGGGCCGGGTGCCTCGGCACGCAGCGGCCCCGGGCGCCGGGGCGGCCGTCCGCGGGGTCAGGTGAGGAAGTCGCGGGCGACGGCCGCGGCCGCGCGCTCCACGAGCGGACCGGCCTGCGCCATGCACACGGCGGGGTCCGGCTCCAGGTCCGTCAGCGGGTAGGCGCGGCGGATGCCCGTCCGGGCGAGCGCCTGCGGGGACAGCGCCAGCCGGCCGCAGACCGCGACGGTGTCGACCCCCGCCGCGCGGGCCGCCGCGGCGACGCCCGCCGGGGCCTTGCCGCGCAGGGTCTGCTCGTCGAGGGAGCCCTCGCCGGTGATCACGAGGGCGGCCCGGCTGAGGGCCTCGGGGAAGCCCAGGACGTCCAGCATCAGGTCGATGCCGGGGCGGAAGACCGCGCCCAGGCCGACCAGGGCGCCGTAGCCGGTGCCGCCCCCGCCGCCGGCGCCCGGCGCGACGGCCGCCTCGGCGGCGNGCGGGCCCACCGCCCCCGCCAGCACCTCGACGTACCATACGAGCGCCGCCTCCAGGGCCCGCACGTCGTCGCGGGTCGCGCCCTTCTGCGGGCCGAACACCGCCGGGGCGCCCTCCGGGCCGGTCAGCGGGTTGTCCACGTCGCCGGCGAGCACCAGTTCCACGTCGGCGAGGCGCGGGTCCAGCCGCGACAGGTCGGCCGCCGCCAGGGCGCGCAGGCCGCCGCCGCCGGGGCCGACGGGTTCACCCTCCGCGTCCAGGAACTGCGCGCCGAGCGCGATGAGCATGCTGGCGCCGCCGTCGGTGGTGGCGCTGCCGCCCACGCCGAGGACGAGGGTGCGGGCCCCCGCGTCGAGTGCGGCGCGCAGCAGCTCGCCAAAGCCGCGGGTGGTGGCCGTCAGGGGCGCCCGGACGCCCTCGGGGAGCAGCCGCAGACCGGACGCCTCCGCCATCTCCACGATCGCCGTGTCACCGCGCAGGGCGAACGCCGCCGTCACGGGCCCGCCCAGCGGGCCGGTCACGCGGACCTCGCGGCGTTCGAATCCGGCCGCCACCGCGGCCTCGACCGTGCCGTCACCGCCGTCCGCGACGGGCAGGGCCTGCACCGGGACGCCCGGGGCGGCGCGCCGGAGCCCCGCCGTCACCCGCCGTGCCACCTGCGCGGCCGTGAGGGACCCCTTGAACTTGTCGACCGCCACGAGCACGTGTGCGGCCCCGCCCACCGCCGCGTCCGCCACCTTCGCCCTCCCGCCGTCGACCGGACGGCCGCACCGGGGCGCCCCCGTCCGGAGGCCCGGACGGCGTGCCCCCCTCCGCGCGCGGCCGTCCCCCACCATAGTGAGGCGCCATGAGCACGGAACCGACGGACCGGCCGCCACCCGCCACCGCCTTCGAGCGTCCCGCGGCGCCTTCGCCGGACCGCGCCGTCGTGGCGATCGGCTTCGCCGCCGTCCTCGCCCTGGTGCTGTGGGCCTGGCTGGGCGGGCGGTCCTTCGCCCGCGCGTCGTCCGCGGGCCTGTCCTGGACCCTGGGCAACTTCGGTTGGCTGTTCGTGGTGGCCGCCGACGTGTTCCTGGTGCTGTGCCTGGTGATCGCGGCCGGCCGGTTCGGGCGGATCCGGCTGGGCGCGGACGACTCCGAGCCGGAGTTCGGCAACCTCGCGTGGATCGCGATGATGTTCAGCGCCGGGATGGGCATCGGGCTGGTGTTCTACGGGGTCGGGGAGCCGCTCACGCACTACCTGAGCCCGCCGCCGGCGACCGGGGTGCGCGCCGGATCGGCCGCCGCGGCCCGTACGGCGATGGAGTACTCGTTCTTCCACTGGACGCTCACCCCGTGGGCGATCTACGGCATCGTCGGGCTCGCCCTGGCGTACGCCGGGTTCCGCAAGGGGCGCGGGAACCGGCTGAGCTCGGCGTTCGTGCCGCTGATCGGCGCCCGGCGGGCGGAGTCGTGGCCGGGCCGGCTGATCGACCTGCTCGCGGTGTTCGCGACGGTGTTCGGCACGGCGACCAGCCTGGGCCTGGGCGCGCTGCAGGTGGCCGAGGGCCTGGAGCTGACGACCGGGGTGGCGGCGGACCGCACGACGCAGCTGCTGGTCATCGCGGTGCTGTCGGCGGCGTTCGTGTTGTCGGCGTTCTCCGGGCTGCACCGGGGCGTCAAGTGGCTGTCGACGCTGAACATCGTGCTCGCGGCGGCACTGACGGCCTTCGTCTTCCTGATCGGGCCGACGGTGTACATCCTCGACTCGATCCCGGCGGCGATCGGCGGCTACCTGGAGGAGCTGCTGCCGATGGCGACACGGACGGGCGCGTTCTCCGAGCACGCCTGGCTGGGAACGTGGACGATCTTCTACTGGGCGTGGTGGCTGTCGTGGGCCCCGTTCGTGGGGACCTTCATCGCCCGGATCTCACACGGCCGGACGGTCCGCGAGTTCCTGACCGGGGTGCTGCTGGTGCCGGGCGGCGCGACGGTCGTCTGGTTCAGCGTGATGGGCGGCTCGGCGCTGCGGTTGCAGTCGACCGGGGCGGCGGACCTGGCGGACTCCGTGCGGGACGGGGCGGAGGCGTCCCTGTTCGCGATGCTGGACGCGCTGCCGGCCGGGGCGGTCACGTCGTTCACGGCGATGGTGCTGGTGATGACGTACTTCGTGACGAGCGCGGACTCGGCGTCGCTGGTGATGGGCTCGCTGACCAGCCGGGGCGCGCTGCATCCGCCGACGTGGCTGGTGGTGGGCTGGGGCGTGCTGATGGCGACGGTCGCGGCGGTGCTGCTGGTCGTCGGCGGCCTCGGTTCCCTCCAGACGGCGACGATCCTGGTGGCGCTGCCGTTCGTGGTCGTGATGCTCTGCCTGTGCTGGGCGCTGCTGAAGGAGCTGCGCAGCGACCCGGGCGCCGGGCCGGCACGGAACCCCGCCCTGCACGGGCTGCGGGACGTGGTGCGGACGATGGTCGGCGACGCGGTGACGGAGCAGGCGCAGGCGCGCCACCACCGGTTGCGGCGCGCGGCACGGGCGCGCAGCGGGACGGAGGACGACACGGGCGCGGGCGGCGGCGCGCGGTGACGGCCGGGGCGCCGTCCCGGCGGGCGGGATCCGCCTCCGGCANNNNGNNGCCGGCGGGGCCTCCCCTCCGGCGGTCGGCCCCCTCCGTACGGCGGGCGCGTGGGCGCCGGTGGCTCACCGCCGCCGGCTCCGGAGGGGGCCCCGAAGCGGCGGTCGGCCAACCGGCGGAAGGGGGTGAGGGGCCGGGCCGGACGGCGCCGGCGCGCCCGGTCCTACGCGGCGAATCCGGCGCCCCGCTCGGCGTACGCCTCCATCGCCTCGCCGAGGAACCCGACCATCCGGGGGTGGTAGGAGTTGTGGAACTCCCTCATGGGGGCGTCCTCCGCGTACAGGAGGGCCATGCCGACGTACGCCTCCCGGGAGGGGGTGTAGAAGCGGGACGCTATCTCGAAGTGCCTGCCGACGAGTTCCTGGATGTGGGGGTCGGTCGGCAGCGAGTCGTCCAGGCGGGCGGCGATCTCCCTGTAGAGGGTGTCCCAGTCCCGGTGGACCCGGTCCCTGTCCACGTGCTCCCAGTCGTTGGTCTGGGAAAGGCTCCGGGCCTGCTCCGCGGCCAGTGCCCGACGGCACTCGTCTGCGTACTGCTCGTCCAAGGGTCGGCCCTCGAGTCTCTTCGTCGTCGCCCGTGCGGGGAGGCCCCGGGGCGATCCGTCCACCGGCAGTGATCCACTGCCGTTCCGGGCGGAACGGTGGCACACCCCCGCGGCGTCGGCAAACCCTTTACCGCGTCCCGCCGCGGCCCTCCCCGGTGGCGCGCGGCGCCCGGGCCGCCCCGTGCGCCCGGCCGCCCGCACGGTACGTGCCGGCCGGTGCGCCCGTCGCGCCCGGCGCACCGCGCCGCCACCCGCGTACGGGGGCGCGCCGGGTCACGTACCGCGGGCAAGGGGGCATCCGGTGGCGCGTCCGTGCCGGTGCCCGGCCCGTGTCCGCGTTCCGGTCGCCGGGGCGGGGCGGGGCGGGCCGGGGCCGCTCGGCCGGGCAGGGACGGTCAGCCCTGTTCCCGCTGTCCGGTCTCGGGACGGCGCGGGTCGTCCTCGCGGGGCACCACGCGCGCCTCGGTGCGGTGCCCCCGCTCGATGTAGTCGCGGACGACCAGTTCGACGGCGTCCTGCGGGCTGCCGACACCTGCCAGCACCATGACTTCCACGACGAGTTCGGCGTCGAGGACGATGTTCACCTTGGCCATGGGCGGGACCCTACTGCGCCGGGTGCCCGCCTGTTCGACGGTCCCGGGAATTCCTCGTGCACCCGGTGTGCGGCGATGGCTGCGGTTCCCGGCGGAGAGTCAGACCGGTTGGCACTCCCCCGGGTTCTTCGTCTCGGAGCACAGGGCGTGGCCGTGCTGGCGCAGGATGTCGCGGCCGGTCTGCTGGGTGAGGTAGTTCAGGAAGGACGCCGCTATGGAACCGGCCGGGGGCTCGCCATAGGTGTAGGCGAACTCGGTTTGCCAGTAGGGGTAGTTGGCATCCTCCACGCCTTCCGCCGTCGGTTTCCTGCCGTCGATCCTCAGCTTGACGAGTTCATCGGCGTGTTTGCTGCCGTCGACTTCCGTGGCCTCGCTGTAGCCGATGGCCCCGGGCCTCGACGCCACCTGCTCCAGCACGACGGACGTCTCACCGACCTCGCAGTTCCCGTACCGGTCCGTTTTCAGGGACGCGCAGTGGGGCTCGGTGAACTGGGGCGGCTGCCTGCCGTTCAGGAGCTTGGCCACGAGAGCGCTGCGGGTGCCCGAGTCGGGTTCGCGGTTGATCAGGTGGACAGGTTCGTCGGCGCCCCCGACCTGCCTCCAGTTCTTCACCCGGCCGGCGAAGATCTCACGGATCTGAGCCAGGCTCAGGTTCTCCACACCCGCTTTCCTGTTGACGACGAGGGCGAACACGGACAGGGCGACGGGTCTGGGAACCAGTCGGGGGTAGCCGTCGGGGGCGAGACCGTCGCTGAAGGCGATGTGGTCACCGAGGCCCTCACCGACCTTGACTTCGTCCTTCTTGCCGACCCGGTCCAGCTCTGCGAGACCGCTGCCGCTGCCGTTGAAAACGCCCTTCGGGATGCTCACACCGGCCCCCTCGCAGCGTTTGACGTAGTCGTCGGCGGCGGCCTGTGCGGCCTTCTTGAAGGCCGTGGAGCCGTGGATGTGAAGGGTGGTGTCCTGGGCGCAGTCCATCGGGGGTCGCTGCTCGTCGGGCAGGAAGAGCGTGAAGCACGCCTGGACGCCCACGCCCGCGACCAGGATCCAGATGACCCACCAGGCGGGCCGGGAGGCGAAGACGTGGCTCTCGGTCTTGGTCGCCTTCAGCCGGAAGAACTTCAGCACCGTGTCGTACCAGCGGCCTTGCCCGCCGAGGCCGCTGACGACCGGCTCCGGGAACTCGCCGGTGCTGGTGTCGTCGGGCCAGCGTTCCAGCACGATGAGCACCTTGTACTCGGCGCCCCGGGAGAGCATCACCTTCGGCAGCCGCACGATCCCGGTGCGGTCCGCTTCGTTGTTGCTCCGCCGGAAGCCGGGCTTGGCGACGGTGCGGATGGTGCCGTTCTCCTCCACCTCCTCGAAGAAGAAGTCGGGCACCTCCTGTTCGCTCGGGTCGGTGAGGACCACGGCCGCGACCCGGCGGTCCCGGAAGGTGACCTTGATGCCGTAGGGGTCGGCGGGGTCGGCCAGGTAGTCCTCGGGGATGATCTTGGTCGATCCGGCGTTCTCGATGCGCAGCAGGACGAACGAGGGGTCCCTGAGCCGGCGGCCGTCCTGCTTCATGGCCCCCAGGACGTCCGCGTACGGCTTGCCGGCCGCGTCGGCGGCCAGGGTGTCCATCTGCACCCGGTAGCCGAGCCGTTTGCGGCCGACGACGGCGAACTCCCACAGGAACGCCGCCACGGGGATCGCGAGACTCAGGATCGCGATCCACTGCTCCAGTTGTTCACTCATCGCGAGATCCCCCCGAATCCGTTCCGAGCCGCGAAGGCGGTCGGCGAGGTGCTCAGAGTGAACGGTGGGCACGAAACCCGCCAGCGGTGTAGAAGTTCTCCGAACGATGTTCACCCGGACGTCATGCGGGGCGTTTTCCGTTCACCGGCCCGTCCCTTGCCCGGGGCCGGTTCACCCCTCCGCCCATACGGAGGACCGCTGCGGCGGTCTCCTTACTGACCGCGGTCTCGGCGCTGGAAGGGGCGGCCTTAGAACTCCTAACGAAATGATCTTCGGTGGGTCGGTTCCAGGCGCTGGGGCGCTGTCGGGCAGCATGGGGCGATGAACTCGGATGAACCGGCACCTCGGGAGGTGAAGGTCCTCGATACGGCCTCGCTGGCCAGGCTGGAGGAGCGGGCATGTGAGCTCAGCCTCAACCAGCGGTTGGACCCGGCATGGGCGCGGGCGAATGCGGCGCCCGATGGCACCCACTATCCGTGGCCGGCCCTGTGGAACAGCCTGTCCCACCGTCCGGACGTTCCACGTCAGATTCGGTGCGAATTGTTGATCACTCTGCGTGCGGGTGGCCGCGTGGTGAGCTGGCCGGACGTGCTTCCCGACGACTTCACCCCACTACGAAGGGTGACCTCACGGGACGAGGGCATGCAGGTCAGCCGACTCCTGGACAGTTCCTCGGGCGTCAAGGGATGGCTACTGGGCAGGGGTGTCCCGGACCAGCTGTGAGAGACGGCGCCAGCAGATGAGTGCGCATCCCCGGCTCAGGAAGGCTTCGTGGACGTCATCGCGGATCTCCCAGCGGATACGCAGGCGGCGGAACCAGTGCAGATGAGCGAAGGCGCGTTCCACGACCCAGCGTTGAGTACCGAGCCCGGAGCCGTGCTCGGTGCCACGGCGGGCGATGAGCGGCTTCACTCCGAGATCCCGGACCGGGCGGCGGTACTTGTCGTGGTCGTAACCGCGGTCACCAAGCACGACGTCGGGGCGGCGCCTGGGCCGGCCGCGCTTGCCCCGAACGGACGGCACTGCCTGGAGCAGTGGAATGAGCTGGGTGACGTCATTGCGGTTGCCGCCGGTCAGGGTGACGGCGAACGGGATGCCGGTGGCGTCGGTGATCAGGTGGTGCTTGCTGCCCGTCCTGCCCCGGTCGACAGGGCTTCGTCCCGTCTTGGATCCCCCTTTAACGCCCGGGTATGAGAGCCGTCCACAGCTGCCAGGGAGAAGTCCAGGGCATTCGCGCTGCGGAGCTTGGCCAGGAGGACCTCGTGGAGCCGGGGCCAGACGCCGGCCTCCGTCCACTCGGCCAAGCGGCGCCAGCAGGTCATGCCCGACCCTGAAGCCGAGTTCCTGCGGGAGGTGTTCCCATCTGATCCCGGTGTGCAGGACGAACAGGATGCCCTGAAACACCAGCCGGTCCGGATGCCGCTTCCGCCCTGGATGCCGCACCCGACGCTCGACCTCGGGCAGCAGCGGCTCGATCACCCCACAGCTCGTCGTCGACTTCCCACGGCTTCGGCCGAGCCACCCCACACCCCGATCAACGGTCCCGGAGCAACCCAACCACTACGAAGATCATTTCGTTAGGGGTTCCAAGTGCAAGAAGAAGGTGCCCAGTTACTCCATCCGGGTGGCGCTGTACCGGTCGCGCTGGTACGGGTGGGAGAAGGTGGGCACCACCGGTTACGAGTCCGGCAACGGGAAGTACAAAGCCCGCGCCGTGGTGAACTGGGGTCCGCGGGGCGCCTGCCACTATTACAAGGGCGTGGGTGAGTTCATGATCGCCAGCGGTCCGAACGGCACGGGGACGAAGATCCGCGCGACCGTGCGGAACTACGACACCAACTACCTGCTGGGCAAGAACGAGATGTGCGTCGGGTGACCGGGAATGCCAGCGGTGCCGTGGTGGCCGTCCTCGACTGGCACGGGGTCAGGCCGTACGGGCTGACCGCGGTCGGAGTGGACCGGGACCGCCTGGGTGAGGCGGAGGCGCTGGCCTCCGCCTCCCTAGGCGGGCCCGCCGGCCTGCCGGCCTCCTGGGAGGACGCGGACCCGGCGCTGCGGCGCCGACTGGTCCGGGCCTGCCGGGTGATCCCGACGGCCGGGCTGTGGCACGTGGCCGAGGAGGACCCGGACACCACCGAGGCCGGAGCCAGACGAGGCTGCCTGCGGCAGTTGGCGGCGGAATGGCCGCAGGCCGAGCCGCTGCCGGCCGCCGACGCGGCGGGGCTGCCGGGGCTGACCGCCCTGGCCCGCCTGTCGGCACTGGTGTGCCGGATGCCGCCGGAAATCCGGCTGGATGCCGAGGAGGACCTCCTCGACATCTACGACCGCTACGCCGTCGGCACGCTGGCACCGGAGGCCCGGGACTCCCCGGACCCCGGCTAGCCGGGCCTCACGCCCCCTGCGACGCGCCCCCTGCCCGGTGTTCCCGGGCAGGGGACGCGTCGCGCTCCGGCTCCAGCGGGGGTCCGCGGGTCCGGAGGGCGGGAGCCGCTGCCACGGACGTCTCGACCGCAGCGAGGCGGCCGAACGGATCCGGCCTGGTCCGATCGCCCCCACCGGCGAACGCGAGGGGCGGGCTCCCGGGCCCGGGAGCATCCACCGCTTAGCCGCCGAGCACGCGGAGCAGGAGGCGTACCCCGAAGCCGTCGCCCGGGCGCACGGCAGCTCCACCGAACTCCACGGCGCCGAGGACGCCCCCTGTCCTGCCGGGTCCGCATCCGGCGGCCGGGCGGTCCGCTCACTCTGAAGCCGACCGGACCGTGATCGGCCCCGACGGCACTTCCCGTACCGCGACTCCCCTCACCCGGCCTTCCGCGGTCACAGCCGGGAACGGATCGCACGCCGTACCGTGTCGGCCGTTTCGAGCACCGGCAGGGAGGCACGCCACCGTACGAGGGAGCTCATGACGCGGTTCTCCCGGACGCAGCGCATCACCTCGACCGCCTCGTGGCCGTACCCGTGGCCGATGGGGCAGCCGCCATTCCCGCGCCGTCCCGGTCACACCGCGCAGGACGACGCGGTCCGTCCCGTAGAAGGGGAGGGCAGTTTGATCCGCCCCTCGCTTCCCTCCAGTACGGCACCGGTCCGAAGGTGGGTCGTCATCGAGCAGGAGATCTCCACCACGGCACCGCGGGCGTGGCCGAGGAGGACCGTGGTGGTCTCGTCCACGCCCTCCTCGGAGAGCGACGAGCGGGCGCTGACGGTGGCGGGCGGGCCGAACAGCAGCTCGGCCAGGGAGAGGCCGCAGGCGCCGGAGTCCAGCAGGGCCCCGCCCCGTCCGGGGTGTACAGGCGCTCCCTGGCCTCCTGAGGGGCCGGGGCATCGGTGCCGGCGCGCAGGAGGCGGGGAGTGCCGACGGCCCCCGCGGCCACGAGGTCGATGGCCTTGCGCACCGCGGGCAGGCACCGCATCCACACGGCCTCCGTCAGCGGCTTCCCCCGGCGCCGGCCAGGTCGATCGGTTCTCCCGCCTCTGCGGCGGCCGTCGCCAGGTCTTTTCTCGCACAGCACGTGCTTCCCGGCCTCCGGGACCATGCGCAGTGCCAGCCGTGCGCGGAATTGACCGCCGCCACGTACACGATGTCGACGTGCGGGCAGGCCAGCAGGTCCTGGTGGCTGCCGTAGGCCCTGGGTACGGAGTACCTGGCCGCGAAGAGGCGGGCCGACCCGGCGCTCCGGGGTCCGACGGCCACGGGTTCGGCATCCTCCACCGGCAGGAGGTGCTCCACGAACCTGCCCGCCGCGCGTTCAGGGGACATCACCCCCCACCGGACGGGGCCCACGACATCCTCCGTCTCTTCGTCACGGCGGCGGGAAGGCGTCGCGAGGGCCTCGACGGGGCCGGTTCACCGGCTCGGGAACCGGCCCCGGTGTGGCACGACTGCCCCGCGGAATCGTCGCGTCGACGGCAGAGGCCTCCTCCGGCGGCTTCCCGTCAGTTCACAGGCCGGCACTCGTTCGGCCCGGTAGGGGTCCCCCCATCCGGTGCGGTATGCGTCGCACCTGATGCCGGCCGGAATCGGCTGTAGTCGGCAAGCCCCTCCAGGGTCCGGCCGAGCAGTCGGATCCGTCCGTGCCGTGAAGTTCCGCGGCACACGCGTCCGGCACGCGCGGCGGAAATCAGCGGGACGGTGACCTGCCGTTCCGTCACGAGCGTTCCGTACCCGCCGGTTGGTGCGCCGCGATGGTCCGAGGCGGCGGCGCGGGCCGCGTCCCGTCCGGCCGGTGCCGCGTCCCGGTCCGGAGGACCGGGAGGTCGTTCCCGTACGGACCCGCGGTGCGCTCGCCGCGGGCCGCGGTGCCATGGCATCAGGGTGCGGCCCGGAATCCCTGTCAGAAGAGCGCGCCGTCCGGGGCGCCGCTCTCGAAGGCGAGGAGGCGGCGCTTGCGGTCCAGGCCGCCGCCGTAGCCGGTGAGGGCGCCGCTCGCCCCGACGACGCGGTGGCAGGGGACGATGATCCCGATCGGGTTGCGGCCGTTGGCGAGGCCGACCGCGCGGGACGCGGTGGGCTTCCCCAGGGCCGCCGCCAGCTCGCCGTAGGTGCGGGTCTCGCCGTACGGGATGGCCCGCAGCAGCTCCCACACGCGCTGCTGGAACGGGGTGCCGGCCAGGTGCAGGGGCAGGTCGAACCCGGTCAGCTCGCCCGCGTGGTAGGCGTCGAGCTGGCGGACCGCCTCCCGGAAGGGGCGCGGGTCCGGTTCGCCGAAGGTCTCCTCCGGGGGCCGGTGGCGCTGGGCGGTCATGTACAGGCCGCTGAGGACGCCGTCGGTGGCGACGAGGGTGAGGGGGCCGTAGGGGCTGTCGACGATCGTGTGCTGCCGGTGCATGGCGGCTTCCTCGGTTCAGGCGGGGAGGTGGTTGACGGGGTGGCTGTCGGTGGCCCACAGGTACTGGACCGCGTAGGCGCGCCAGGGGCGCCAGGCCGCGGCGCGGGCCGTGAGGGCGGCGGGGGTCGCGGGCATACCGAGCCCGGCGGCGGCGCGGCGGACGCCGAGGTCGGTGGGGAGGAACGCGTCGGGGTCGCCGAGCGCGCGCATGGCGATGATCTCGACGGTCCAGGGGCCGAAGCCGGGCAGGGCCAGCAGGGCGGCACGGGCCTCGTCCCAGGCGCTGTCCGGGCCCAGTTTGAGGGAGCCCTCCGCGAGGGCCCGGACGAGGGTGGTGAGCGTGGCGCGGCGGCTGCGCGGCAGGGCGAGGGCGTCCGGGTCGAGCGCGGCGAGCGCGTCGGCCGCGGGGAACAGGTGGGTGAGGCCGCCCCCGGGGTCCTCGACGGGCGTGCCGTACGCGGCGACGAGGCGCCCGGCGTGGGTGCGGGCGGCGGCCGTGGAGACCTGCTGGCCGAGGACGGCGCGGACGGCGAACTCGGCGGCGTCGACCGTGCGCGGCACCCGGCGGCCGGGCGCCCGGTCGACGTGCGGGGCGAGCAGCGGGTCGGCGCGCAGCAGTTCGTCGACGGCGACGGGGTCGGCGTCGAGGTCCAGGAGCCAGCGGCAGCGGCTGATGGCGTGGGCCAGGTCGCGCGGGTCGGTGAGGTGGAGGCGGCAGGCGATGTGGTCGGCGGCGGGGGCGAGGGCGGCGATGCCGTGCCCGTACGGCAGGGCGAGGGTGCGCCGGTAAGCGCCGTCGCGCCACTCCTCGACGCCGGGGACGGCGGTCGCGGCGAGGTGGCCGAACAGGTTGGACGGGTTCAGCGGCGTGCGGTACGGCAGCCGCAGGGCGATCACGCCGGGGGTGGGCGCCGGGGCGCCGCGGGCGCCGGTGGCGCGGGCGCGCAGCTCGGTCGGGGCGAGGGCGAACACCTCCCGGACGGTGTCGTTGAAGGTGCGCACGGAGGAGAAGCCGGCGGCGAACGCCACGTCGGCCATCGGCAGCGCGGTGGTCTCGATGAGCACGCGGGCCGTCTGGGCGCGCTGGGCGCGGGCGAGGGCGAGCGGTCCGGCGCCGAGTTCGGCGAGGAGCTGCCGTTCGATCTGGCGGGTCGAGTAGCCGAGCCGGGCGGCGAGTCCGGGCACCCCCTCGCGGTCGACGACGCCGTCGCGGATGAGGCGCATGGCGCGGGCGACGGTGTCGGCGCGGACGTCCCACTCCGGGGAGCCGGGGCTGGTGTCGGGGCGGCACCGCTTGCAGGCCCGGAAGCCGGCCTGCTGGCAGGCGGCGGCGCTCGGGTAGAACGTCATGTTCCGCGGTTTGGGCGGCACGACCGGGCAGCTGGGGCGGCAGTAGATGCCGGTGGTCAGGACGGCGGTGAAGAACCAGCCGTCGAAGCGTGCGTCCTTCGACTGGACGGCCCGCACGCAGCGCTCGGTGTCGGTGTGCATGCCCCCCAGCATGGTCCAGGAGGGCGGGCCCGTGCTGGCGGGAATCCGACATGAGCCTCGCCCTGCCTGCGGCCGGGCGTTCCGCCTTCGCGCATACGGCGCCGGACGACCGGTCGGGGGGCCGCGGGTGGCCGACGCGGCGGGCGCGGGCGCGCCGGGCACGCGGGGCGGTGAGCGGTCGCACGTCTCCGGCCCGGTGCCCCCGCCGCGCGAGGTCGTGCCGAGGCCCGTACCGGGCCGCCGGAGCGGGGAGGGCGGCCCGAAGCGGGGAGGGCGGTCCGGTACGGCGGTCCGGGGCGCCGGAGCGGTGGACCGCCGGCCGGGCGGGCTCCTCCCGTCAGCCGGCGAGGCGCTCGCAGACGTCCAGCACGTCCGCCAGGTCGAAGGCGACGAGGCCCGGCTCGCCCCGGGCGAGCCGGCGGTTGATCCGCACCGCCTCCGTGATGCTCCGCTCCGCCTCGGACAGCTCGGCTCCGGCGAGCAGGCGGACCTTGGCGTGCGCGTACAGGGCGAGGGCGAGGCCCGGCTCCCGCGCCGCGAGGGGCCCGGCGTCCGGCTGCCCGTGGAGGGCGACCGCCTCCGCCGTGACGCGCAGGGCCTCCTCGGCGTCATCCGTGCCGGCCAGCAGCAGGCCCCGGGTGGCCAGCGCGTCCGCCAGGGTGGCCGTGTACCCCCGGGGGGAGTCTTGGGCCAGCCTGCGGTAGAGGGTCACCGCCTCCCGGGCCGCCCCCAGGGCCGCCTCCGGCGCCTCGCCGCGCCGGCCGCCACCGGCCGCCCCGTACCGCGCGAGGGCGGTGAGGGCCGACGCCAGGGCGGCCTGGTGCGCGGGGCTCCCGTCCGCCGTCCGGCGGCCCCGCTCGACCGCGTCGGCGAGGACCGCCGACCCCTCGCCGGTACGGCCGGTCTCCACCAGGTGCACCGCGAGTTCCGTGAGCGCCCCCAGCAGCAGGGGGGTGCGCGCGGCGTCGGCACCGGCGGCCTCCTCGCCGGCGTCGACGGCCCGCCGGAGCGCCTCCTCGGCGTCCGCCTCCCCCCTGGCGCGCCGGAGGAAGCCCACCAGCCACAGCGACAGGCACAGCAGGGGCCGCAGCGCGGCCTCGTCCCGCAGCGGGCCGTCGAGGAGGTCCGCCGACTCCTGCGCGGGCGGCAGCGCCTCCCGCCGCCGTCCCAACGCCGCGAGGCACGCGCCGCGGGCGGCCAGGACCCCGGCCAGCTCCGGCAGGTGGGCCGCCGGGTCCTCCTCGGCCAGCTCGCGGCGGAGCTCCCCGGCCCTCCGCAGGGGTTCCAGCGCCTCGTCGTACCGGGCCGTCGACGCCAGGTGCCCGCCCAGCAGCCCGGCCTCCTCGGCGTACAGCGCACGGTGGGGGAAACGGGCCCCGTCCGAAAGGGTCCCCCGGACCTCCACGCACTCCCGCAGGACGTCCGCGGCCTCCTCCCCCAGCCCCGCCGCGGACAGCAGGATCCTCAGCGTGGTGAGGGCGGAGGCCAGCGACCGGGAGTGGAAGGCCGCGCCGTCCGGTCCCTCCCGGACCAGTCCGCAGAGGAAGTCCACCGCCTCCCGGGACGCGGTCAGGGCCTCGTCGAGCCGGCCGACGCCGGTCAGGGTCCCGGCCAGGGTGTTCAGGGCGCTGCCGAGGACGGCGCGGGCCGGTCCCGCCGGGAACGCCCGTGCCAGGCGGCGGCCGGCCTCCACCGCCTCCCGCGCCGTGTCGAGCGCCTCCTCGGACCGGTCCAGGGAGTGAAGGAGCTGGGAGAGGCTGTTGAGCCCGACCGCCATGCCCTCCAGGTCGGTTCCGAGGTCCTCCGGGGGGAGGCTCCGGTAGAGCGCCACGCCCTCCCGGCCGGCCGTCAGCGCCTCCTCCGCGTGCCCGGCGTCCCGCAGCCGGTTCGCGTGGGTGACCAGGCTCATGGCGAGGTCCGCGGTGTGGACGCGGGGGCTCTCCTCCGCCAGCAGCCGGTAGCGCTCGACCGCCTCGCGGGAGGCGGCCAGCGCCTCCCGCGGCCGGCCGTGGTCACCGAGCTGCGTGGCGAGGGTGTTCAGGCTCAGGGCCAGCGTGCCCCGGAAGGCGTCGGGATGCCGTTCGACGAAGCCCCGGCAGAGCTCTACGGCCTCCCGTGCGGCCGCCACCGCCTCGCGGTTCCGTCCGGCGCGGTCGAGGTCGATGGCGAGGTTGTTGAGCCCGTTGACCAGGCCGGGGCCGTGCGCGTCGGGGTACCTGGCCGCCAGGCGGCGCCGGACGTCCACCGCCTCCTCGACCGCCCGCAGGGCCTCGGTGAGGTGTCCCGTCCTCCCCAGGAGGGTGGCGTAGGGCCCCAGGACCAGGGCGAGGCCCGGGAGGTGGGCGTCCGGGCGCTCCTCGGCGAGCCCCCGGTAGAGGGCGACGGCCTCCCGGGCGGCCTCCAGCGCCTCCCCGAACGCCCCTCGGTCGTCCTCGCGGAGGGCGAGGTTGTGCAGGCCGTCCGCCAGTGCCGCCCGGTGGGCGTCGCCGTGCTCGGCCACCAGCCGCCGCCTGATGGCGACGACCTCCCGGATCGCCTCCAGCGCCTCGGCGGTCCGGCGCGTCTCCCCCTCGGCGTTGGAGAGGGCGTTGAGGCCGTGGGCGAGTTCCGACAGGAGGGTGACGGACGCGGGTGACTCGGCGACCAGCCGCCGGTAGATCTCCACCGACTCGCGGGCGGGCGCCCGGGCCTCCTCCCGTCGTCCCGTTTCGCCGAGCGCCACGGACAGGTTGTGCAGTCCCGCGGCGAGTTCCGGGAGGAAGGCGGACGGTTCGTCCCGCGCCAGCGGTCGCAGCAGGCGTACGGCCTCGTCGGCCGTCTCCCAGGCCCGCTGCCGGTCCCCGGCGTCCGTCAGGCGGCGGCAGTACCGGCGCAGCGCCAGGGCCAGCTCCGCCGACCGGGCCGGGTCCCGGCGGTACCGCTCGCGGTGGATCTCGGTGAGCCGCCGGGTCACGTCGACCGCCACCGCGGTGAGGGTGTGGGTGGACCACGGCAGGCGGTCGGCCAGCGCGGTGATCTCCTCCGCCGTCGCCCCGGGGTCGGCGGCGATCCGTTCCAGCGCGGTCACCAGGGGGTCGGGGCGCTCCACCTGGGTGGCGACGTCCACGGCGAGCGGTCCGAGGACCCGCGGGTGGCGCTCGCACAGACCGGTGAGCGGGTCGTCGAGGCGGCCGCGGTGGGCGCGGTGGGCGGCGGCGCGGGTGTACAGGGTGAGGAGCCGGGTGGCCTGTGCCGGGGTGAGGGGCCGGGTCGTCCCCGCTTCGGGCGGGCCGTCGAGCAGCGCGTCGGCGAGGTGCGGGTGGGTGCGCAGGTGGTGGCCGAGGAAGTACTCCGTCAACCGGTCCGGCCGCAGCGCACCCCAGATCTGGCCGTCGGTGGACGGGGGGTAGAGGCCGGCGATCCAGGCGTGCACGCCCTCGGGGAGGTCGGCGCCCTCCCCGCGCAGGGCGGGGACGCGGCCCAGCAGGTCGCGGGCCTGCTCGCGGTCGTGGGCGCCGCAGAGGAAGGCGGCGGCCAGCGGCTCCTCCAGGGTCCTGTTGCTCCTGAGCCGCAGGGTCTTCGCGGCGGCCTGCCAGTAGTAGCGCTCGTGGTCCAGCAGCCGTTCCTCCACGGTGCCGCGACCTGGTGCGGACCTGCCCGCCGAAGGTCTTCCGGCGGGCGGCCCGTCCGCCGGGGGCTCGCCCGCCGGGGGCTCGCCGGCCGGGGGTCCGCCCGTCGGCGGCCCGTCCGCCGGGGGCTCGCCCGCCGGGGGCTCGCCGGCGGCCGCGCGGGCGGCGTCCAGGAGGTCGGCCAGCGCCCTCATGTGCAGGTCGAGCACCGCGTCGGACCCGGTGGAGCCCGCGGGGGCGCCGGGGGCCTCCAGCAGGGACGCGGCCCGTGCGGGCCAGTCGTGGTGCTGCTGCCCGGGTACGGCGGGCAGCGCCGCGGCCAGGCCGGTCACGGCCTGGCGGTAGGTCTCGGCGCGGGCGGCGCCGTCGGGGTCCAGCGGGGGCAGGGCGGTGACGGGGAACTCGTCGAAGAGGTCGCCGAGGCGCGCGGCGACGCGCACCTCCTCCCACCACTCGCCGTCGGTGCGGGCCAGCGCCAGGACCTTGAACGTCCCTTCCCGGCGCGCGGCGCCGACCCTGAGCAGGGCCGTCAACTGGGCGGTGCGCGTCTCGGCGTAGTCGACCACCACCAGCAGGGGCGAGGCGACGTCCCCGAGGAGCCGCAGCCCGTCCGGCGGGGCCTCGGGGCTCAGCCACAGGCTCCGGCGGGCGTCCTTCCCCGGTCCCTCGGTCAGCTGCCGCGCCAGGCGGGTCTTCCCCTGGCCCCCGGGGCCGTGCAGCAGGTACGCGCCGAAACCCGGCTCCGCCCACCACGCCTCCAGGTCCGCCAGTTGCGGCGCCCGGTTCCGGAAGGGGACCACCGCGCGGTGCGCCTCCAGCAGGGACGCGGGCGTGCGCGGCGTCCCCCGGGCCTTCGTGGCCATGTCGTCCCAGTCGCGCAGGAACCCGTCCGCCTCGGCGGCCCGCAGCGCGGTGGGATCGTTGATGACGGGACCGATGGTCACGGAGCCGTTGCCCGTGAAGACGTTGCCCGTCGCGGTGACCGGGCCGCTCCCGGGCGCGGCGAAACCGCTCGCACCCCCCGCACCGGCCGTGCCGGACGGGGGGCCGCCCGGCGTCATGGCTGCGACTCCGGGGAGCCGTGGCCGTGGTACGTGGTCCGGTGGCCGATGTGCACGTCCCGGTTCCCGCTGAAGGTGTTCCCCACCGCGTTGATGTCACCGCCCCCCGGGGCGCCCGGCCGGCCGGTCCTCACGTCGTCCAGGAGGGCCCGCAGCTCCCTCTCCACCTCGGCGACGCGGTCTTCGGGCAGGCCGCCGAGGAACTCCAGGAACCGGGCGCGCCACTGCGCCTCCTCCTGGTCCCGGCGCTCCCGGGCGACCTCCGGCACGCCCGCGGTGGCCCGCAGGACGGCGGCGGACGTGTCGAGCCGCAGTGCCTCGGCCTGCTCCCGGTCCGGGTCCCCGCCGCCCAGCCTGGGCACCAGCCACGCCTTCACACTCGTCCAGGCGTCGGTCGTCGCCGCCTGCACCACCGCCGCGCCGCCCAGGGCGGCCACCGTCGTCACGATCTCCGGTACCACTTCCATACCCCCTCTGATCCGGACGCACGGTAACGCCCGGCAACCGCCCCCGACCGCCGTACCGGCCGGGATACGCCCGTCGGCGGACCCGCCCGTCGCCGTCCGGCGGATGCCGGCCGGAGGCGGGCCGGTCCCGTCTCCGGCCTGGCCGCGCCCGGTCCCGTCCGGCCCGGCCCGCACGCTGCCGTCCGGCCGCGGCGCCGCGGGCCTCCCCTCCCGGCACCCGTCCGCCCGCGGGACGGGCGCGCGGTACGGGAAGCGGCGCGGCGGACACCGGAAGCGTGACATCCGGACCGGGCGCGGGCCCGCCCGGGCGGCGGGCAGGCGGGGACGCCGGGGCCGCCCCTGACGGGGCCCGGGAACCCCCNGGTCGGCGACCGGCCGAGGAGGGGCGGGGTGTCGGTGCGCGCGACGCGGGCCGCGGCGTGCTCCGCGTCGGCCCGGCGGGTGGCGGACGGGGGCCTCGTACGCCCGCTCGTCGAACGGTCGCGGTAAGTTCACGGTTTTCCACAATGCCCGAGCGCGGAAGCCACGTGCCAGCCTGTGACTGCCGCCGCGCCCGGCAGTCGGGCCGGTGCGGAGCCGGCCCGCCAGAGGCGCCCGGCTGTTCACAGGGAGCACCCAGGAAGGGTATTTGTCATGCTCAGGAGAATTCGCACGGCTTCGCTCTGCGCCGCTCTCGCCGCCGCGGTTCTCGCAGGCGGCGCCGCCCAGGCACACGCCGCCCCCGCCCAGGCGCCCGCCTCCGCGGTGTCCGCGGTCCAGAAAGACGCTTCGGCGGCTCAGATCTGGCAGTGGGCCGGCCGGTACGAGTCGTTCGTCGCTGCGGAGGCGGCGTACTACGTGCTGTACGGCATCGGAGCCGCCGTCGCCCACCGCATCGAAGAAATCTACGTCAACGGCGTGAAGGTCTGGGAGCTCTACATCCAGTGAGCCGCCCGGCGTCGGCATCGGACCGCGCCGCCCCCGTCCGAGAACAAGGCGGGCGCGACACACGCCCGCTCACCCTCCTCGAAGAGAGTTGGCACACCCATGCAACGTACGACCTTCACGGCCGATCTGCGCCGCGCGGCCTCAGGAGTTCTCACCACCGCCCTGATGGCGGCCGGAGCGGTCACCCTGGCCCCGTCCGCGCAGGCGGCGACCGGGCAGACCGGGCAGCAGGCTGCCACTGAGCAGCGTCCGGCCGCCACCAACGGGACGAAGGCCGCACAGGGAGCCGCCGCGGCCCGCTCCACACAGGTCACTCTGGGCAACTACACCGGACACGGCCTGACCAAGACGTGGGAGAAGCTCGACCACGGTTGCTGGACGAAGGACATGCTTCCGCCCGACTACATCCCCAACGGCAGGGTGCCCAGTTGGGCGAGCGAGTCCTGCGGGTTCGCGACCGGAACCGAAGGCAGGGCCGTCTACGCGATCGCCGGCGGGGGCGAGATCAGCCTGCACTGGAACAACCCCTACGTGGGCAGCAACAGCTACAGCTGCTTCGTCCCGGACGGCTACACCTGTTCCCGGACCGGCGGCAGCGGGGACAACGCCCAGGTGCGGTTCGACGTCCGGCCGAAGTCGCAGCTGACCCAGGCCCGGACCACCGCGGCAGTGCCCGGCGCCACCGCCGCCCGGAGCACGACCGTCAGCCTGACCAACAACTCGGGGACGCTGCTCACCCGTGCCGGCTCGAACCTGCACTGGGGAGTCTGGTCCGACGGCCTGCTGCCCCCCTCCATGGTCCAGCCCGGTGTCACCGCGAAGTGGGGGAGCGAGTCGGAAGGCCTCATGACCGGCACGGAGGGCGAGGTCACCTTCGACGTGGCCGGCTCGAGCAACAGGCTCAGGGTGTACTGGAACAACCCCTACTGGGGCAGCAACAGCTACAGCTGCTCCGCCCCCGCCGGGTACAAGTGCACCCAGCAGGGTGGCACCGGTGACAACGCCGCGGTCTCCTTCACCCTGTCGAGGGCCTGACCGCTCCCGGGCCGTGCCGGCGCCCCCGCCCGGAGCGCGGGCGCCGGCGCCTCGGACGAGCGCGGTCGGCTCCTCGACCGCGCCGCCGGTCCCCGCCCCCGGGAAGGGACCGGCGGGCGGGGACCTGACCGCGCGTACGTCACGGAGCCGGCCGATGCCCCGCCCCCGCGGTGAGGAGGCGCCGGTCCCCGGCACGGCCGGGTGGCCGGCGTCCCTCGGGAACGGCACAGCAGGGCCCCGGAGATGCGGCTCGGTCCTCCGGAGGGCCGAGCCGGTCCGTGCGCGGCCGAGCCGACCGCTTCGGCACCCCGTCGGCGACGCCGCCCGGAACCCCCTGGCCCACCGCACGCGGCATCCGGTCGCCGGCGGGCGGACGGCACCGCGCCGCTGGAAACGGCGGGGCGTCGTCGGCACCCCACCCACCCCGGCAGGTGGCGGTGGACCCCGGCGGACGGGGTCGAGCCGTTCGCCTTCAGGCCGCGCCGGGCCGAGAAGGCCACCGCCACCGCTGCCGGGTGGTTCGGGCTCCCCCGCACCGCGCCCCCGGTACGGGAGGAGCCGTCGGCGGAGGCCCGGGACGCGGAACTCGTCGACGGCCCGCTTCGGTCGGCGAGCGGTACGGAGAAACGCGCCGACGGCCGCACCGGTACCGCGCTCCGTACCGACTCGCCCCTCACCGCGCNCCCGGGCCCCGGGCCCCGGGCCCCGGTCACGCTCGCGGTTCCCACCGCTCCAACGCCGCGACCAGTTGGGTGCGCCGAGCGATCCGCAGCTTCCGGTAGGCGCTGGTGAGGTGCGTCTCCACGGTGCGGCGGGTAAGGCACAGCGCGGAGGAGATCTGGGCGTTGGTGTGCCCCACCGCCGCGAGTTCGGCCACGCGTCGTTCGGCGGGAGTCAGTGCGTGCCCGTCGCCCCGGTTCCGCACCCCGCTCTCGCGCAACGCGTCCTCCGTCAGGGCGAGGAGGCGGCCGGCGGCGGCCGGCGCTCCGGCTTCCGGAACGGGTGCCGCCAGCCGCAGGGCGACGGAGTGCGCCTCGCGCAGCGTGTCGCGGCCCTTGCGGCCGTTGCCCGCCCCGAGATGGGCCCGCCCGAGGTCGACCAGGAGTTCCACGAGCTCCACGGGCGCGGAGCTCGGCCTGAGCAGCTCGGCGCCCTCGGTCAGCGAGGACAGGGCCAGTCTGCCGCCCACGGCCGCGGCGTACGCGCGCAGTGCCCGGCCGACGGTACGCGCGGTGCCCCAGGTCCGGGCATGGCGCAGTTCCTCCTCGGCCAGTTCCCGGGCCTCCTCCCGCCGCCCGAGCCTCACCAGGGCGAGCGCCGCCCCGGAACGCCACGGCACGACGGCGGGATTGACGAAGTCGTAGGCGTTCTGACCGGCTCCGCAGGTCATGTAGTCGTCGAGGGCCGCCTGCCAGTCGCCGTCCGCGGCATGCAGCAGGGCCCGCGTGTGACCGAGTTCGTTCCACTCCCGGGAGTTGTCGCCGCCGGGCGGCCCCATGCGGGTCACGGCCTCCCACGCCCGGGCACGCCGGCCCGTCTCGCGTTCGGCGGCCGCCACCACGGCCGCCAGGTGCGGCAGCCGGACACCCTGCCCGGCGGTCGCCTCCACCAGGGGGGCGTTCTCGGCGATGACGCGGTCGAACTCCCCCGCCCAGAGCGCCGCCCCGGCCCGGACGCCGAGCAGACGCTGAAGGCCCACATCCGTCAGGTCCGGGGGGACGGGCGGGGCCGGCAGGCACAGGCCGGTCAGCTCGCGTGCCTCCTCAAGGCAGTCCGCCCACTGGAGCAGGGTGGCCGCGCTGCCGAGCCATGCGGTCCGCAGGCGCGGATCGACCGGCGCCGTCAGCCGCGGCCGGACCCGCGCCAGCGCTTCGGCCGCCGAGCAGAGACCTGCTCCGGCTTCGTACTCGGTGATCAGTCCGCACACCAACGGCTCGATGGCGGGGTGTGCCGTCGGGGCGAGCGCGCGCAGGCCGGCGACGGCCCCGCGCCACGCGTCGTTGTCGTGCGAGGAGACGAACGCGCCGAGCGTCTGCAGTACCTGGACGAGTTCGTCGTCGGCGGTACGGCCGGCCTGGCGAAGAACCCATAACGCTATCCCCGATTCCCTGCCGGCGACGAGGGCCGCGCTGAGGGCGATGGCCGCGGTCGCACGTTCTCGGGGATCGGTGTGCAGTCCCAGTCCGGTATGGAGCCTGCGGATGCCGGCGGTCGCGTTGTTCGGAAGCTCCAGGGCACCGAGGCGCATGGTGAGGTCGGCCCGCAGGTCCGGATCGAGCGGGGCGCTCAGGGCGTGGCGCAGATACAGCGCGGACTCCGCGACGCGACCGGCGCGCTTCGCCTCCTCGGCGGCCTCGGCCAGGGAGCGGGTCATCCACGCCTCACTGGGCCGGTCCACGCGCAGGAGCCGGGAGGCCACGGCCGTCGCAGGCGCACCGCTCTCGTCGAGCAGTCCCGCGATGCGCGTGTGCAGCGCGGCGATGTCCTCCGGGTCGGCAGCGGCGAGGACGGCTTCCCGCGCGAGGGGGTGGCTCATCAGCTCGCCCAGATACCGCACCGAACGCCCGCACGGAGAGCGCCTGGACGTACGGTGGCCGGAGAGCCGGCGGAGCAGGTCGGGGTCGGCGGGCTTTCCTTCCTCGGCCAGGACGGCGAGGGCGGGGTAGGCATCACGTGTGAACGGATCGGTCTCCCGTCTCAGCCAGCCGGCGATCGTGTCGCGGTAGTGGACGTGTGACGGGGCGGACGACGGGTGAGGAAACGGTTCGCCACCGAGGTCGGCGACGAGCGCCCGCGCCAGGGCCGGGTTGCCGGCACTCGCCTCGACGCAGGTCGCGATGTCCTTTTGGTCCAGGCCGGCGGCTCGGGCGATGCGGGTGACGGCGGAAACGCTGAGGGCGGAAAGGGCGACAGCCACACCCGTGGAAGGCGGTAAGAGCGCCGGAGCGGAGGGATCGGCGCGCTCGGTGGCCACCAGCAGGACGGGGATCTCGGCGATACGGCGCGCGAGGTAGCCGATCCAGCGCCGCGACGGCTCGTCGGCGTGGTGAAGGTCGTCCACCGCGAGGAGTACCGGCCGCTCGGCGGCGGACCGGGCCAGGCGCGTCGTCAGCCCGTGGAACAGCCGCTGTTCGTCCGGCCCGGTCAGCACCGAGAAGGGAACGGCTTCGTCGTCCGTGAAGAACTGCCGGACCAGCCCGAAGGGAAACGCCGCCTCCTCCAACGCGCCGCGCGCGCGTTCGACGCGCATGGAGCCGTCACCGACCTGTTGCCGGACGACCGCTTCCAGCGCGGCAGTACGCCCCATGCCGGCCGCCGGCGCCGAAAGCAGAACCCAGCGTCCTTCGCCCGCTCGCACGGCCGCCGCGGCCGCAGCCGCCGCGCCGAACACCTCGTCGCGTTCCAAAAGCATGTGCTGTCCGTTCCCTTCGTCATCTCGGTGCCGCGGTACCGGTCCGGAGCAGTGCCACCCGTCCGAATGCCGGATTCCCCGGCCGCCGGGGCCGTCTTCTTTCGGGAACACCGTGGGCGTCTCCCCTGAGGGATTCCCGCCACCGCGCGAGCCGGCTCCACGGCCGGTCGAGAGCCGGGCGCGGGTGCCGCCGGCGAGGGGTCCGCCGGGGTCGTCGAACAGACTCCGCTCCTCCGGGCCGCGCTGCGCCCCTGCCGGCGGTCCCGCACGTGCGCCCCGAGCACGAGGGCCGATCAGGCGGCCCTCACCCGGCCGGTGGCGGAGCTCTCATCCGGCGCCGCCCGAGCGGCCGGGCGGCGCCGGGTGGCCGGCGGGCTGCCTGCCCTCGGGCCGGTTCCGGCGCGACCATCCCTCATGCGGGAACCGGCCCTGCGCTCCCCCGGGCCGACCATGACGGCACGCGCTCGCCCGGTTGCCGGTGCGGCGGACGCCCGTCGCGTTGCCGGTGCCGCCGCCGTCGTCCGGCCGAAGGCGAAGGCGGGGGAACGGGTGCCGGGCGCGCGAACCGGGGAAGACCACGCCGTTCGAGTCGAACAGGGGCGAACCCGGTGGCGAAGCCGTCCGTGCTTCCCCGGGTACCGGAGGACGTGCGGTCGTGCCGGCGCCGTGGCCCTCCCCACCGTCGCGCGCGGAAAGCGGCTGCCCGGCCACCGGCCCCGCCGCTGTCTTGTGGACGTGCTTGCCGAGCATGCGCGGTGCCCTTTCCGGTGCAACGGCCCCCTTCGTTCCGGGGCGTCCTCCTGAGCCACTCTCACCGCCGGCGCTAATGCCCCGGTAACTGCCCGCTGTCGTACGGGGGCCGTGCCGGGGTGGCCGGACTCGACGCACGTCGGCGCTGCTGCACCCCGCAGGCGCCCGCAGCGAGGCCGTACAGCGGCCCGGTCGTGCCCCGCGCGCTGCCGGCCTGTCCCGGCCCGCCGGGCGTGTTCCTCAGCGGGGCTGCCGGCGCAGGTGCCGCCAGACCGCCTTCGCGGCGTTGTGCCCGGACATGCCGTGGACGCCGGGGCCGGGCGGGGTGGCGGAGGAGCAGAGGAACACCGCCGGGTGCGGGGTGTGGTGGGGGCGGAGGGTGAGGCGGGGCCGCAGGAGGAGCCGGAGGCCGGCGGCGGAGCCGCAGGCGATGTCGCCACCGACGTAGTTGGCGTTGTGGGCGGCCATCTGGGGCGGTCCGGCGGTGGCGCGGGCGATGACCAGGTCGCGGAAGCCGGGGGCGAAGCGTTCGAGCTGCCGCTCGATCGCGTCGGTGAGGTCGCCCTCCCAGCCGTTGGGGACGTGGCCGTAGGCCCAGAAGACGTGCTTGCCGGCCGGGGCCCGGCCCGGATCGACGAGGCTGGGCTGGGCGGTGATCAGGAACGGCGTGCCGGGGGCCGTGCCGCCCGACGCCTGGCGCAGGGCGGTGCCGATGTCCCGGCCGAGCGGGCCGACCTGCACGGTACCGGCGCGGCGGGGCTCCTCGGCGGTCCAGGGGACGGGGCCGTCCAGCGCGTAGTCGATCTTGAAGACGGAGGCGCCGTACCGGTAGCCGTCGTAGAGGCCGCCGAGTCCGGCGATCCGGGCGAGCGCCGTGGGCGAGGTGTCGAAGACGTACGCGCGGGCCGGGGGCAGGTCGTCGAGCCGCTTGACCTCGTAGTCCGTGTGGACGGCGCCGCCGAGGTCCTTCAGGTACGCGGCGAGGGCGTCCGAGATGGCCTGGGAGCCGCCGCGCGGCAGGGGCCAGCCGTTGGCGTGCGCGGCGAGCGCGAAGACGAGGCCGACGGCGCCGGTCGCGAGGCCGCCGAGCGGGGCGATGACGTGGGCGACGAGCCCGGCGAACAGGGCGCGGGCCCGTTCGTCGCGGAAGCGGCGCATCAGCCAGGTGGCCGGGGGCAGGCCGGTGAGGCCGAAGCGGGCGAGGGTGACCGGGTCGCGGGGCAGCGCGGTCAGCGGCAGCGACATGAAGTCGCGGGCGAGGGTGTCCCACGCGCCGAGGTACGGGGCGACGAGGCGGCGGTACGCGCCGGCGTCGCGCGGCCCGAACGAGGCGGCGGTCTCGGCCACGGACCGGGACAGGACGGCGGCCGTGCCGTCGTCGAAGGGGTGCGCCATGGGGAGCGGCGCGTGGAGCCATTCCAGGCCGTAGCGGTCGAGCGGCATGGCGCGGAAGGCGGGCGAGCCGATGCCCAGCGGGTGCACGGCCGAGCAGGGGTCGTGGCGGAAGCCGGGGAGGGTCAGCTCCTGCGTGCGGGCCCCGCCGCCGACGGTGCCCTTCGCCTCGAACACGGCCGTGGAGAAGCCGCGGCGGGCCAGTTCGACGGCGGCGGTCAGCCCGTTGGGGCCCGCCCCCACGACGACGGCATCGAGCATCGACGGCACCTTCGGGCTCCTTCGTCAGCCGGCGGCCAGGACGGCCAGGACCGTCAGGACGGCCAGGACCGTCAGGACAGGATAGGACGCCGCGTCAGGCCACCCGGTGCCGGGCGGCCGGGCTCCCGGCCTCCGGGCTCCCGGCCTCCGATCTCCCGGCCCTCTGATCTCCCGGCCCTCCGGCCTCCCGGGGGCTTCCGGGCGGTCGGAGGCTCCCGGGCGGTCGGGCGGTCGGGCGTCCGCCCGGTACGTCACTGGCGGCGGAGGAGGGCGGCGACGCGCGCGGCGGTCGCCGCGTCCCGGGCCGCCGTGAACGGCAGGGCGTTGCCGCCGGTGACGCGGAACGGGACGCCGTCGATCGTGCGGTGCGTCCCGCCCGCCTCCGTGACCAGCAGGAGCCCCGCCGCGTGATCCCAGGCGTACTCCCAGGTGAAGGCGACGGCGTCGGAGTCGCCGCGCGCGACCGCCAGGTACTCCAGGCCCGCCGAGCCGCACGGCCGGGGGACGACGCCCCCGGCGGCCAGCCCCTCGATGGCGCGCTTCTGCGCGGGCGTGGTGTGGTCGGGGTGGGACGTGGCGACCCGGAGCGCCGCGCCCGGCTCGGGCGCCCCGGCCAGCAGGGGTGCGCCGTTCAGCCGGGCGCCCCTGCCGCGTACGGCGACGGCCGTCTCGCCCCGCGCTGGCGCGTGCGTCCAGGACGCCAGGAGCTCCCCGTGCCGGGCGAGGGCGACGAGGGTGCAGAAGCCGGGCTCGCCGCGGACGAACTGGCGCGTGCCGTCGACCGGGTCGACGATCCACACGGGCGCGTCGCCGCGCACCGCGTCGTACGCGCCCGGGTCGGCGTGGACCCCCTCCTCGCCCACGACGGCGGAACCGGGCAGCAGCGCGGCCAGGGACTCCGTCAGGCGCCTCTCGGCCTCGCGGTCGGCGACGGTGACCAGGTCGTGCGGGCCGGACTTCTCGTCGACCTCGTGCGCGGCCAGTTTCCGCCAGCGGGGCATGACCTCCTCGTCCGCGGCCGCGCGGATCGCGTCCTCGACGGCGGACAGGAAGCCGGTGTCGTCCAGAAGATCATCGATCATGTGTCCATCACACCACGTCCCCCTGACGGCCGGGGTTCCCGGACGGTGACGCCCCGGGGCGCGGGCGGCTCCCGGCGTAACCCGCCGTTCCCCGGGGGTTCGCCGCCGGCGCCCGGCACGGCCGCCGGCTCCCGGCCCCGGGCGGGAAGGTCGCCGCCCCCGGGGCCGAGTACCGCCCCCCGGGACCGGAGCCGCCCCCCGGGACCGGAGCCGCCCACCGGTGGCGCCTGCCGGTGGCGCCTGCCGGGGCGGGCGGGAGTCCCGCCGCCGCTCCCCCGGGGCACCACGGGCGCAGGGGCGCCCCGGTCGGGTGGACGACCGCGAGGCGACGCGGAGCCGGGCGTGTCCGCGCTGCCCGGCGAGGCGGGCCGGGCGGGGCGTCCCGTGCGTGTCCGCCGTCCCCGGAGAGGACCCCCGCGCCGGTCGCGCCCCGCGCCGGGGCCGCCACCGGCGGGGGGCCGCCGCCGGGGCCCGGCGACGGTTCTCCGTACTCGCCGCCCGGGGACGGAGGCGGCCCGCCGCGCGGCCGGTCCGCGCCCCGGGCGGGGCGGTCGCGGTCGCGCGGCGGGCCGCCGGCCCGTCCGTGGGGGCTTCGCTCAGCCCAGGACCTTCCGCAGGGACTCCAGGGCGGACTCCAGCTCCTCCTGCGTGATGGTCAGCGGCGGCGCCAGCCGGATCGTGGAGCCGTGGGTGTCCTTGACCAGGACGCCCTCGGCCATGAGCCGCTCACTGATCTCCCGGCCCGTGCCGATCTCGGGGTCGATGTCCACGCCCGCCCAGAGCCCGCGGGCCCGGTAGGCCGTGACGCCCGCGCCGGTGAGCGCGGCCAGGCCGCGGTCCAGGACCTCGCCCAGCTCGGCGGCCCGGCGCTGGAACTCGCCGGTGGCCAGCAGGTCCACGACCGCCGAGCCGACCGCCGCCGACAGCGGGTTGCCGCCGAACGTCGAGCCGTGCTCGCCGGGCCGCAGCACGGAGAGCACGTCGCGGCGGGCGACCACCGCGGAGACCGGGATGATGCCGCCGCCCAGGGCCTTGCCCAGGAGCACCACGTCCGGCACGACCGCCTCGTGCTCGACGGCCAGGGTGCGGCCGGTGCGCCCCAGGCCCGACTGGATCTCGTCGGCGATGAAGAGGCACCCCGCGCGCCGGGTCAGCTCGCGGACACCGGTGAGGTAGCCGTCGTCGGGGATGACGACGCCCGCCTCGCCCTGGATGGGCTCGATCAGCACGGCGGCCGTGGTCTCGTCCACGGCGGCTTCCAGCGCGGCGAGGTCGTTGTAGGGGACGACGCGGAAGCCGGGGGTGAAGGGCCCGAAGCCGGCGCGGGCCGTCTCGTCCGTCGAGAAGCTCACGATCGTCGTCGTGCGGCCGTGGAAGTTGCCGTCGGCGACGACGATCGTCGCCTGGTCCGGTGCGACACCCTTGACCTCGTACGCCCACTTGCGCGCCACCTTGACCGCGCTCTCCACCGCCTCGGCGCCGGTGTTCATCGGCAGCACCATGTCGAGGCCGATCAGCGCGGCCACGCGCTCGGCGAAGCCGGCCAGCCGGTCGTTGTGGAAGGCGCGCGAGGTGAGGGTGAGCTCGTCGAGCTGGCGGTGCGCCGCCTCGATGAGGGCGGGGTGGCGGTGCCCGAAGTTGAGCGCCGAGTAGCCCGCCAGCATGTCGAGGTAGCGGCGGCCCTCGACGTCCTCGACCCAGGCGCCCTCCGCGCGGGCGACGACCACGGGCAGGGGGTGGTAGTTGTGCGCGAGGACCGGGGCCTCGGCGCTGATCAGTTCCGCCGACGAGCGGGTCTCGGAGGCGGGGATGGCGGCGGTGGTGGGAGCGGTCATCAGCGGATCTCCTGTGTGCAGCACTTGATGCCCCCGCCGGACTTGCGGAACTCCGACAGGTCGACGGGGACGGGGACGTAACCGCGGTCGGCGAGCGTGTCGATCAGGCCCTGGGCCTGGGGGGCGATGAAGACGTGGTGGCCGTCGGAGACGGAGTTGAGGCCGAAGGCCAGGGCGTCCTCCTCGCTGGCGATCACCGCCTCCGGGAAGAGCCTCCGGAGGACCTCGCGGCTGCCGGGGGAGAACGCCTCCGGGTAGTACGCGACGTTGCCGGCGCCCGTCACGTCGTCCCGGCCGCCCGCCTCGTCGAGGAGGAACAGGGCGGTGTCCAGGTGGTAGAAGCGGGGGTCGACCAGCTGGAGGCTGACCACCGGCGTGCCGAAGAACTCCTGCACCTCGTGGTGGGCGTCCCGCTGCGTGCGGAACCCGGTGCCCGCCAGCACGTACCGGCCGGTGGGCACGAGGTCGCCCTCGCCCTCGCAGACCGCCGAGGCGTGGTGGACGTCGTACCCCGCCTCCTTGAACCAGGCCGCGTACGCCGCCGACTCCGGCTGCCGCTCGGGGGCGTGGAAGGAGGAGCCGAACACCCGCTCGTCCATGACGAGGGCAGCGTTCGCCGCGAACACCATGTCGGGCAGGCCCTCCACCGGGGCCACCGTGTCGACCTTGTGGCCGTGGTCCTGGTAGACCTGCACCAGGTTGTTCCACTGGTCGTGGGCGCGCGAGCGGTCCACCCGCTCCTCGGGGTTCATCCACGGGTTGATGGCGTAGTGCACGTCGAAGTAGCGCGGCTCGCACATCACGTAGCGCCGGGCGCGCCAGTCACGGTCGAGCGAGGCGGGTCTCACGGGCACAGAGGGTTCCTCCGCTTTCTGCGATGCCGAAGGGGGTGCTCCAACGGTAGGAAACGGCACGTGCGCGCAACAAGAACGAAGGGCTGCGCCCATGTGCAGGAATGCTGCGTGGATCAACGGGTCAGAGCACGTTTCCTGCGCCGCCCGGCGCGCCGCCGGGGAGGGCGCCCGGCGCGGACTCGCTGGCCCCGGCCTCCGGACTGTCCGGCAGCAGGTGCGACAGGACCATGTAGCTGATCGTCTTGCGGATGAAGGGCTCGCTGCGGATCCGCTCCAGCACCTCCTCGAAGTGCTCCACGTCGGTGGCCCTGACGTGCAGCAGCGCGTCGGCGGCGCCGGTCACCGTCATGGCCGCGGCGATCTCCGGGTACTTGCGCGCGACCTCCGCGAGGCGCCGGGGCGGGGCCGCGTTGTCGCAGTACACCTCGATGTACGCCTCCGTGCGCCAGCCCAGCGCGGACGGGCGGACGGTGGCCCGGAAACCGGTGATCACATCGGCCTTGCGCAGCCGGTCCACCCGGCGCTTGACCGCGGTGGCCGACAGGCCGATGGCCGCGCCGATCTCGGAGAAACTCGCCCGGGCGTTCGCCATCAGGGTCGCGACGATCTTCCGGTCGAGCTCGTCGAACGGCATGGGCTTGGCTGTCATGGCAGGCGATCTTCTCCTCGTGCCGCCCCGGGGGCGGCGGTCTTCCGCCTCCATCTTGCCCGAGCGCCGCATCTTCGCGATCCGTACCCGGACGCCGTGCTTCCGCGCTCCGGGCCCGCATGACGTGGGCGGACCTCGCGGACGGGAGCCTCCGGGCGGGCCGGGAGGCGGCGGGCGGCGTACGGCACGGCTGCGGGACGGACGGCTGCGGGACGCACGGGAAGGGNNNGGCGGGGCNGTACGGCGAAAAGG
>NZ_CP095474.1:3911929-3949129 GCF_023614315.1 Streptomyces sudanensis | reverse complement strand
GGGCAGCCGGGGGCGCTTTCGGTGTCCGCCCGGATCGCCGCCCGCGGCGGCCCCGACGCCGGCCCGGCCCGTCGCGCCGCCCCGTACGCCGTACGGCGGAGGGGCCGCCACCCGTCTCCCGGCCGGACTGGGAGCGGCGTCCCGGTCCGGCCGGGAGGCGGCGCCCCGGCCGAGCGGGTCCTTCCGCCGGTCCGTCCGCCGGTCCTTCCGTCAGTCCGCCGGGCGGACGACCATCGCGGACCCGCCGCCCCGGCGGGCCTTCTCGGCGGCGGCCACCCAGCGTCCGTCGGGGAGCCGCTGGACCCCGGTGGCGGCGCCGATCTCCGGCGTCCGGCGGAAGGCGTGGCCCAGCGCGGTGAGGCGGGCGCGCAGCGGGCTGTCGTACAGGGCGGGTTCGAGGTCGGTGAGGGGCTGGTTGCGCTGGCTGGCGCGCGGCGCGGCGATCGCCTCGACCAGCGGGAGGCCCCGGTCGACGACGCCGGTGAGGGTCTGCAGGACGGTGGTGACGATGGTGGCGCCGCCGGGCGAGCCGAGGGCGAGGACGGGGCGGGCGTCCCGGTCCAGGACGATCGTCGGGGACATCGAGGAGCGCGGGCGCTTGCCGGGGCCGGGCAGGTTCGGGTCGTGGACCGCCGGGTCGGCCGGGGCGAAGGAGAAGTCGGTCAGTTCGTTGTTGAGCAGGAAGCCGCGGCCCGGCACGGTGATGCCGCTGCCGCCGGTCTGCTCGATGGTGAGGGTGTAGGCGACAACGTTGCCCCAGCGGTCGGCGACCGTCAGGTGGGTGGTGTCCTCCCCCTCGTACGTCGTCGGCGCCGCCTTCCCGGTCGTGGCGCACGGCTCGGGGTCGCGCGGGTCGCCGGGGGCGAGCGGGCTGGTCAGGGCCTTGTCGTCGCTGATGAGGCAGGCCCGCGCGTCCGCGAACCGCTGCGACAGCAGCCCCCGCACCGGCACGTCCTCGAAGGCCGGGTCACCCACCCACCGGCCGCGGTCGGCGAAGGCGATCCGGCTCGCCTCGACGAACCGGTGCAGGTACCTCTCCTCGGAGGCGCGCGACAGGTCCGTGCCCTCCAGGATGTTGAGCGCCTCGCCGACGGTGGTGCCGCCCGACGAGGAGGGCGCCATGCCGTACACGTCCAGGCCCCGGTAGCCGCTCTTCGTGGGGCTCCGGAAGACCGTCCGGTACGTGGCGAGGTCACGTACCGTCAGGTCGCCGGGCCGCACGGTGCGGTCGGCGCCGGGCCGCACGGGCGGGGTGCGGACGGTGCGGACGATGTCGTGGGCCAGGTCGCCCCGGTAGAGCGCCCCGGTGCCCCGCCGGGCGAGTTCCTCGTACGTCCGCGCGAGGTCGGGGTTCTTCAGGACCGAGCCGACGGCGGGCGGTTCGCCGCCCGGCAGGAACAGCTCGGCGCTGGCCGGGAAGTCCCGGAAGCGGTCCTCGTTGGCCTCGGTCTGCGCGCGGAACGTCTCGTCGACGACGAAGCCGTCCCGGGCCAGCCGCACGGCCGGTTTCAGCAGGTCCCGCAGCGGTTTGGTGCCCCAGGCGCCGAGCGCGGACTCCCAGGTGGCGGGGGTGCCGGGGGTGCCGACGGCGAGGCCGCTGGTCATGGCCTGCTCGAAGGGGACGGGCTTGCCGTCCTCCAGGAAGAGGGAGGCGTCCGCCGAACGGGGCGCGGTCTCGCGGCCGTCGACGGTGTGGACGGTGCGGGTGCGGGCGTCGTAGTGGACGAGGTAGCCGCCTCCGCCGATGCCCGCCGAGTACGGCTCGGTGACGCCGAGGGCGGCGGCGGTGGCGACGGCGGCGTCCACCGCGTTGCCGCCCGCGCGCAGCACCTCGATCCCGGCCGCCGACGCGTCGGGGTCGACGCTGGCGACGGCCCCGCCGTACCCGGTGGCGACCGGTTCCTTGGCGGGTGCCGGGGCGGCCGGTACGGGGACCGGTGGCGCGGGAGCGGGCGGCGCGGGGGCGGACGGTGGCGCGGCCGCGAACAGCGTCGCGGCGAGGGCGGCGAGGGAGACGTTCCGTACGGTGGAGCGACGCATGCGGGTACCTCCGGTCAACGGCCTTCCGCGCAGCGTAACTTCACACCGCACGGTGCGTCAGGACCGCCAGCATGCGCGCCCGCGGGCCGGGATCCGCGGCACGTCGTGTCCGGCGTCGCCGCCGGTGGGCCCAGTGCGTCACCCGGACGGCCGACGCGGGCGGGGCCCTCCCGCCGCCGGCCCCGACACGGGCGGGGCCTCCCCCGCACTCCCGAAGCGGCCGGAGCCGCGCGTCAGGCGTCGGGGTCCTGTCCGGTCGCGGCCTCGCGGACGCGTTCGATCCGGAGCCGCGCGAACTGCCCGAGGACCTTTTCGCCGGCCGCCCCGCCGCCCCGCGTGCGGACGAGCACCGCGCCGGCGCGCATGAGGACCTCGCCGTCCTCCTCGCCGTCGGTGAACGCCTCCGGCACTTCGGGCCCCCGGCGGTCCGTACCGCCCTCCAAGGCCGCCCCGGCGGCGGCCCATCGTTACGGTGCCGTGACCGACACGACCGTTACCCCAGGTAAGCCCAAGGGGTTACCGTCGGGTCACTTCCAGCCGCCGCGGAGAAGCGAAGCGAGTGAGGAGCGCCCATGGGACACCCGCGCACAGCCCTGCGCACGGCGGCCGTCGGGGCCGCCGCGGCCGTCCTGGCGGCCGGAGCGGCCTTCGGGCCCGCCCCCACGGCCACCGCCACGACCGGGACCACCGTCACCGGATCCGCCACCGCGGCCGAGACGTCCGGCATCCGGTTCGTCGACATCGCCGGGGACGGCGGCACCGTCCTCAAGGCCAACGTCGTCACCCCCTCCGGCGCCGACGGCACCCGCCGCCACCCGGTCGTCGTGCTGCCCACCAGCTGGGGCCTGCCGCAGATCGAGTACCTGGCCCAGGCCCGCCGGTTCGCGGACGCCGGGTACGTCGTCGTCAGCTACACCCCGCGCGGCTTCTGGCAGTCCGGCGGGCACATCGAGGTCGCCGGCCCGTCCGACGTCGCCGACGCCTCCAGGGTCGTCGACTGGGCCCTCGCCCACACCCCCGCCGACCCCGGCCGCGTCGGCATGGCGGGCATCTCCTACGGCGCCGGGATCGCCCTCCTCGCCGCCGCGCACGACGAGCGGATCAGGGCCGTCGCGGCACTCAGCGGCTGGGCCGACCTGGTCGGCTCCATCTACAGCGGCCGCACCCAGCACCTCCAGGCCGCCGCCATGCTCGGCGGCTCCGGCCACCTCACCGGCCGCCCCGGCCCCGAGTTCCAGCGCGTCCTCTCCGCCTTCCTCTCCTCGGACCTGGAGCGCGAACAGGAGATCCTCGACTGGGGCCGCGAGCGCTCCCCCGCCACGTACGTCGACCGCATCAACGCCCACGGCACCGCCGTCATGCTCGGCAACGCCTGGGGCGACACGATCTTCCCGCCCAACCAGTACGCCTCCTTCTACGAGCGGCTCACCGGCCCCAAGCGCCTGGAGTTCCGCCCAGGGGACCACGCCACCGCCGAGGCCACCGGCCTGCTGGGGCTGCCCAACGACACCTGGACCAGCGCCCACCGCTGGTTCGACCACCACCTCCGGGGCGCCGGCAACGGCGTCGACCGCGAGCCGCCCGTCCGGATCAGGTCCCGCACCTCCGCCGGGTACGAGCACTACGCCGACTGGGCGTCGGTCGGGGCGCGCGAGGAGCGCCTCGCCCTCGGCGGCCGGCAGATCGGCACCGGTGTGGACTCGGGCGCCAACGGCGGCACGCTCATGCTGTCCAACGCACTCGACCAGTTCCTCCGGATCCCGCCCAGCGTGTCGGTGCCGCTGCTCCCCCGCTCGTACGCCGCCGTCTGGCAGTCGGAGCGGTACCCGGCGGCGCGGCACGTGCGCGGTACGGCGAGGCTGCACACCACCGTCACCGCCACGGCGGGCAGCGGCACCCTGGTGGCGTACCTGTACGACGTGGGCCCCCTCGGTGTCGGCCGGCTGGTGAGCAGCGCCCCCCACACCTTCCACGGGCGGACGCCGGGCGAGCCGTTCGCGGTGGACCTGGAGCTGTTCTCGACGGCGTACGACGTGCCGGCGGGGCACCGCCTCGCTCTGGTCGTCGACACCGTCGACCCGCTGTACGCGGAGCACAATCCGGCCGGCGCGCGGCTGACCTTCTCCTCGCCGCCGTCCGACCCCTCGTACCTGTCGGTACCGCTGCGCGCGGAGTGATCTTCGGCCGCCGCCGGACCGTACCGGAGACCTCCCTCCCCTCTCGCGAGTACCGGGGCCAGCGCAAACTATCCAGCGCGGGAAGGCGCTTCACCCCCCGACACGGAAACCCGACATTAACGGTATTTCATGACGAGAGGGTTCAAATCTCCCGGCGGGTCAGCGGCCCTCGGCCGCCTCCCCGTACGTCTGGGACAGCTCGGGCGAGCCGGAGACCGCCCAGTCCAGGCCCGCGCCGACGACGTCGATCTCCCGCCCGGAGGCGAGGCGGACCACGACGCGCCCGCCGGGCAGCACGTCCCACACGGCGCCCGGCACGGTGCGCACGATCACCGTTCCGAGGTACAGGCCCGCGTCGTTGCCGAGCCACGGCAGCTCCTCGGGGTCCTCGCGCCAGCGCGGCGGCAACTGGTCGAGGGCCTCCAGGGAGCGCGGGGTGTCGTCGAGCGGCACCCCCGCCTCCCGGGCCCGGGAACGCAGCAGGGCGCACTCGGAGAGCAGTTCGGCGGCGCCCTCCGGGTCCCCCTCGAAGACCGAGACGAGGGTCGCGTTCCGCCCTCCGGCGCGCCGTCTGCGCCAGGAGTCCAGAAAAGGGATGTCCATACGGCCAAGCGTGACATCCCCCGCCCCGGCGCACTACGGGGCGCACGGGGCCGCCGCGGGCGGGGCCGGGACCTCCCGCCGGGACCCGCGGCGGCTCACACGTCGAGGTCGACGACGACGGGAGCGTGGTCGGACGCCCCCTTGCCCTTGCGCTCGTCGCGGTCGACGTAGCCGTCCCGGACGGCGTCGGCGAACGGCTTGTTGCCGTACACCAGGTCGATGCGCATCCCGCGGTTCTTCGGGAAGCCGAGCTGGCGGTAGTCCCAGTAGGTGAAGGGGTGGTCGTACTTGAGGGGGCGGGGCACGATGTCGCTCAGGCCCGTCTCGCGCAGTTTCTCCAGCGCGGCCCGCTCGGGCTCCGTGACGTGCGTGGAGCCCTCGAAGAGGGAGCGGTCCCACACGTCGTCGTCGGTGGGCGCGACGTTGAAGTCGCCGAGCACGGCGAAGGGGCGGGGGCCCGCCGCGTCCCCGGCGACGGCCTCCCGGAGCGCCTCCAGCCAGCGCAGCTTGTACGCGTAGTGGTCGTGGCCGACCTCTCGGCCGTTCGGCACGTACACCGACCAGAGGCGGACGGGGCCGCAGGTCGCACAGACCGCCCGCGGCTCCTGCACGCCCTCGTAGTCGGGCCCCCCGGGCAGGCCGGTCACCACGTCCTCCAGGCCGACCCGGGAGACCAGGGCGACGCCGTTCCACCGGCCCGTGGCGTTCACCGCCGACTCGTAGCCGAGCTCGCGCAGCTCGGCTACGGGGAACTGCTCGGCCCCGCACTTGGTTTCCTGGACGCACAGCACGTCCGTACCGCTGCTCTCCAGCCAGGCCAGCAGGCGGGGCAGCCGGGCGGTGATCGAGTTGACGTTCCAGGTCGCGATGCGCATGCCGGACAGCCTAACGGCGGGGTGTGACGGCGGACGCGCTCACAGCTCGGTGTACGCCCCCGGGGCCAGCCGGCGGTGGTCGGCGCCGCCGAGCTCGCCGATCCGCCGGTCGTACAGGGGCCGGGCGATCGGGGCGAGGAGCGCGTCGTGGACGTCGATGGCCTGCCGCGGGTTCACCTCGCGGACGTAGTCGATCACCTCGGAGATCTTGCTCCAGGGCGCCATGACGGGCAGCAGCAGGGTCTCGACGGGCCGGCCGGGGACGGTCAGGGCGTCGCCGGGGTGGAAGACAGCGCCGTCGACGAGGAAGCCGACGTTGGTGATCCGGGGGACGTCGGGGTGGATCACGGCGTGCAGCTCGCCGTGGACCTCCACCTCGAAGCCGGCGGCGGTGAAGGTGTCGCCGTCGCCGACGGTGTGGACGCGGCCGGGGAAGGCCGCGGAGATCCGTTCGGCGACGCTGCGGAGCGTCCAGATCTCCGCGGCGGGGTTGGCCTCCATCCCCGCGCGCAGGCGGCCCTCGTCGAAGTGGTCCGCGTGCTCGTGGGTGACGAGGATGGCGTCGGCGCCGAGCGCCGCGTCCTGCTCGCTGTACTCGCCCGGGTCGATGACGAGGGCGCGCCCGTCCTTCTCCAACCGCACGCAGGCGTGGGTGTTCTTGGTGAACTTCATGGCCCCATCCTGCCCCGCCCGCCCGCCGGAGCCGGCCTCAGGGCCCCGGGGCGGTCTCCTCGCGGATGACGCGGGCGGCCACGCGGAAGGCGGCGTTCGCGGCGGGGACAGCAGCGCGTCCCGGCCCCCCGTCTGCCACCTCGCCCACCAGTTGTCCACGGCCCCGACCGACACCTTGAACAGGGCCGCGACCTCCGCCCTGTCCCGGCCCTCCACCAGCGCGGACACCGCCAGCAGCCGCACGGCCTCCTGCGCGTCCGGCGACCACGTCCGCGCATCCCCGACCAGATCACTCACACACAACCGACGAACCCGAACCCAAAGCGTTTCGGATCAATATGCTGTGACCTGCGGCCACCGCACGATCGTCATGAGTCCTCACAACTCTTGATGATCACGCGGTGGCCGTTCCAGTTCTCACCCGGGTCCGACCCAAGATCACGAAGTCACACTGGAGTATTAGCCGCGAGCGCCGAGGTTTGCCCCTCCTCTGGCGTGAAATGCTCTCTTTTCCTGCCTGAACGCTACCCGGCTTCCCATGGGAAGCGTTCAGGCAAGCGACACCGGCCGCCCTCCTCCTGAAAGCTATGAGGCGCGCTGCTGGAACGCGCGCGATACCTTGAGGCGCTTCGGGTCGAAGGCGTCGGTCACGCCGGCGCCTTCATTGACGGGGCCGTCGTTCCAGCCGCGGATTTTGCGTGCCACACCCTTGAGGCGGGGATGACCGGGTTTGAGCACGATCTCGAAGTGCGACTCCTTCGGCACCTTGAAATCTCCACCCCAGGCGACGACGCCGTCGAGCTCAGCGAGGATGTCCCGGACAACGATAAACTCGTTGGGGTACAGATTGCCTTTTGTTCCTACTGGGTAGCAGACCGGACGGATCGTCATGGCACTACCTGACAGGTAGTTCGTTTCATACGGCTCGGTCACCTTGCCTCTATTGATCCACCCTTGAACATCCCCAGCCCGTAGGGCGTCGATCTCATAATGGAATCTCCTGGCTATGTACAGCAGGATCGTGGACGCGTCGCCCTCGGCGAGGGAGATCTCATGGCCACTGCCCTCGATGATGTGGGTGGCCGCACGGTCCAGGACAGGCCAGCCGTTGATTGATGTTGAGCTCTTCCATTCGCGACTTTCGGCGGATTCTGCGGTAGCACCGCCGAAGTTCACTAACGTTGTGGCAGCCGTGGCACCGGATGTGGCGCCAATGAACCGCCGCCGTGACAGTCCGACCAGAGTCATGATTGATATTCCTTCCTGGAGAAGCTGGTGAGGCATGCGATGCCGAACCTCAGGAGGACAGCAACGGCAGCTAGGACGAGGGCGGCGCACAACATGATGGACGGATTGACCCATGCGGGGACCAGATCGAAGTGCGCATTGCACTTGTTGTGCAATGGGAACAGCCTGTCGAACTCCACTGCGTGTGCATCTCTGTACGCTCGGTCGTAATATTCGTGATGGACGAACTGACATGTTTTGCGGGCGTCCAGCCCTCCTCTGAACTTCCCCCAGATCCACGTCATAAGGCCTGCAAAAAGGGCTATGGAGCCCACGCGTGCCCACCACAGCGGGCGCCGCCATGATCCACCTCGAAAATCGGTCGCGATGCGAAAGACGTTCCACAAGTTCCACACCAGCCAACTGACGAGGACGACTGCGACGAGGAGGGCTCCTGCTTGCTTCATTCTGATGTTCTATCTGGTGTCATCGAGAGGCTCGCGCGCGGGCCGATTTAAGGTATTGGGCATGGTTCGCACGATACTGAGAAAGCTTGGCAGTCTCCGTCCCCATGCGAGCCAACAGCGCGTCGACGAAGCCTTGCTCAAAGTTGCTGAGCTTACCACTGCCTCCAGGGAGGTTCTGGTAATCCTGCGGAGCTACCACTCCAGCCAAGGTGATCAGTTGGAGTTGAGCGACGGACAGCGTGCCGTCCACCGCAGTCAGGGCATTGTGCGCAGAGCTCTTGCAGTCGATGGCGTTGCCCCACCGGTTGGTGAAGTAGTCATTGAACCGCCTGAGGCCGCCACCACCGTTGTAGTGGTCCCTCACAGCATCGACGATGGTTTTGCCGCCAGCCACAGCTCGGGCCAGGAGATATCCGTCGGCGTCCTCGATAAGGTCTTTGAACGAAAAAGACGAATTGACTCCGGGTACGGCAAATTTGGCGTGGGCGAACTGCAGAGGGTCGGCGTACTCCTGCTCGGAGTTGCGCCAGTCGGCCCAAAAAGTCATCAAGTCGCCTGCCCAGCCGCCGACATCACCCCCGTTCGCGGACTTCTTACTGTCTGGCTGTGCGGTCAGGAGGTGGGCGTTGGCTGTGGCCATCATGTGTTCGGCACCGAGCTGGTAACCGGTGAAAGGGTCGGTGAATAAATCCTTGACGATCATTCCATTGGATTCGCAGTAGTTGACGAAGCCACTGTCGTACGAGCCGATAAGGTACCACCAGCCGACTTTGTTCGCGAGATCTTTGTCTCCATACGAATGATGACGGATATACTCCATGACCAGCTGACTACGCCTCTGACCGCTTGCACCGTAGGCGCCTAGTGTCCTGAGTCGTTAGTTCGTGTGCAGTACGCGGCGAGGGTGCCGAGGATGTCGTCGGCGGTCTTGGTCCACACGAACGGTTTGGGGTTCTTGTTCCACTCGTTGATCCATCGGCGGATGTCGCGTTCGAGTTCGGTGACGCTGCGGTGGGCCGAGCGGCGGAGTTTGCGGCAGGTCAGCTCGGCGAACCAGCGCTCGACGAGGTTGAGCCAGGAGGCGGAGGTGGGGGTGAAGTGCAGGTGGAAGCGGGGGTGTCGCAGCAGCCACTTCTTGACCGCTTCGGTCTTGTGGGTGGCGTAGTTGTCCAGGACCAGGTGCAGGTCCAGGTTCTTGGGTACGGCGGCGTCGATGGTCTTCAGGAAACGGAGGAACTCCTGGTGGCGGTGGCGTCGGTAGTGCTGGGCTATGACCGAGCCGGAGGCGATGTCCAGGGCGGCGAACAGGCTGGTGGTGCCGTGCCGGACGTAGTCGTGCGTCATCCGCGCCGGCGTGGTCGGCGACATGGGCAGCACCGGCTGGGTGCGGTCCAGGGCCTGGATCTGCGACTTCTCGTCCACCGCCAGCACCAGGGCGTTCTCCGGCGGGGACAGGTAGATGCCGACCACGTCGCGGACCTTGGTCACGAACTGCGGGTCGGTGGACAGCTTCCATGTCTGCACGATGTGCGGCTTGAGGCCGAACGCCCGCCAGATCCGCGAGACGGCCGACTGCGACATGCCCGCGGCTTGGGCCATCGACCGCGTCGACCAGTGCGAATCCCCCGAAGGGGGCGCCTGGTCCAGGGTCCGGGCGACCAGGGACTCCACCTGCTCGTCGGTGATCCGGCGCGGGGCACCGGAGCGCGGAGCGTCGACCAGCCCCTCAAGACGGTCGGCAGCGAACCTGGACCGCCACTTGCGCACCGTCTCCCGCGAGATACCGAGCTCTTGCGCGACCTGCGCGTTCGGGCGGCCCTCGGCACACGCCAGCACGATCCTCGCGCGCAGCACCAGGGCCTGCCCCGCGGTCCGCTTGCGCAACCAGCCCCGCAGAACCCTGCGCTCGCGCTCGGACAACTCCAATGACAACGGCTTCGGACCCGGCATCCCCCAACCCTACAACCGCCAACGAACTAACGACTCAGAACACTAGGGCCAGTGCTGGGCCAGGCGGAGGACGCAGCGGCGGCCGGTGGTGACGAGCTGTCCGGCCGTGCTGAACAGCCGGAGCCGCAGGCGGCGGGATTCTCAGAGCTGGGCGGTGCCAGTCAGGGAGCCCTTTCCAACTTGGGGCAGAGGCTCGCTGGTTGGGCTGACAACAAGGTGAAGCCCCTGGTAGATGGGTTTTCGACCAAGAGAACCGTCTCCACCAGAGGCTTCGCATGCTTGTCTACCCGTCCGGCGTCGACGTGTCCAGCTCTGCCCTGCGCTTCCTGTCCGCCCGTCTGCGGCAGCACCGCCGTGTAATCGGCTCCCGCTGGAGGCGTCTGAGTCCCGGCCGTCAGGCCCTGCTGGCCCTGGCCCACCTGCGAATGGGACACACGTATGCCCAGCTCGCAGCCGGATTCGGTGTCGGGACCACGACCGCCTACCGATACGCGACCGAGGCTGTCGAGCTCCTGGCCGACCTCGCGCCCACGCTGGCCAACGCGATACGGACTGCCGCGACGAAGGCATTCGTAATCCTCGACGGCACCCTCCTGCCGATCGACCGCATCGCCGCAGACCGGCCCTTCTACTCCGGGAAGCACAAGAAGCACGGCATGAACGTGCAGGTCCTCACCGATCCCATGGGGCGGCTGTTGTGGGCCTCGCCGGCCCTTCCTGGTGCCATCCACGACGTCCGCGCAGCTCGCGAACACGGCGTCGCCGCCGCCCTCGCCGCGGCCGGCATCAAGTGCTGGGCGGACAAGGCTTACCGGGGTGCCGGCGGAACCGTCCGCACTCCCTACTGGGGCCGCTGGGAAACCCTTTCCACCGGTCAGAAGGCCGTCAACCGGTCCCACGCGAGGATCCGCGCACTCGCCGAGCAGGCCATGGCCACCCTGAAAGCCTGGAGGCTCCTCCGCAAGCTCCGATGCTCGACCACCCGCATCACCTCACTCGTCCGAGCCGTTCTCGCCCTACACCTGGCCAGCTCAGAGTGAGGATGGAAAAGGCTCAGTGTCACAGGGTGTTCGGTGGTGTCTCGCTCACCCGTCAGACCCTCTCATCCCTCACGGGCTCCCCTCCACGGAAACGCCGGACTTCGAATGCTGTCCCGACCGGGTCGGGGGCCTCCCGGGCGGCACATTCCTCAAGGCATCGAGCGATGCTCACACCGGGTCCTGCCCGCCGGATGCGGCGTTCGCGGTACGCCGGGGTGCGCGGGCCGCCCCGCGAACACGGCGAACGGCGTGCCGCCGGACTCCCCGTCGCACCGGCAGCAGTGTCGCGCTGCGGCACCGCTGCCCGTCGCCGGCCACGGATCGGTCCTCGCGGTCGGCGTCCTCAGCAGGTTCCGCCATCGGTCCCCGCCCTGCGGCCAGAGATCGCGCGGTCCACCGTCGCTTCCGCAGCGCGGGAGCCGGGCGTTCCGGGGGAGCTTCGCCGTTGTTCACGAGGATCCACCACAGGAACAGGAAGCCGAGGAGGTCGTTCGTCCTCCGTGCCCCACCGGGTCCGAGCCGCGGTTCCTCGTCCGCGTCTCGCGCCCTGCCGGGAAGGCGTCGTCGGCCAGGAGGGCGAACTCGTGGCGAGCACGGAGAACTTGACTCCTCGTACGGGGCCGGGGGCCGGCCGCCTCCGCCCCCGTCCGCCTCACGGCTCCCGGTGCCCCGTCCGCCTCACGGTTCCCGGTGTCCCGGTCCGCCTCACGGTTCCCGGTGTCCCCGGCCCGCCTCGGCGTCGGGGTTCGCGCCGCCGCGTACCGGCCAGGCCCTGTCGTCGACGGCCAGCCACGGCTCGTTCGCGGCGGCGGTGGGGGTCGTCCCGGTGAACGCGTGGACGTCGTGGTGGAGGTGGGACTGGTCGGCGTAGCCGCCGTCCGCCGCCACCCGCGCGGGGGCGTGGCCGCGGACCAGGCGGTGGACGGCGTGATCGAAGCGGACCAGCATGGCGGCGCGTTTGGGCGGTACGCCGATCTGCGAACCGAAGCGCGACCACATGCGCTGGCGGCTCCACCCGGTCCGGGCCGCGAGGTCGCTCACGCGGACCCGGCCGCGGCCGGCGACGATCCGGTGCCAGGCCCAGGCCACCTCGGGATCGGCCGTCCTGCCTGCACGGAGCCGGGTGGACAGTTCCGCCTCGACCAGCGCGAAGCGCTCCGGCCAGGTCCGCGCCAGGTGGAGCCGCTCCCGCAGGCGCCGCACGTCACGGCCCCACAGGTCGTCGAGCGCGATGACGCTCCCGCGCAGTTCCGCGAGCGGGACTCCGAGCACGGGGTGCGCGACGAGCGGGGACAGGCGTACCTGCACGCACGCGACGCTCTCGGCGCACACCCGGAACGCGCCGAAGGCGAGCCCGGCGACCAGGCCCTTCGACCGTATTCGGCCGGCCGGGCCCTGGACGTCGAACGGGCGGTCACCGAAGTCGACGGCCACGGTGACGGCCGGGTGCGGGATGGCTCGCAGGGCGACGGAACTGTCGCCGTGGATGCGGAATCCGGCCATGTCGACACCGGGCGGCGCGGTCACCCGCGACGGTCGCGCGACCTCCCAGGCGGCGGTGGAGTCTGCCTGCCGGTGAACTGGTCGCACGCCTCGACTGTACGAGCGGCTCAACGCGGGATCAACCGGCGTACGAGGCGCCGACATTTCTCCAAGACGTGTCGCACCGGCCACCGGGAGGGTGAGGGCACCCGGATCGACCGACGGAGGAGCCATGGACGGGACGACCGCCCCGCGGGACCGAGGCGACCGCAGCCGTACGGACGCGGTGCCGGGCCTTCCGCGCGGACGGCGGGGGTGGAGTCGACGGCGGCGGATCGCGTCGCCGACCGCCGCCGTGCCGGCCGTCCTCCTCGCGCGGAACACCGTGGCGGTGCGCACGGAGACGTACGAGGCCCCCGGCGAGCGGATCGCGCGCCCGGCCGCACCCGTCGGCCGTGGCATGCGCTCCGGCCGCACCCGTCGACCGTGACATGCGATCCGGCCGCACCCGTCGACCGTGACAGGTGACAGGTGCCCCAGCCTCATTCGTCGACCGTGAAAGGACACATGCCGTGAAGATCCGACTGATGATGTGCGCGAGCGTGGCCGCGCTGACCGCTTGTGCGGGCACCGTGGCGGCGGCTCCCGCCCCGGGCGGGACCGGGACCGCGGCCGCCGGCGCGAGCCCGTCGACCGGCTTCGATCCCGTGGAACTGAAGTCCGCCATGGACGGTGTGCACCGCGCCGGGATCCCGGGGGTGTACGGCGAGGTGAGCGATGCCGGCCGGACGTGGCGCGGCGCCTCCGGGGTCGCCGATGTCGGCACCGGCCGCCCCGTCCGGCCCGACATGCGCCATCGCGTCGGCAGCATCACCAAGACCTTCACCGCCGCCGCCGTCATGCAGCAGGTCGAGCAGGGCCGGATCCGGCTCGACGCGCCGATCGGCGACTACCTGCCGGAGACGGTGCCGGGAGAGCGCGGCAGGAGGATCACGGTTCGGATGCTGCTCGACCACACCAGCGGCATCCCCGACTACATCCCCTACGCGTTCCCGTCGCTCCAGGGGTTCCCCTCCCTGGAGGACGTCTCGGCCGAGAGTCTGGACGCCAACCGGTTCCGGCGGTTCCGGCCTGCCGAGCTGATCGCGCTGGGGCTCGCCGCGCCCCCCGCCGGCGAACCGGGAGCCACTCCGGGGACGTACTCCAACACCAACTACCTGCTCCTCGGCCGGCTCCTGGAGAAGGTGACCGGTACCACCGCCGAGGCGTACATCACCCGGAACGTCATTGAGCGCGCCGGGCTCCGGCACACGGGGTTCCCGGAGGGGGCGCGCATCAAGGGGCCGCACTCGCGGATGTACGAGGCGCTGTGGGGCGTGCTCGACCCGCCGCGCGACTACAGCGTCTACGACATGTCCTGGACGGGAACGGGCGCCGCCCTGGTGTCGACCATGGAGGACCTCAACCGCTTCTACGCCTGACTGCTCGACGGCGGGATCGTCAACCGGTCCTCGCTGGCGCAGATGCAGCGCACGGTCCCGGTCATCGCTCTGGACGGATCGACCATCCAGTACGGTCTGGGCCTGCACAAGGTCACCGTCCCGGGCTGCGGCACCTTCTGGGGTCACGACGGCTCGGTGTGGGGGGCCGGCACGGTGTCCCTGACCCGGGCCGACGGCGAGCGCCAGATGTCCGTCGCGGTCAACCTCCAGAGGTGGAACAAGGCGGACTCCCCGGGGACGCCGCAGCGCCACCCCGTCGACGACGCGCTGGAGACCCTGTACCGGGAGGCGATGTGCGGTGACGGAAGCGCCCGGGCCGGTGACTGAGCTCTTCCCACCTGCCGCTTCGGCGCCGCAGCCGGGCTGACAGGCTGACGGGCTAACAGACTGACGGACGGGCTGACGGGCTGACGGGCTGACGGGCTGACGGACGGATGAAGCCTCCGGCGGGACGGGTTCCCGGCCGGGAGGGCCGTGGCCACCAGGGGCTTCGCAGGACCGTCCCCTCGTCCGGCGCGACGTGCCCGGCTCCGTCCTTCGCTTCCTCACCGCCCGCCTCGGGGGAACGCCGGCGCACCTCTCCCGTCGCCCGCCGGCGTTCGCGTTCCGCGGGTGCGGGCGAGGCGGACCGGCACCGCAGGGGGGACGGGTCCTCGCACACGGGGATGGTCCCGGGCCGGGAGGGCCCGCGCACGCCGGGGAGCCCCCCGGCGGAACCGGCGTGCGCCCGCTGTCGTCGCGTGGTCCCCGGATCGGGTGCTCAGAAGCCGAAGCCCTTCAGGTCCTCCGCGAGCGAACGGACGGCCGCGGGGTTGCGCGGGCTCTCGACGAGGTCGGCGTAGTCGAGGACGACGATCCGGTCGTTCCTGACGGCGGAGACGTTCGCGAGCGGCTTGTAGGACGTGAGGAACCTGCGCTTCTGCTCCGCGGTGGTGTCGCCGTAGTCGTTGATCACGATGACTTCGGGGTCGCGGGCGACGACCGTCTCCCAGCCCACGGTGGTCCAGCTGTCCCTGAGGTCCTTCATGACGTGGTCGCCGCCGGCCTTGGTGATGATGTCGTGGGCCCCGGCGAAGGCGCCGGACGTGAACGGCTTGTCCTGCCCGCTGTCGTAGAGGAACACCCGCGGCCGGTCGGCGCCCTTCGGGGCCTTCGCCTGTGCTTCGGCCACCTGCTCGCGGAACGAGGCGATCAGGGCTTCGGCCCTGTCCTCGACGCCGAACACCCTCCCCAGGTTCCGCAGGTCCGTGTACAGCGCGTCGAGCGGTGGCATCACGCCGCGGGCCTTGCCCCGTCCGTGCCGGCACGACTCGCTGAGCAGGTACGAGTCGACGCCCACGCGCCGCAGCGCGGCGGGCGTGAAGCCCTCGCCCTCGTCGAAGCCGTAGTTCCAGCCCGCGAAGACCAGGTCGGCGCGGGCGTCCAGGACCAGTTCCTTGTTGATCCGCTCCTTCGAGAGCCACTCGGCCTTCCGGTAGCCGTCCCTCCAGGGCACTTTCGCGAGGTCGCCCCTGTCGTCGGGCATGACGTACCCCGCCATGTGGTCCTCGAGGCCCAGGGCGAACATGATCTCGGTGATTCCCACGTCGTTGGTGACCACGCGCCGCGGAGCCCTGGGGAAGGTCTTCTTCTCGCCGCAGTTCTCGATCGTGACCGGGTAGCGGCCGCCGGATGCCCGGGTGCCGCTCCCCTTTCCGTCCTCCGACGAGACGTCCGCCCCGCACCCGGTGGCGGTGAGGACGAGCGCGAGGGCGAGGGTGAGGGCGGCGGGGCGTGCGCGGTTCGGCATGGGAGGGTGACTCCTTTGGGNNGGGGCCGGGACGGTGTGCTACCGGGTGGGAAGGCGGTCGAAGAGCAACCGCACCGCGCCCGTCTCCGGGTGGGGGACGCGGTGCGCCCGTACGCCGAAGACGTCCGCCAGCAGGGCGGGGGTGAGGACGTCGTGGGGGGCGCCGGAGGCGACGATCCGCCCGCCGTCGACGACGTGGACGGCGTCGCAGTGGATCGCGGCGAGGTTGAGGTCGTGCAGCGCGGTGAGCACGGTCAGGCCGCTGGCCCGGACCAGGTCCAGGACCTCCAGCTGCTGGGCTATGTCCAGGTGGTTGGTGGGTTCGTCCAGTACCAGGACCCGCGGCTGCTGGGCGAGCGCACGGGCGATCAGGACCCGCTGCCTCTCGCCTCCGGAGAGGGTGAGGAAGCCACGGCCGGCCAGGTGGCCCGCGCCGACCTGCTCCAGTGCGGCGGCGCACACGCGCCGGTCCTCGTCGGTCTCCCGGGCCACCGCCCTCTGGTGCGACAGCCTGCCCATGGCGACGACCTCCGCCACCGTGAAGTCGAACTCCGCGGCGGTGTCCTGCGGGAGGGCCGCGAGCCGGCGCGCGCTTTCGCGCGTGCTCATGGCCAGCAGGTCGTCACCGTCGAGACGCACCGCGCCGGCCGTGGGGCGCAGGGCGCGGTAGACGCACCGCAGCAGGGTCGACTTGCCGCTGCCGTTGGGCCCGATCAGCCCCACGACCTGGCCGCTGCCCGCCCGCAGCGAGGCGTCCTCCACCAGCCGCGCACCGGAGATCTCCACGGTGACCGCGTCGATCTCGACCCGCATCACGCGCCTCCGAAGGTGTAGGTGCGGCGGCGCATGAGCAGGACGAAGCAGGGCACGCCGATCGCGGCGGTCAGTACGCCCAGCGGCAGTTCCGCGGGGGCGAGCACCACGCGCGACAGGATGTCGACCCAGATCAGCAGCACGGCGCCGGCCAGGGGGGCGACGGCCAGCAGCCGGCGGTGGTCCGCCCCGACCAGCATCCGGGCGGCGTGCGGGACCATCAGGCCCACGAAGCCGATCGCCCCGCTGACCGCGACCACCGCGCCGGTGACGGCGGCGGCCGTGAGGAAGAGTTCCCTGCGCAGCCGCTCGGGGTCCGCCCCCAGCGCGACAGCGGCCTCGTCGCCCATCGCCAGGGCGTTCAGTCGCCGGGCCGACCAGCCGAGGTGGACCAGGCCGCCGAGCACCGCGCCCGCGGCGATCGGCACGGAGGACCAACTCGCGCCGCCCAGACTGCCGAGCAGCCACATCATCGCGGACCGGGCCGCCTCGCCGTGCTCGGCGGCGAACACCATGAACGTGGTCGCGGCCGAGAAGCCGTAGTACATCGCGGTACCGGTCAGCACCAGCCGGAGCGGAGTCAGGCCCCGGGGGGTCCGGGCGATCGCGTACACCAGCGCCATGGCGGCGAGCGCGGAGAGGAACGCCGCCGTGGACAGCGCCCAGACGCCGAGTGCGCCGAAGGCACCGAAGATGAGCACGGCGTTGGCGCCGACGGCCGCACCGGAGGAGATGCCGAGGACGAACGGGTCCGCGAGCGCGTTGCGGACCATGGCCTGGACGGCGATGCCGACGGACGCCAGACCGGCGCCGACGACCGCCGCGAGCACGGCGCGCGGGAAACGCAGTTCCCACACGATGGTGTAGGAGGGGACCTGCTCCGGGGCGACGGGCCCCCCGGTCAGCCCCGCCCACAGGTAGTGCAGCGCCTCGCCCCACGAGAGCCCCGACGCGCCGATGCCCACCCCGCAGGCCAGGGAGACGGGGACCGCGACGCACAGGCCGGCCACGAGCGGGGTCAGCGGGACGCGCCGGGGCGGTGGGAGCCCGCCGCCCGCGATGCGGTGCGGTACGGCGGGTGTGCGGTCGCGGAGCGTGGCCACAGGCGGATCGCTTTCGCCTCGGGCCGTGCGCCTGCGTGATCGAAGGAGCGGGCCCGGGCGCCGGGCGCCACGCGCAGCACCTCTCGCAGTCCACGGCGATTGACAGGAGCTTCACCACCGCGGGTAATCGGGCTCGCGGAGCCCCGGGGGGGACTCCGCCCACCGTTGCGGGTCAGCGCCGGACTTCGACCGGACTTCCCCCGCGGGGCACGTGCAGCTTAGCGCGTACCCCCGTGCTCCCCTCCCCGGGCGGGACGCGGACTCGCGCCGCCGCGACGGGGCCTGTGCTCAGCGGGCGTCGGCCGTGCGCAGGGTGAGGATGCGGACGGTGCGCTCGCCGGTGTGCGCGTCGCGGCCGTGCCAGCAGCGGTAGTTGTCGAGCACGAGGATGTCGCCCTCGGCGAGCCGGAAGCGCGGCAGGGCCGGTTCGAGGGCGTGCACGGCCTCGTCGAAGCGGGCCAGCATGGCGTGCACCCGGTCGGTGTCCGGGTCGCGGTGCAGGGGGGCGGCCCCGTCGGTGCGGCGGACGATGCGGCGGCCGGTGCGGGTGTACTCGACGTGCCGGGCGGCGCGCGGGGCGGCGGGGAGGCCGCGCAGTCCGGCCCACTTGCCGTACAGGTCGACGTCGGTGCCGGTGAGGAAGTCCAGGAGGGCGGGGTCGGCCGACGCGAGGCCGTCGACGAAGCCGTACGCGTCGACCGCGAAGGAGTCGCCCCCCGAGGGAGCGGGCCGGACGCACTGGATCAGGACGTGGTCCTCGTCGGGGTGGCGCCGCCTGCCGGGCACCCCGCCGACGTCGACGACGAGGTCGAGGCTGTCGGCGTGCAGGTGGACGGGGCCGCCGTCCCGCGAGGTGCGTACGCGATGCGGGTACAGCTCGCGCAGACCGCTGCCGAGGACGCGGGCCGCGGCGACCACGAGGGCGTCGGCGGTGTTCTCGCAACCGGTGAGGACGACGGCTCCGTCCCGTGCCAGGAGCGTACGGGCCTCCCGCTCCCGCTCGCCGGGCACCCGGCCGGGCACGACGCCCGGGAGCACGGGGGCACCGGTCGGCTGGACGGCGGGCTGGACGGCCGGCTGGACGGTGGGGCTGGATGAGCGCATGGCCAGAGCTTGCCGCATCAGGCGGCGCTCCCGGCCCCCTCCGGCTCCCGACGGCGTTTCGGGCCCGCGGGAAGGGGCGGGCGCCGGGGACGGCGATGAGCCGCGCCGCTCCGCCACCCTGCGGCGGTGCCCGCCTCCTCCCCCGCTCCTTTTCGTCGCTCTCCGGCGTTCGTGGGGAGCAGAGCGGGCCGGCCTCACCGGGACGGGCCGACCCACGCTCCCGGAGGCGTTCCCGGACCGCACCCGTCCCCGGGGTCCGCCGGCCGCCGGGTGGCGGTGGTCAGGCGTCCCAGGTGCCGGTGGCCGCGGTCTCCTTGGCGAAGTCGGAGAAGTCCCTGGGCTCCCGGCCGAGCACGTCGCGGACGTCGTGCGTCACGCCTGCGTCGCGGCCGTCGACGAGGAGGGCGAAGAGGTCGGCGAACCCTTCCGGTTCGCCCGCCTCCCGCAGTCCGGCGCGGTAGTCGTCGCCGCTGATGGGGGTGTAGGCGATGGTCCGGCCGGTGGCCGCCGACAGTTCGCCGGCCACGTCGTGGAAGCTCAGCGGCCGGGGGCCGGACAGTTCGTAGGTCCTGCCGACGTGCCGGTCGTCGGTCAGGGCGGCGACCGCGACGTCGGCGATGTCGTCGGCGTCCACGAACGGCTCGGTGGCGTCCCCGGCGGGCAGCGCCAGCTCGCCGGCGCGGACCGCGTCGAGGAAGGGGCTCTCGCTGAAGTTCTGGTAGAACCAGTTGGCCCGGACGACGGTCCAGTCGCAGCCGGACGCCTTGAGCGCGTCCTCGCCGGCGACGGCGCCCTTCTCGTCCCGGCCGGAGAGCAGCACCAGGCGGCGGGCGCCCCGCTCGACGGCGGCGGCGGCGAACCGTCCGACGGCCTCCTTCGCCCCGGGGAACGCGAGGTCCGGGTAGTACGTCACGTACGCGGCGCGGACCCCGTCCAACACCGCCTCCCAGGTGCTCTCGTCCTCCCAGACGAAGGGGGTCTCGCTGTGGCGGGAGCCGATCCGGACGGGACGGCCGAGTGCCTGGAGGCGGTCGGCGACCCGGCGCCCGGTCTTGCCGGTGCCGCCGATGACGAGGAGGGGCGCGGTGTGGTGTGCGTGAGTGCTCATGCCCCCATGGTCGCCGCGGGACAAACGGTACACAGCGCCCGACTCGCGTCTTCACGCGATTGTCTGGATCTGCTGGTTCGGTCGCGTACGGCCGGACCGCTCACCGCCTTCCGCGAGCCCTCACCGGACGGGGACGGTGGCCGCGAACCTTCACCGGACAGGGACGGTGGCCGCGAGCCCTCACCGGACGGGGACGGTGGCCGCGAACCTTCACCGGACAGGGACGGTGGCCGCGAGCCCTCACCGGACGGGGACGGTGGCCGCGAGGGCGAGGGCGAGGGCGAAGGCGGCGACGGCACCGACGGCGAGCGGGGCACGGGCGGACCCGCGTGCCCGAAGGGCCCGGCCCGGCGCCGGTGGCCGGGCCGGGCCGGTGAGCGGGGTGGAGCCGACCGGTGGCCGGGCCGGTGGTCGGGTCAGGGGGTCGGTACGTGGACGAGGAGGGCGCTGCCCTGGCCTCCGCCGCCGCACATGGCCGCGACGCCGGTGCCGCCGCCGCGGCGCCTGAGGGCGTGGGACAGGTGCAGGACCAGCCGGGTCCCGGAGGCGCCGAGCGGGTGGCCCAGCGCGATGGCGCCGCCTTCGGTGTTGACGATGTCCTCGGGGACGCCGAGCTTGGCGGTGGAGACGACGCCGACCGAGGCGAACGCCTCGTTGATCTCGACCAGGTCGAGGTCGGAGACGCTCAGACCGGCTTTGGCGAGGGCGGCCCGGACCGCGTTGGAGGGCTGCTCGTGGAGGCTGGGGTCGGGGCCGGCGACCGTGCCGTGGGCTCCGATCTCGGCGATCCAGGACAGGCCGAGTTCCTCGGCCTTGCGCCTGCTGCACACGACGACCGCCGCCGCGCCGTCCGAGAGGGGCGAGGAGGTGCCGGCGGTGATGGTGCCGGAGGAGCCGAAGGAGGGGCGGAGCTTGCCGAGGACCTCGACGCTGGTGTCCGGGCGCACGGTCTCGTCGTGTGCGAAGAGCACCGGGTCGCCCTTGCGGCGGGGTACGGAGACCGGGACGATCTCCTCGGCCAGGAGCCCGGCGGAGACCGCGGCGGCGGCCTTGCGGTGCGAGGCGGCGGCGAAGGCGTCCTGCTCCTCGCGGGTGACGCCGTAGCGGGCGTTGTACCGGTCGGTGGCGCTGCCCATCAGGACGTCGTCGAAGGCGCAGTACAGGCCGTCGAGTTCCATGCTGTCGGCCATCGGCGCGGCACCGTACTTGAACCCGAGGCGGGCCTTGGGCAGCAGGTGGGGGGCCTGGGTCATGGACTCCTGCCCGCCGGCCACGACGAGGTCGAACTCGCCGGCGCGGATGAGCTGGTCGGCCAGGGCGATCGCGTCGAGCCCGGAGAGGCAGACCTTGTTGATGGTGATCGCCGGCACGTCCATCGGGATGCCCGCGGCGACGGCGGCCTGGCGGGCGGGGTTCTGGCCGGTGCCGGCGCCGATGGCCTGGCCCATGATCGTGTACTGCACGTTCTCGGGGCGCACGCCGGAGCGTTCGAGGGCGGCCCCGATGGCCAGTCCGCCGAGGCGGGAGGCCGGGAAGTCCTTCAGGGAGCCGAGCAGCTTGCCCATGGGGGTGCGGGCTCCGCCCAGGATCACCGAAGATGCCATTGTTTCCTCCGAGTTGAGGGTGTGGAGGTCGACCCGGCGACCATACCCACCGGGGACGGGGGATGCGCGTGCGGCGGGCGGGGGCGCGTCCCGGTACCGGTCCGCGGGCACCCCGCCGGCCTCACCCGCCGGCTCCCGGGGGCTCCGCGGGCGTGGCGGGAGCGGCGGGCTCCGCGGGCGCGGTCACAGCTCCTCCATGACGAAGTCGTCCTTGGCGGCGCCGCACTCGGGGCACTCCCAGTCGTCGGGGATGTCCTCCCAGCGGGTGCCCGGCGGGATGCCCTCCTCGGGCAGGCCCAGTTCCTCGTAGTAGACCCAGCCGCACAGGAGGCACATCCACGCGCGCTTGCCGGACCGGTCGTTCATGCGATTCCTTCTCTGCTCCTGGACCTGCCGGTGTGCGCGGCGACGAAGTCGCGGACGGCGTCGCCGACGTCCCTGGACATGAGGATGCCCATGTGCCCGGTCCCCGGCGTGCGGACCAGGCGGGCGTCCCTCAGCCCGGCGACGGCCGCCTCCGCGTCGGAGTAGGGCACCATCGGGTCGTCGGGGTCGTGCACGACGAGCACGGGGGTCTCCAGCGGGGCGCCGAGCGCCACCAGGTCCCAGTGGGTGACCGGGACGCCGTTGCGGCGGTGCAGTTCGCCGCGGACGCCCTGCACGAGGGCGGGCGTCAGGTGCAGGCCCGCCCCGTCCCAGCGGTCGAGCACTCCCCCGAGGGTGCAGGCGGGGGCCACCAGTACGGCGCACTCCGGCGGCGTGTCCGTGCGGGACGCCGCCGCGCCGATCGCCGCGATGCCGCCCAGGGAGTGCGCCACGACGGCGCGGACGTCGCCGAGGGTGTCCAGGACCGCCCCGACGGCCCGGGTGTACTGGGTCATCGTCGCCTGGTCGCCGCGGTGGACGCCGTGGGCGGGCGCGTCGAAGGCCGCCACCCGCAGGCCGAGGGCGCGCAGCGGCGGCACGAGGGAGTGCATGCTGCTGCTGTCGGCGGCCCAGCCGTGCACCAGCAGGGCCGTGCCCCGGCTCGGTTCGTCGTCGCCCCACAGGAAGCCGTGGGAGACGTCGTCGTTGCCGCGGACGGCGAACCGCCGGGCGCCGATGGGCAGGACGTTGTCGGGGCGCAGGCCGAGGGTGCGGGTGCTGCTGAAGACGTCGGTCGCCCACCGCGCCGCCGCCCCGGGGGCGACCGCCCCCAGGACGGCGTGCGCGATCCTGCGTCCGGGACGCGGTCTCACCGGGTGCCCTCCGCCGCCATGGAGGGCACCGCGCTCGTCGGCACCTTGCTGCGGGAGAGGTCGGCGTAGAAACCGGACTCGGTGTCGTAGAAGTGCAGGTGGCGGATGATGCGCCACATCTGGCCGAAGGTGAACTTCCGCTCCCGCACCATGCCCGGGTAGCGCTCCTTGAGGGCCTGCTGCGCCTTGGGGAGGTTGTAGTACGGGACGACCGGCGCCACGTGGTGCGCGGTGTGGATGGAGATGTTGTGCGTCAGGAACAGCAGCCACCGGGGGTACACGTAGTCGGTGGTGACCAGCAGGCGGCTGGCGTTGCGCGTCCAGTACTCGGCCGTCAGGTACGGCACGTCGCTGGCGCTGTGGTGCATGAGCGTGGTGACGCTGAACCAGGCGTGGGTGGCCAGCCAGGGCGCGACGAAGTACAGCAGCAGCCCGGAGAACCCGGTGAAGTACACCAGCGCGGCGAGGTAGGGGACGGCCACGGCGGCGACGAACGCCATCGAGCGCCGCACCTCCCGCCGCTGCCCGGCCTTGGGGTAGAAGCCGGGGCGGAAGCCGGACTCCAGCCAGTAGTTGATGGTGCCGCCCCAGAACGCCCAGGTGCGGGTGGAGATGTAGACCGCCTTGTCCCACAGCGGCATGCGGTCGAACATCCCTGCCGGGAGGGGGCGCCAGTCGGTGTCGAGTTCCAGGTGGTTGGTGCTGCTGTGGTGCATGTTGTGGACGTGGCGCCACGCGTGGAAGGGGTAGACCAGCGGCAGAAGCGAGACGTGGCCGATGAGGTGGTTGAACCTGCGGGACCGCGAGAACGAGCCGTGCCCGCAGTCGTGCGCGATGCAGTGCAGCCCCCAGCCGCCGAGGCCGGCCACGATCCACAGGGGGATCCACAGCAGCCAGTGGGGGGCCCAGGCCACGCCGACGGTCGCGCCCGCGTAGAGGAGCCAGCTCACCGCGAATCCGGCCATGCCTCTGCCGACGCGTGGCTCGAAGTACTCCTTCGGTATCGCACCGGTCAGGCGTTCGCCTTCGATGCTCTGCGCCTGGCGCAGGAAGGACTGGAACTGCTCGTCCGGTGCCGAGGGGAAGTCGAATGCGCCCATGTCGCTCCTTGTGACAGAACGTCCCGTGCTACAGGTGGAGTTCCTTGGCCAGATACGTGCTCAGAGCATCGATGGACTGGTGCTCGTACAGCAGGCCCGGGGAGAGCCGGCGTTCGACGATCTTCTCCAGTGCTCCCGAGACCTGGACCGCCACCCGGGAGTCCAGGCCGTACGCCTCGAACGTCTTGGCCGTGTCGATGTCCTCGCGGGGGATCTCGACGTGGACGGCCAGGTAGTCGACGAGCCACTGCCTGAGCGACTCCTCGGTCAGCGGTCCTTCGGGACGCGGGACCGTCTTCTTCCTCTTGAACACCTGAAACGCTCCTGTCTCGCTGTGCCGGGTCGGTGCGGCGCGCTCACGCCGCCGCCTTGGCCTGCTTCCTGCGCTTGACGATGGTGGCCTTGTCGGGCTCCCTCAGGTCCCAGACGACGCCGAGCTTGCCGAGGCCGGCCAGGAGCCAGCCGCTGAGGTCCGGCTCCCACCAGGTGACGCCGTGCCGGTAGGAGCCGGGGAAGGCGTGGTGGTTGTTCTGCAGGCCCTCGCCGAAGGTGAGGACGGCCACCGGCCAGTTGTTGGCGCTGCGGTCGTCGTTGTCGAAGGGCCGGCCGCCGAAGGCGTGGCAGATGGAGCCGACGCACCAGGCCGCCTGGTTGGCGACGAAGATGCGCGCCAGCCCGCCGAAGACCAGGCCGGTCAGCGCCGCCGTCGCGGTGCCCTCCACGGCGAAGCCGATCACGGCGGGGATCAGCAGGCCGGTGAGCACCCAGACCGGGTAGGTGCGGTGGTAGTACATCAGCCGCCGGTTGCGCAGCACGTCGGGTCCGAAGACGGTCCACTTGGTGGTCTCGGGGCTGAGCATCCACGGCATGTGCGCGTACCACAGGCCGCGCATGCGGGCCCTGAGGTCCCGGCCGTGCAGGTTGGGCGAGTGCGGGTCGCCCTCCCGGTCGCTGAAGCGGTGGTGGCGGCGGTGGGTGGTGACCCAGAACATCAGCGGGCCCTGGGCGCCCATCGAGCCGGTGATCATCATGACGGCCTCGAAGGCGGCCGAGGTCTTGAACGCCTTGTGGGCGAGGTAGCGGTGGAAGCCGACCGTGATGCCGAACATGTGGACGAAGTACATGGCGCCGAACAGCCACAGGTCGGTGGCGGTGTAGCGGCCCGTCCACAGGAAATACGCGGCGGCGACGGTGCCGATGAGCGGCAGCGTCATCGTGGTCAGCGCGGAGAACCGCTTGATCCTGAGGCTGACGGGGTCGAGCCTGACGACGGCGTTCGCGACGGCGGTGGCGGCGTTCGCGCCGGTGCCGACGGCGGGGGTGGCGGCCGATGACATCGTTGATCAACTCCCCTCTCGTGCGGTGTGTTCCTCGGTGTCGGTGCGGAGGCGTTCCGGGTAGCGCGCGTCGGAGACCAGGCCCAGCCGGTCCATGGCCCGGATGACCGCGCCGGTCGGGTCGATCTGCCACAGGCCGTGCCGGTTGTGGGCCAGGCCGGGCCGGGCGTGGTGGTTGTTGTGCCAGGAGCCGCCGACGGACAGGGCGGCCAGCGGTGCGACGTTTCTGCTGTTGTCGCGGGTGCGGTAGGGCCGGTTGCCCAGGGTGTGGCCGACGGAGTTGACCGCCCAGGTGACGTGGTCGAGGAGGAAGATCCGGGTGAACCCTCCCCACAGCAGGCCGCCCAGCGCCCCGCGCGCCGTGCCGCCGGTGAGCAGCCAGCCCAGCAGCGTCGGCAGGGCGAGGCCGGCCAGTACCCAGACGAAGTAGTACTGGTTGAGCCTCATGACCAGGCGGTCGCGTACGAGGTCGGGGGCCCGCTTGCCCCACTCCTGGCGGCGCACGGTGAACAGCCAGCCGACGTGGCCGTGCCACAGTCCGCGCAGCCGGGCGGCCAGGCCGGGGCCGAGCGCCCGGGGCGAGTGCGGGTCGCCGTCCCGGTCGGTGAAGGCGTGGTGCTGGCGGTGGATGGCGACCCAGAAGACGACCGGTCCCTGGGCGGCCATGCTGCCGGCGATGCCCCAGAAGGCGGTGACGGCCGGTCCGGCCGAGAACGACCGGTGGGAGAAGAACCGGTGGAAGCCGCCCTCGACGCCCAGCGAGGTGAGGGCGTACATCGTGACCAGCAGCAGGCCGTCGACCCAGGTGAAGCCGTACTCCCAGGCGAAGGCGAGGGCCGCGGCCGTGCCGAGGGTCGGCACGCCCACGGTGATCCAGGCGAGCCTGCGGGCGGCGGCGTCGACCGGGGCGGGGGCGTCCGCGGCGGAGGCGCGGTACCCGGCGCGGTCGGCCCCGGTGTCGGCGGCGCTCACGACAGCACCGCCCCGGCCTCCTCGGCGACGGGCGCGAACGCCTTGAGGCCGCCCGACAGGTAGGCCGCCCGGGTGGCCGCGCGCCGCACCTTCCCGCTGGTGGTCGTCAGGACCGTCCCGGGCGGGCCGAAGTGCACCGCGGCCGGCCGGACCCCGTGGTCCGCCGTGACCGCCTCGGTCACCCGCTCCCGCAGCCCGCTCTCCCGCGCGGCGAACTCCCGTGGGGTCCCCCGGTACTCGGCGACGACCACGACCTCCTCCTCGTCGCGGTCGGCGGCGCGCACGGAGAAGGCCGCCGCCCTGCGCATCGCGGGGTCGACGCGCGTCACCGACTCCTCGATGTCCTGCGGGTGCAGGTTCCGGCCGCTGATGACGATCAGGTCCTTCAGGCGGCCGGTGACGAAGAGCTCGCCGTCGAGGAGGAAGCCGAGGTCGCCGGTCCGCAGGTACTCCGGTCCGTCGGCGGCGCCCTCGGGGCGCGCCCGGAAGGCGGCGGCGGTCAGGTCGGGGCGGTCGTGGTAGCCGGCGGCCACGTTGGGGCCGGCGACCCACAGCTCGCCGACGCGGCCGGGCGGCACCGGGCGCCGGGAGTCGGGGTCGACGACGAGGACGTGGTGGCCGTGCGCGACCGTGCCGCAGCTGACGACGTCCACCGCGGCGCCGGTGTCGCGGGCGCCGGTCCGGCGCACCTCGCCGCGCTCCAGCGCCTCCCTGTCCAGCCGTACGGCCGGGACGCCGGGGACGCCCAGGGGCTTGCCGGACACGAAGAGGGTGGCCTCGGCCAGTCCGTAGCAGGGGATGACGGACGACGGGTCGAAGCCGCAGGCCGGGCCGAAGCGGTCCCGGAAGCGGTCGAGGGTCGCGCGGGACACCGGTTCGCTGCCGCAGAAGACCTGCCGGAGCGTGCTGAGGTCGAGCGCGGCCAGCTCCTCGTCGCCGACGGTGGTGGCGCATAGGTCGAAGGCGAAGTTGGGGCCGACGGTGATGGTGACCCGGTGGTCGCTGATCGCCTTCAGCCAGCGGTACGGGTCCTGGACGAAGTGCAGCGGGGACATCGTCACCAGGGGCCAGCCGCCGTGCACCGCGAGCATGATCGTGCCCATCAGGCCCATGTCGTGGTAGGGCGGCAGCCAGGAGCACCCGACGCGGTCCTCCTCGTACCCCATGTGCTTCTCCAGCACCCGGCAGTTGCTCAGCAGGTGCTCGTGCTCCAGGACGATGCCCTTGGGGTCGCCGGTGGAGCCGGAGGTGTACTGGAGCAGCGCGGGCTCGACGACGCGCGGCGGGACCCCTCCGTCCGGACGGGCCAGGAAGAACTCCTCGTCGGGGAAGAGCCACCGCGGCCGGTCCGACGAGGCGGGGAGCGCCCGGTGGAAGTCGTCCACCTGGCCGGTGAAGCGGGCGTCGGTGATGACGGCCGAGGGCGCGCAGTCCGCCACGATGGAGAGGAAGCGGGCGACGGCGCGGCGCCCGAAGGGCGGGAAGCAGGGGACGGCGGTGCATCCGGCGCGCATGATGCCGAAGAGCGCGGCGACGTAGTCCAGTCCCGGGTCGAGCGCGAGGACGACCCGGCCCCCGTCGACGCCCCGCTCCCGCAGCCGGGCGGCGACCGCCTCGGCGCGGGCGGCGAGGTCGGCGTACGTCCAGTCGACGAGGTGGTCGCTCGTCCCGTCGGGGAGGAAGCGGAAGGCGAGCCGGTCCGGGGTTCGCAGGGCCCGCTGGTCGAGGATGTGCACCAGCGACGGGCCGGAGGCGTGGTCGAACGGTTCCACAGGTGACGGCCTTTCAGGTCGGTTCTCTGCCGGAAACGTGCGTCGGTTCGGCTCAGCCCGCGCGGACCACCCTCAGCTGGTGGGCGGTGCCCAGGTGCGTGCCGTCCGGACCCCAGGCGTCGATCTGCTCGTCCACCCAGCCTCCGGGTGTGGCGGCGAGCGTCCGGGCCCGCAGCAGCACCCACGGCGAGGAGGCGCCGGCGAGGCCCGCGCCGGGCCGGACGGTCAGCTCCACCGTGGGCACCAGGACGAGCTCGGAGAGCACCGCCGCGTAGGAGGGGGCGAGCGCGTCCATGAGGAAGACGAAGCGGAACACGTCCGGAGGGGCGTCGTCCTCCAGCAGGCGGACCCAGGCGACCAGCTCGGGGTCGGGTCCCCCCGCGTAGGGCCGGGCGGTGCCGACCGGGCGGATCTCCATGCTGACGGAGATGGGCACGAACTCCGGCGGGATGGCGAAGGGTTCGCACTCCCGCGGCGCGGGGGCCTCGGGGGCGCGGGNGCGACGGGGGNCCAGGCGTGCTCGTCGGGGCGGCCGTAGACGGCGGACGCCTCGATGTGCAGGCCCTTGGGGCTCTCCGCGCGGGCGGTCACGGCGGCGGTGGTCCGGCCGGACCTCAGGAGGGTGGTGCTGACGGTGAAGCCGGAGCCGACGGGCCGGTCGAAGCGCCCGGTGACGCTGCGCAGCGTCAGCCCCGGGGCGTGCGCCCGGGTGGCCGAGGCGAGCAGGGCGAGGGCCAGTCCGCCGTGGAATCCGCCGAATCCCCGCAGGTGGTTTTCCGCCTCCACCCAGCCTTCGGAGGGATTTCGCAGCAACGCCCCCGGAGAGATCGCCTCATGACCAGTCAGCATGTACGCAACGGTAGCTCGTCCGTTCGTTATTGGACAGGCATATTCCGTTGTGAGGAGCGCCACATGACGGACAGTCAGCAGAGGAGTGGCAGGGCATTTCATTCTGACGCCGACCGCCGTACGGAGAGGTTTACCCGAATGGTTGCACCACCCTAACCCGGCCGTTTCCCGCCTGGCAGGGGGAAAGTCAGCCGAAAAACCGGAGGAGCTCGGACGCGACGGCTTCCGGCTGTTCCTCGACGAGGTAGTTGCGGGTCCCTTTGATCTCGCGCACGCGGACGTCGGTGCCCTGTTCGGGCAGCTTCTCGGCCATGTAGTCGTGGAAGGGGCCGTACGCCAGCCCGAGGACCGGCACGGTGAGCCTGCCGTAGCCGCGGAAGTCCTCGATGTCCTGCTGGTATGCCTGGAACCACGCCTGGCTGGCACGGATGGCCTCCGGGGAGTCGTAGGCGCGGGCGTAGACGTCCCTGTCGCGGGGCGGGACGGCGTCCGGATTCAGCAGGCTGAGGCCGAACATGTGGTCCACCATGTGCCGGTACCGCCCGGAGAGAACTTTTTCCGGGAATTCGGGCACGAGGTTGAACGCCAGCCACCAGCGGTGCGGACCGGGGTCCCCCGGGCGGGGCATGATGCGGAATTCGTGGTAGCTGTCGTCGATGTGGGTGGCGTTCAGCATGGCCAGTCTGATCGTGGCTTCGGGATGGTTGGCGGCGTGACTGAAGGCCACCATGGAGCCGATTCCGTGGCCGGCGACATTGATCCGCTCATATCCGAGGCGGCGGGCGAGGGCGCGGATGTCCCCGGCCATCGTCTTCTTGTCGTATCCGCCGGCCGGCTTGCTGGAGCCACCCATTCCGCGTATGTCGACGGCGACGACGCGGAATCGTTTCGCCAGCGTCGGCATCACCTTGCGGTACTCCCACCACGTCTCCGGCCAGCCGGGCAGCAGGAAGAGCGGCTCGCCCCGGCCGCCGCTCACGTAGTGCAGCCGTACGTCCCCCAGGTCGGCATGGTCGCTGGTGAAGTCGCCGTCCAGGGAGGCGGCCAGTTCGCGGTCGTCGGGCGGTGCGGTCGTCGGCACGTGTCTCCTCGCTTTCCGCGGGCGGTCGTGCGACCGCCCGCGCACGGGCGGGCGGCGCCCCGTGGGAGGGGCGGGCCGGCCGGGGCGGGCTCAGATCGCGGTGACGAGCAGGCGGTCGTGTCCGCGCTGCACGAGCTGGTCGCGGAAGGTGGCGGGGCCGGCCAGCTCCATCCGCGGGAGCCGCCTCAGCAGCAGCGGCACCACGGTCTCGGCGGACATGCGGGCCAGGGCGGCGCCGAGGCAGTAGTGGGCGCCGCCGCTGAAGGTCAGCGCCTGGTTGTCCCGGCGGGACGGGTCGAAGACGCCCGGGTCGGTGAACCGGCGCGGGTCCCGGTTGCCCGCGGCGATCAGCAGGGTCAGCGGAACGCCCTCGGCGACCTTCACGCCGAAGAAGTCCAGGTCGCGGGCGGCCACCCGGTTGAGCACCTGCGCCGCCGGTTCGAAGCGCAGGGTCTCCTCGACGAACCCGGGCGCCGCCTGCGGGTCCGTGCGCAGCCGCTCGCCCTCCTCGGGGTGCTCCAGGGCCAGGCGCACCATGTTGCCGAGCAGGTCCTGCGGGGCCTCGACCGCCGCGACGAGCAGCAGCATCAGGTTGGCGACCAGCTCCTCCTCGCTCAGCTCGCCGCCGGCGTCGCGGGCGCGGACGAAGGCGCTGGTGAGGTCGTCGCGCGGCTCGGCTCGGCGCCGGGCGACCAGGTCGCCGAAGTAGTCGGCGAGCTTCTCCATGGCGGCGTCGCCGGGCAGGAGCTGCTTCAGGTCCCTGATGGGCTCCAGGGTCATGGTGATGTCGCCGATGATGCCGCGCAGCCCCGGCTGGTCCTGGTCGGGGATGCCGAGGAGTTCGCCGATGACGCCGGTGGCCATGCGGTAGGAGAACTCGGGGACGAGGTCGACCACGGAGCCGTCCGCGCCGAGTTCGACGACGTGGCGCACGGTCTCCTCGGCCCGCCGCTCCACCAGGGGGCGCCAGGCCGCCACGCTGCGCGCGGAGAAGGCGCCGCCGAAGAAGCGCCGGAACCGCTCGTGGTCGGGGTCGTTGGAGAAGAGCATGTTGCGGGTCAGCCAGCGCCACGAGGCGTGGTCCCGCCAGCCCGGCAGCCTGGCGTCCTGGACGGCCGCGTCGGTGGAGAGCAGGTCCGGCTCGCGCAGGGCCCGGGCGCACTCGGCGTGGCCGGTGACGAAGACGTGGACGCCGCCCACGTCCACCACCGGCCCGTGGGCGCGCATCTTCTCGTACAGCGGATACGGGTCCTGTTTCCCCTCGGGCGCCAGAAGACGGCCCATCACTTCGAGGGGGTCGAGCAGGGAGTCGGCGGGGCTCACTGTCACTCCGGGTCCTCTCGGCTGTACCGGCTGCTTCCGCGCAAGGTCGTACGGGGTCGTACGGGGTGGTGCGTGGTGGTGCGGTACGCGCCTGTGCGCGCGACGAGCGACGGGAGGCCGCGGCGAGCGGGGGACGGCGTGCTCCCGGGAGTGGGTCGGAGAAACCGACCCTCACGGCGGGCGATCGTAACAACGGGCCCCGGGGCTGACAACCCTCCCTCGGCATATGCCGGATGGCGGGTTCCGCCGCCGCGCGAAGACCGCGCGGGCCGCCCCACCGCACTGCCTCGGCACGCCGCACGGCCCCTTCGCGCTCCGGTCGCGACGCGGCGAAGAAGGCGGGCGCGGTGTACCCGGGGAGCGGTTGCGGCCCTCTCCGCGGCGTTGCTACGTTCCCGACGCACGTAAGTTGGAAAACCGAACCGATGACGGGAAGAACATGAGCCTCCCCGACGAACAGACCACCGCCACCCCCGACCCTCCGGCGCCCCGACCACGGCTCGGCCTGGTCTTCACCGTCATCGCGGCCGGCGTCGCCATGTCCAACCTCGACGTGTTCATCGTGAACGTCGCCCTGCCCGGCATCGGCGAGGACTTCGGCGGCTCCTCGCTGGCTTCCCTGTCCTGGGTGCTCAACGCCTACGCCGTGGTCTTCGCCGCCCTCCTGGTGCCCGCGGGCAACTTCGCGGACCGCACCAGCCCGCGCACGGCCTACCTCGCGGGCCTGGTGACGTTCACCGCGGCGTCCGCCCTGTGCGCGCTGGCGACCGGCGTCTGGTTCCTGGTCGCGGCCAGGGTGGTGCAGGCCGTCGGCGCCGCCCTGCTCATCCCCTCCTCCCTCGGCCTGCTGCTGGCCACCACCCCGCCGGAGCGGCGCGTCTCCTCCGTACGCGCCTGGACCGCCATCAGCGGCGTGGCCAGCGCGCTCGGCCCGGTCGCCGGCGGGCTGCTGACCGAACTGGACTGGCGCTGGGTCTTCCTGGTGAACGTGCCGGTCGGCATCGCCGCCCTGGTCGCCGGCGTGCGGGTGCTGCCGCGCGTCCCCGCCCGGGACCTGCCCCGCCCCGACCTGCTGGGCGCCGGCCTGCTGACGGTCGCCGTCGCGGCGCTCGCCCTGGGCCTGGTCAAGGGCGAGGAGTGGGGCTGGGGTTCGCCGGCGTTCCTCGGTTCGCTGGCACTGACCGTCGTGCTGCTGGTGTGGTTCGTGGCGCGCTCCGCCCGGCACCGCTCCCCCGTACTGCCGCTGCCCCTGCTGAGGATCCCGGCGTTCAGCCCCGCGTCGCTGGCGAACGTGCTGTTCGCCGTCGCCTTCGCCGCCATGCTGCTGTCGGCCGTGCTGTGGTGCCAGGACGTGTGGCACTGGTCGCCGCTGAAGACCGGCCTCGCCATCTTCCCCGGCACCCTGCTGCCGCCGGTGCTGGCCGTCACCATCGGCCCGCTGGCCCGCAGGGTCGGGGCCGGGCCGATCGCGGTGGCCGGCTGCGTGGTGTTCGCGGCGGGCATCGCCTGGTGGTACGCGTGGATGACGCCCGGCGCCGACTACCTCACCGGGATGCTGCCCGGCATGCTCCTGACCGGCGTCGGCGTCGGTCTGACCCTGCCCACCCTGGTCACGGCCGCCGTCACGGCGCTGCCCCCGCAGAGCTTCTCCACCGGCTCGGGCGTGGTCACCATGGCCCGCCAGGTCGGCACGGTCCTCGGCATCGCGCTCCTGGTGGCCGCCATGGGCACGCCGAAGGGCACCGCGGAGGTCCTGGCGGCCTTCGACGACGGCTGGCTGATGACCATGGTGGCCACCGGCGCCGCCGCGGTCGTCAGCCTGCTGGTCGGCATGGCCGGGCGGGTGCCCGGCGGCGCGGCCGAGCGGCCCTGACACGCCCTCGCGCGCGGGTGCGGCGACCGGGCGTCCCGCACGGGCCCGACGAGCCCGGCGCTCCCCCGCGCGCGACGGCGTCCTCGGAGGGGACACCGCGCGGGTGACGCCCCCTCACCTGCGAGGACCCGGCCGGCCGCCGCCCGGCGGCCCCCGGTGCGACGTCCCCCTCGCATCGGCGCGGCCCCCTCCGGCCCCCATCCGAAGTCCGTGCTCCACACCAGGAGGTCCCCGTGCGGGATGCAGTGATCGTCGAAGCGGTGCGTACGCCGACCGGCAAGGGCGAGCCCGGAGGCGCCCTGCACGGCGAGCACCCGGTGGACCTGCTCGCCAGGACGCTGGGCACGCTGGTGGACCGGGCCGGCATCGACCCGGCGCTGATCGACGACGTCGTCGGCGGGTGCCTCAGCCAGGTCGGCGACCAGTCCCTCACCACCGTGCGCGACGCCGTGCTCGCCGCCGGGTTCCCCGGGGGCGTGACCGGCATGACGGTCGACCGGCCGTGCGGCTCCTCCCAGCAGGCCGCCCACATCGCGGCCCAGAGCGTGCTCAGCGGTGTGTGCAACGTGGTCGTCGCCTGCGGCGTGGAGTCCATGTCGCGCGTGCCGGCGGCGTCGGGCGTCCGGCCCGGCAGCGACCCGTTCGGCTCCGAGTTCTCCCGGTACTACCACGGGGGGCCGATAGGCCAGGGCATCGGCGCCGAACTGATAGCCGCCCGCTGGAAGATCAGCCGCAGGGAGCAGGACTCCTTCGCCCTCGTGTCCCACCAGCGCGCCACCCAGGCGTGGCGGCGCGGGGAGTTCGACCGGGAGGTGGCCTGGGCCGGCCAGCGGGACGAGACCGTGCGCCCCGCCGGCACGGCCGAAGCGCTGGCCGCCCTCCGGCCCGCCTACTACGACCCCCGCATGGAGGAACGCTTCCCCGAGATCGGCTGGACCGTCTCGGCCGGCAACTCCTCACCGCTCGGCGACGGGGCCGCGGCGCTCCTCGTCATGGGGTCGGACGTCGCCGCGCGCCTCGGGTTGCGGCCCCGCGCCCGTTTCCGGGCGTTCGCGGTGGCCGGTGACGACCCGGTGATGATGCTCACGGCCGTCGTGCCCGCCACCCGCAGGGTGCTGGAGCGGGCCCGCCTGCGCATCGACGACATCGACCTGTTCGAGGTCGACGAGGCGTACGCGGCGGTGGTCCTGGCCTGGCAGCGCGAGACGGGCGTGGATCTGGACAAGCTCAACGTGCGCGGCGGGGCCATCGCGCTGGGCCACCCGCTGGGCGCCAGCGGGGCCCGCGTCATGACCACGCTGCTGCACGCCCTGGAGGACCGCGGCGGCCGGTACGGCCTCCAGACGATGTGCGCGGCGGGCGGGCTGGCCAACGCCACCGTCATCGAGTGCCTCTGACCGTGCGGCGTCGGGAGCGTCGACGGGAGCGGCGGGAGCCGCGGGGCGCCCTCTCCGGCGGCCGAAACCCGACCGTTCGGAAACGGGACCCACTGACCTAGACTCGGCCGCATGCCGAAGTTGACAGCCCCGAGGGAGTGCTCCATCGCGGCCACCCTCGAGCTGGTGGGTGAACGCTGGACGCTGCTCGCCGTGCGCGAGATCATGCACGGAGCGCGCCGTTTCGACCAGATCGTTCGCAACACCGGCGCCTCACGCGACATCCTCACCACGCGGTTGCGCAAGCTGGAGTCCTCCGGCGTCGTGCGGCGCGAGAAGTACAACGACCGGCCGCCCCGGTACGAGTACCACCTCACCCCGTCCGGGCGCGAGTTGGGGGACGTCCTGCTCACCCTGATGCGCTGGGGCGACCGGCACCTGCACCCGGAGGACCCCCCGGTGCGCTGGCGGCACACCTGCGGCGAGATCCTCGTCCCGGCCGTGGTGTGCCAGGCGTGCGGCGGCTCGGTCCGCGACAACGTCCACTCCCCGACGGGCAGGGGGGCGGAGGTCCCGGACTGAGGGTCCGCCGGGCTCCCGGCTCCTTCCCCGCGGCGGGCCCCGGCCGCCCCGGCTCCCCGCACGGGCGCCGCGCGCCCGGCCCGAGGGGCCCGGGCCGCGCAGGTCCGCCTCCGGGCGGGCCTTTCACGCGGGTCCTTCCACGCGGGCCCTTTCGCGCGGTGGCGCGGGGCGGCTCTCCGTCCGGGGCCCGGCGCGGACGGCGCGGACGGGGCGGACGGGGCGGGGTCAGGGCGTCGCGGTGGAGACGACGTACACGCGGGGGGCCGCCGGGTCGGTCAGGTCGACGGTGATGTCCCGGGTGGGCCGGGGCCGGTCCTGGCGGTGGGTGGTGCCGTACCAGCGGCGGCCGGGCGGGAACGTCCAGCCGACGACGCCCGCGTCGCGGGCGCCGACGGTGACCCGGCCGGCCTCCAGCTCCGCGCGGGCGGTGCCGCTGCCGCGGAGGAAGGCGTCCAGTCCGGTGCCGGTGGTGGTGAACTGGACGTACAGCCGGCTCGACTTCCAGTTGCTGGTCTCGAAGTAAGCCACGTTCCGGGAGTAGGCGGGGATCGGCACCTCGAAGATCCGGCGCTTCATCTTGGACGGCCAGGTGTACCTCAGGCCGCTGACGGAGGACTCGGCCTCCTTGTCCCGGCCGCTGGAGCGGCTCTGCTCGGCGGAGACCACCAGGTAGCCGGCGGGGATGCCGATGAGCAGGACGATGACGAGCGCCGTGAAGCAGCGGCGGCGGATCGTCTGGGCGCGGGTCTCCCCCGCCGGGCCGGGAGCGGTCCGGACCGGGGCGGGCCGGGTGGTGTCGGTGCGGGTCTCGGTGGGGCTCATGCTCCTGGTTCCTCGGTGGTGTTCCTGGGGCTGCGGACGCCGCCGGCACGGAGTGCCTGCGCGTACCGCTCGTACCGTTCGTAGCGCTCGACGCGGCGCCGGTTGGCCCGGCGGAAGCGGCGGGCGACCAGCCGGGCGAGGTCGGCGGCCCCGACCATGCCCGCGTCGGGGCCCAGCTCGGCCTTGGCGATGCGGGCCTCGGGGCGGTAGCCGCGGCCGGTGAGGTTGCGGCGGAAGGCGTCCCGGGCGGGCCCGATCAGCAGGTCGTCGGCGGCGCTGACACCGCCGCCGACGACGAAGCAGGACGGGTCGAGGGCGGCGGCGAGGTTGGCGAGGCCGATGCCGAGCCACTGGCCGATGTCCTGGAGCAGCTCGACGCACATGGCGTCGCCCTCGCGGGCCAGCTCGGTGACGAGGGGGCCGGTGATGTCGGCGGTGTTCCCCCCGACGCGCTCGACGATGGTGTGGGCGACCGGGGAGTCGGCGGCGGCGAGCTCGCGGGCCTCGCGCACGAGGGCGTTGCCCGAGCTGTACTGCTCCCAGCAGCCGCGGTTGCCGCACGGGCAGCGGTGGCCGCCGGGGACGACCTGCATGTGGCCGAACTCGCCGGCGACGCCGTACGTGCCGCGCTTGACCCGGCCGTCCTCCAGGACGGCGCCGCCGATGCCGGTGCCGAGGGTGATCATGACGAGGTGGTCCTCGCCTCGGCCGGCGCCGAAGCGCCACTCGGCCCAGGCGGCGGCGTTGGCGTCGTTGTCGACCATGACGGGGACGGCGAGCCGGGCCTGGAGGGAGTCGCGCAGGGGCTCGTTGCGCCAGGCGAGGTGCGGGGCGAACAGGACGCGGCTGCGGTCGGCGTCGACCCACCCGGCGGCGCCGATGCCGACGGCGTGGACGTCGTGCCGGTCGGACAGGTCGAGGACGAGTTCGACGATGGTGTCCTCGACGGCCTTCGGGCTCTTGGACTTGTCGGGGGTCTCGGCGCGGACCTTCTCCAGGACGGCGCCGTCGGCGTCGACGACGCCCGCCAGCACCTTGGTGCCGCCGATGTCGACGCCGACCGTGGGGACGCGGGGGGCGGTCAGGTGGGAGCGCCGCTCGCGGCTGCCGGCGGCGCGCGGGCGGGTGCCGCGTTCCGTGGCGCGTCGGGGGTCGCGGTACGTGCTCACGGGTCCTGTCGTCCCTGCCGGTCGGTGGGCCGGGCGCGCTGCGGGTCCGGCGGCGGGCGGCGCCCGCCGCCGTCGATTCTGCCAGGAGCGGGTGCCCGCCCCGGTTCGCGGCGCGGGACGCGGGGCCGGGCCGGGCGCCGCGGTCCGCTT
>NZ_CP095474.1:3908902-3911772 GCF_023614315.1 Streptomyces sudanensis | reverse complement strand
GGGCCGGACCGGGCGGGGCCCGGGTCACTCCCCCGGCGCGAAGGTGCCGAACCGGGCGGGACCGGCCGGCCGGTACGTCTGGACGACCGCCCCGGTGGAGGTCGCGCGGTGGCCGGTCAGCTCGTACGCGGTCGGGGTGCCCCCGTCGGGGAAGAGCCTGCGGCCCCTGCCGAGGAAGACCGGGAAGACCAGCAGGTTGAGCTCGTCGAACAGGCCGTGGGCGAGGAGGCCCTGCGCCAGGCGGGCGCTGCCGTGGACCTGGATCTCCCGGCCGGGCCCCTCCTTCAGCCGGGCGACCACCTCGCCGAGGTCGCCCTCCACGAGGTGCGAGTTGTTCCACTCGGCCCTTTCGAGGGTCCGGGAGACGACGTGTTTGGGCAGGGCGTTGAGACGGCTCGCGATCGGGTCGTCCGGGTCGGTGACCCGGGGCCAGTACGAGGCGAAGATCTCGTACGTACGACGGCCGAGGAGGAAGCCGTCGGCACGGTCGAAGACCTCGTCGACGAACCGGCCCATGTCGTCGTCCGCGAAGGGGACGAGCCAGCCGCCGTAGTCGAAGCCGCCACTGCGGTCCTCGTCACGGCCGCCGGGGGCCTGCATGACGCCGTCGAGGGAGAGGAAGGTGGTGAGGGTGAGCCGGGCCATGGCACGCGCCTTTCGTCGGTGTCTCCGGCACCAGCTCAGACCATGGAGCCGCCCGGCGCCCGCCGTCGGGCGGCGACGCGGCGGGGGCGTCCCCCCTCGGGAGCAGCGCCCCGCCCGCCGGCCCGCGCCGGGGGTGCCCGGGGAAGAGTGCCCGGGGGCCGGACCCAGGGCCGGGGTCCGGGGTCCGGGGTCCGGAGCTGCACGGCGGATTCCGCCGGACGGGAAGGCGACCCCGTACGGGAAGGGACAGACCCGTACGGGAAGGGACAGACCCGTACGGGAGGCCACAGGCCCGTACGGGACCCCGTACGGAAGGACGACGACCCGTACGGGAGGGTGCCCGCAAGCGGACGGGGGAGGTCGCGCGCACGCGGAGGCGGGCCCTGGACCGGCCGGAACGCCCTTCCGGGGCGGCGTGCCCGGTGGGGCGGCCCGGTAGGCTGCTGCCTCCCCCGCCCGCCCCGAATCCCGCCCGCCTCGAAAGGACCGTCGACGTGCCGTCGTCCCGCGCCAGCAGCACCGACGCCGCCAGGTCCGCCGGCACGGGCGGTGTGCAGTCCCTGGAACGCGCCTTCGACCTGCTGGAGCGGATGGCCGACGCCGGGGGCGAGGTCGGACTGAGCGAGCTGTCCGCCGGCAGCGGGCTGCCGCTGCCCACCATCCACCGGTTGGTGCGCACCCTCGTCGCCTGCGGGTACGTGCGCCAGCAGGCCGACCGGCGCTACGCACTGGGCCCCCGCCTGATCCGCCTCGGCGAGTCCGCCTCCCGCCTCCTCGGCACCTGGGCGCGCCCGCACCTGGCGCGGCTCGTCGAGGAGACCGGTGAGACGGCGAACCTGGCCCTGCTCGACGGGGACGAGGTCGTGTACGTCGCCCAGGTGCCGTCCGGGCACTCGGTGCGGATGGTCACCGAGGTGGGCCGGCGGATGCTCCCGCACTCCACGGGCGTCGGCAAGGCGCTGCTCGCGCACGTCCCGCCGGAGGAGGTGCGGGCGCTGCTGGCCCGTACGGGGATGCCCGCGGCCACGGAGAGGACCATCACCACGCCCGAGGGGTTCCTGGCGGCCCTGGAGCGGGTGCGGGCGTCGGGGTACGCGGTGGACGACGGCGAGCAGGAGACGGGAGTGCGGTGCCTGGCGGTGCCGGTGCCGGACGCGCCCGCGCCGGCGGCGATCTCCGTCTCGGGCCCGGCGGGGCGGATGACGGAGGCGGCGGAGGAGCGGTTCGCCCCCGTCCTCCAGGAGGTGGCCCGCGCCCTGGCGGCGGCCCTGAAGAACCCGTCCGGCCCCCGCTCCCGGCGCTGACCCCGCCCCGGCCCGGCGGGCGGCCGAGGCGGGCGGGACCGGCCGCGTGCGGACGAGCCGGCCGCTCGCGGGCGGAGCGGCCGGCTGCGGACGGCCCTCACGGTCGCCGCCGCCGCGCCGCGCCGCCCGGGCCGCTCAGCTCGTCGGCTCCACGTCCATCGCCCCGCGCCACACCTTCACGTCGAGGGTGACGTAGTCGCTGGGGTCGGATTCGGGCGAGAAGCCGACGACGGTCAGCAGGGCCACGTCGCCGGCGCCGTTCTGCAGGCACATCCGGGAGCCCTTGGACATCTGCGAGTCGTCGACGGAGGTGGCGAAGCGCGTCTCGTCGAGGCAGGTGTCCAGCGAGCCGGCCTGCCCGTTGCGCAGGAGCACCAGGCGGCCGCTGCCGGGCGTGGATATGCCGGAGATGCCGTAGCGGACGTCCCCGCCGTCCTCCTTCGGCTTCACCGGGTCGTCCGCGAGGGACAGTTCGTAGCCCTCCGTAAGGTCGATGCCCTTGAAGTCGACCGGCTGCGGCGGGGTCGCCGGAGTGCCGGTCTCGGGGGGAGCGCTTCCGCCGACCTCGACGTCGGCCTCCAAACCGGCGATCTCACCGGCCAGGTCGCCCTCACCTTGGTCGATGGCGTCCGCGTCGGCGGGCGGGGTCGTGGACGTGCCGGAGGCCGTCCCCCGCGCCTGGCCGGTGCCCCCGTCCTTCTCGTTCAGGAGGGCGTACGCGGTGGCGCCGCCCGCGACGGCGAAGGCGACGACCGCGGCGGCGGCGATCAGCGCGGTCCGGGGCCCGCGCTTGGGCGCGGCGGCCGGCGCCGGGGTGGTGGGCGCGCCCGGACCGTACGGCGTGGGGCCGGNNNCGGCCGGGTGGGCGTACGGGTGGTNCTCTTATACANCNCTGANNCANNTCTGACGGTGCCAACGACC
>NZ_CP095474.1:3908790-3908868 GCF_023614315.1 Streptomyces sudanensis | reverse complement strand
AACAGCGGCAGAGTGCCTGATGTGAAAGCGGCGGTGGCCGGGTGCGCAGGAGCGGGGGNGGCGGTCCCGGCGGGCGGC
>NZ_CP095474.1:3885659-3908785 GCF_023614315.1 Streptomyces sudanensis | reverse complement strand
GCGACCGGCGGGGGCGGCGTGGTGGCGGCGGCGGGAGCCGGAGCGGCGGTGCGGGTGGTGATGTCGGCCGCGACGGCGCCGGGCAGCCACCCCTCGGGGCGGCGCAGCGCCGTCTGGTCGCTGGCCTGGTGGCACATCGTCAGCACCTCGGCGACGGACGGGCGGCCGGCCGGGTCCTTCGCCAGGCAGCGGGTGACCAGTTCGCGCAGGCGGTCGGGGAGACCGTCCAGGGAGGGCTCCTCGTGCACGATGCGGTAGAGCACCCCGTGCGAGGCGCCCTCGCCGAAGGCGGGGCCGCCCAGCGCGGCGTACGCGGCGACCTGCCCGAGCGCGAAGACGTCCGTCGCGGGCGTCACCTCGCCGCCGGCGGCCTGCTCGGGCGCCATGAACGACGGGGTGCCGACGGTGACGCCGCTGCCGGTGAGCGAGGTGGCGTCGGCGGCGCGGGCGATGCCGAAGTCGATGACGCGCGGCCCGTCGGAGGCGAGGAGGACGTTGCCGGGCTTCAGGTCGCGGTGGACGATGCCCGCGCCGTGGATGACCTGGAGGGCCTCGGCGATGCCGGCGACGAGCAGCAGCACCGTGTCGACGGGCATCGGGCCGTGCTTCCGGACGGCGTCGGCGAGGGAGGGGCCGGGGACGTACGCGGTGGCCAGCCACGGTTCGCGGGCGTCGGTGTCGGCGTCGATGACCGGCGCGGTGTACAGGCCCTGGACGCGCTGCGCGGCCTGGACCTCACGGGCGAAGCGGCGCCGGAACTCGGCGTCCTGCGCGAAGTCCGGCCGGATCACCTTGATGGCGACGGGGCGGCCGCCCGGCGTGTACGACAGGTAGACCTTGCCCATCCCGCCGGCGCCGAGGCGCGCCGCGAGCCGGTACCCCGCGACGGAACGAGGATCGTCCTCCTCCAGCGGCTGGAAGACGGTCCCCCCATGGTGCTGACCACCACTCATCGATCCATGTCTCCTGAAGAGGAATCACCGCGCGACGTGCGGTGTACTGGTGCGGCGCGTTGCGTGAACGGCACTGCGGTGCCGGACCCGCACCCTACCCAAGCTGGATGCCGGGCCTCCACGCGCGAGCAGGTGCGATGCGCGCCCCCGCGGACGGGGCGGAGCGCACGGGGCCGGGAACGGCCCTCGTCGACCGGTGGCGGGCGCAGCCTCAGCGGGTGCAGCGGTGGCGGGTGCGCTCACGGTACTCACCGTACTCACGGTGCTCCCGCTGCTCGCGGCACTCATGGCGCTCACGGCGGGCGGTGGGCGGTGGGCGGTGAACGGCGGGCGGCGGGTGACGGCGGAAATCCGGCGAAACGGTTCTGCTGTGCCTCACTCCTCCCATCGGGGGTAAACGCGACAGAGCAGGCAGTCGATCGGGAGGGATCTCAGTGAGCGGATCGTCACTACGGGCGGTGGGGTGGGCGCGTTCCCTGCCGTTGGACAGCGATGTGAAGACGGCCCGGGACTGGACCCGGGAACACCTGCGGAGGCTGGAGTGGACCGCCGACGCCCCGGAGACGGTGGACGCCGTGCTGCTGGCCGTCTCGGAACTGGTCACCAACGCCCACGTCCACGCCCACAGCAACGCGCAGTTGGTCATGACCTGGGACGAAAGCTGCCTGCACGTGGCGGTGCACGACGCCTCGTCGGACCTGCCCACGCCACGTCCGCCGAGCACCGAGAGCACCGGCGGGCGCGGCATGTTCCTCGTCGACGCCCTGGCCGACGAGTGGGAGGCGCGCCCCTGCCTCGACGGCAAGACCGTCATCGCCTGCTTCCGGCCGCCCGGCGCACATCGGACCGACACCTGACCCGTGCCGGGGCTCGAGGCCGGCCTCGGGGCGGGTCGAACTTCGGTCCGGGCCGAACTCCGGGCCTCGGGCCTCGTGCCGGTCCTCGGGCCGGAGTCGGTGAGGGTCTTTCCGGCCGTCGGCCGGCGGCGGTCCGACCGCCCGGGGTTCCCGGCACCCACGAGCGGTGCGGGGGCGACATCCCCGCCTGCCGGGTCGTCGGCGCGAGGCGGCGGTGGCAGCGGCCTTCCGCCGGTGCGGAACCCGGCCGGAGGCCGGCGGGGCGGTTCGTACCGGAACGGAGGGGCGGGATCCCGCACACGGGAGGTTTCCGGCGCCGCACACGGGGGCTTCCGGCTCCAAGTGGTCGCTCCGGACCGGAGCGGGGTGGTACTGGGGGCGGCCTCGCCGCGACCGGTCTCCGACGTCAGCGTGGCACCACGCGCGACTTCCTCGAACGGCAGAGTCGCCGGCTGTGGCTCTGTGCACGGGTTTCGACAGCGGTTGTTCACCATCTCGGGAGGCAGCCGGATCGGCTCTGGGTCGATGTTCACGAGAACGGGAGGCACCGCGTGGGCTTTCCCGCCGACCGGGTGGAGGTAGGCGCCAGCCGGGCCGCGCGTTGACGCCGGCACACCTCGTAGGGTGTTCCGATGTTCGATCGTTTGGAGATCGAGGTGTTACCGCCGGGCCCCCGGTTCCCTGCCCGGTTACGGTCCTGGGTCAACGGCGAGGACGTGGTCGAGGAAGCGGCCGGTGAAAGCGGCCGCGGACCGTACGCGGCTGATGTGCTGCCGGCCGGCGGTCCCAGCCCTCTACGGGCGATTGACGAAGCACGCCGCCTTGGGCCGAGGGAACCCGACTGCGCGGGTGACTACTGCGGCTTCCTGACCGTGGCCGTGCAGTGGTCGGACGGGGAGGTTCCGTGGGCGGCGCACACCCCGTGCTCCATCCCCGCCGGAACTCCGTTTCGACGCGGGTCAGTACGACGCCGAAGTGGCTCGCGCCGAAGCGGACCGGGGTCGGCAGGCGCATCCGTAGCCCAGCACGGCGCACCCCCGCCCAACTGTCAACGCTTCCCGACCCCGCGTCCCTTGTCGACGGGGGCCTCCCGGCAGCCTGGGTGCTGTCGAAACTCGTGAACATTCCAGCCAGGCTGCAAGCGCCACCCGCCTCCCGAACCGACGTAGAAGTGCTGCTCGTTCTCGCGAACAGAGCCACGTGCCCGGTGCGACGTCTCCGGATCGAGATGCTTGTCCCGCCGGATGGCAGGGGAACGGCTCCGTCCGCGACAACCCCGTCCCGGCCTCCCGACAGGACCGTGATCGAGCAACACGGCCTCCGACATGATCGTGATCGACGTACGAACCCGGCCGTCGTGGGGCGGACGGAGCAGCGCATCCCTTCCGAAGGGGCACGTCGCGGAGTCCTCGTGTCGCTTTCGCCAGAACGGGTGGTGCGTCACGCCGCCGAGGCCGGCAACGGCCCCGGGCGACCCTGACGGAGCAACGTGGGAGTAGGGGGGGCGTGTGCCCCGCGGGTGAGTCCGGCGCCCGGCGCCTGCCACGTCCCCTCCCCGCCGTGCACGGTCCGGGCTGCGGTCATAAGGGCCGCCTTATCGGTCACGCGCCATCTCGCATGGCCGGCGCGCCTGACAGGGGCGGCCCGCCGTGCGAAGGTCGGGGAGGCGCCTCGCGGAGCCGGGGCCGCCACCGTCGGTACGGGACGGAGCACTCGCGTTCGCGTCGCCGCACATGACCGGGGGGGGGAGGAAACGATGACGGACACGCATGCCACGAGGGCGACTGCCGTTCTGCGGGGCCGTGCGACGACCGGTCCGTCCTGATCCCACCCCTCTCGGCGGGAGCCGCTTCTCGCGCCGGGTGGCCGGGAGATCCCGGTACGCCGGCGCGGACCCCGCCCGTGACGTGTCCGCGGGTTCCCGCCCACGTGTTCCGGGAGGACCACCGGAGTGCCCGGTGCACGGGGACCCCGCCCTTCGAGCGGGTTCCGCGCCGTTCGCCACCCCTGAGGCCGCCCCGTCGGCGCCGGTTCCCGGCGCCGATCGCACGACACCGCTCGCCCCGCACGTACGACATCGACCGGGCATCGGGACGCCCGGGTCCACGCAGCCGTGCCCCATGACCACGGGCCGGCCGCCGGGCCGGACACCAACCGCAGAACGGGGACCATCCATGCTCCTTTCCCTTCGGACGAAAACCGCGGCGCGAGCGTTCCTCGCCCTGACGGCGGCCCTGTGCCTGGTCTCCGTCGCGCCGCCGCCGGCGGCGGCCGCGCCGGCAGCGCCGCGAACCGTCGAGGTGCCGGCGGGGGTGACGGCCGGGGTGGCGGTGTTCGACCGCCAGACCGGAACCTTCACCGAGCAGCTCAACACGACCCAGCAGTTCCGGGCGGCCTCGGTGGTCAAACTCCTCATCGCGCTGGACCACTTGTGGAACCGGAGCCCCTACGACCTCACGACCACCGACCGCGCCCGGCTGGACGTCATGCTCCGCAGCAGCGACGACGACGAGGCCACCCACTACTGGGTGCAGAACGGCCAGGGCACCATCGTCGACCGGATGGTCTCGCGGCTGGGGCTCACCCACACCGCAGCACCTACGGGAACCCTCTCCGGCTACTGGGGCTACACCGCCATCACCGCCGCGGACACCGTACGGATCTACCGCCACCTGCTGGACGCCGCGCCGGCACCCGTGCGCGACTACGTGATGGGCAACCTGCGGCAGGCCACACGCTGCGCCGCCGACGACTTCAACCAGCACTTCGGCATCGCAGGCGCGTTCAACCGCCCGTGGGCGGTCAAGCAGGGCTGGTCCGGTTTCAAGTCGGGGGGCTGCGCCCCCACGGCATCGGCCACCGGTACTTCCGCGATCACGGCCGATGCCTCCCGCACCGAGGCGGTGAACAACGTGGACCTGGTCCGTGAGGCGCTGCACACCACCGGCACGGTGGGAACCGGGGACCGCTCCATCGTGGCCGTCCTCACCCTGCACCCCGACGGCACCCCGTACGGCAAGGCCTACACGGACCTGGGCAGGCTGACCCGCTCGCTCCACGTCCCCGGCGGAGTCCGTCCCACCGGCACCTGGTTCGGCACCTGGGGATCGGGCCCCCGGGTCCGGCCCCTGCCGTCCACCGAGCCCGAAGAGCTGACCACGCTGCCCGCCGGCGTGGAAGTGCTGGTCGGCTGCCAGAAGAGGGGCGAGCAGGTGTCCATCCCGCCCTACACCAACGACTGGTGGGCCTACCTCCCGCAGTACGGCGGCTACATCACCAACATCTACATCAGCTCACCGGGCAACCAGCTTCCCAACGTGCCGATCTGCTGAGCGGGTCACGAGCACCTCTCGACGGCGGTGACGCCGCCCGGTACGAGCGGACACCGCCCCCTGCGGGCGGACACGGAAGGCACAGAACGATGACGCGATGCCGCAGAAGCGCGGCCACCGCCATGACGGTCCTGGCCCTGACGGCGGTGGCCACCGGCTGCGCCGGCGGGCCGGTGGCCGACGGTGGGCCGGTGGCCGCCGAGAAGCCGGAGGCAACCCCCACCCCGTCGGCCGCGAGGCCGACGACGGCTCGGGAGCGGAGCCTGCTGCACGACGCGGAGCAGGAACTCCAGCGCAGGTGCATGCGGGCGGCCGGGTTCCGGTTGTGGGCCGTGCCCGAGAACCCGCTGCCCGAAGCCCGTGACTTCCCCTACGTCGTCGACGACCCGACGTGGGCGAAGCGGTACGGCTACGGCAGCCTCTTCGAGGAACGGATCAGGCGGCTCCGCGCCGAGGACCCCAACCGGGTCTACCTGCGCGGCCTGCCCGTCGACCGGCAACGGGCGGCGATCGCCGCCCTCAACGGATCGGGCCGGGAAAAGCTGCGCGCCGAACTCCCCGGAGGGGTGGTGATCGGGCACAGCACCACCGGCTGCCGGGTGGAGGCGTGGCGCACCCTGTACGGGGACGTGACCGCCTGGTTCGCGGCCAAGACCGTCGTCGACAATCTGGGCGCCCTCACGCGGCAGCGCGTCACCACCGACCCCGACTTCACCCGCGCCATGGGGAAGTGGTCGGTGTGCATGCGGGGGAACGGTCTGCCCTACCGGAGCCCGGCGCAGGCCAGGGCCGAGTTCCTCGGAACCGACGAGCCCGGCGACACGGCGCGGGAGGTCCGTGTCGCCGTACAGGAGGCCGGGTGCGCTCGCAGCAGCGGTCTGGCCTCCACCGTGCAACGCCTGGAGGACCGCCACGGCCGGGAGGTGCGGCGTGAGCACCGTGCCGAGGTGGACCTCGTGGAGCGCCTGCGCACCGGCGCCCTGCCGTCGGCCCGCACCGTCCTGGCCCGCTGACGGGCCGGGACCCCAAGACCTCACCGCCAGGGAGCGCGGGCCGTGCCTGCCCCTCCCCCGAGCGGAGCTGAGGAAATCCGAGTGACAACCAACCGGAAAAGAGACAGCGACATGAAGATGAAGCACAACAGGGCCCTGCTCGCGGCGGTCTTCACGGCCGCGCTCCTGACGCCGACCACCGCCTTCGCAGCGAACACCGAGGCGTCGGCGCCGATGTCGGAGCAGGCCGCGGCGGCCGACGGCAACCTCTACGCGTGGGAGCACGCGTGGAAGGGCGGCCGAATGGCCGCCTGGTCCGGCAACAGCTCCAACTGGTCGGACCGCAACATGCGCAACCAGGCGTCGTCGGTGCTCAACAACGGCTACGCGGGGGCGTTTGGCCACGTGCGGCTCTACTGGGACGCCGGGTACGGCGGTGCCTCGTACTGCCTGCGCAACGGCGAAGACCTGATGGACATGCGCTACGACTACTTCGAGCACAACGGCGCGGGCGGCGGTCAGTCGATGAACGACAACGTCTCCTCGCACCGCTGGGTCGGCTCCTGCTGACCCTCCTTCCCGTGCGCCGCGGGTGCCGGCCGGCCGGGCCGGTACCCGCGGCGTCCGCGAGTGGGCGGCGGTGACGGAGCGGAACCGCGTCAGCGGACGTGCGACGCCCCCGACGGGAGTCGTTCCGCCGGTCCGCCGGGAGGCACCGCCGCCTGCCGGGTGAAGATACGCGCGGCCTGCCGGACCGCCCGGATCGTGGGTTCGTCGCGGTTGCCGGCGAGCCAGGCCAGGACCGATGCGGACGGCGAGAGGTCGGTGACATCGACGTACCGGACACCGGGGCGGGGGAAGAAGTCACGGGCCGCGGCGGGCAGGAAGCAGATGGCCTCCCCGGAGGCCACGGCGTGCAGCAACGCCTCCAGGTCCGGCACCACAGGGCCATACCGCACGGCGCTGCCGTCCGGGCGCGGGTCCACCGCCCAGAAGTCCCACCACACCCGCGGCACCTGCTCGGGCATGTCGACCACGGGGTAGCCGGCGAGCCGGGCGAGCGTGAGGCGGGACGCCGCGGCCAGGGGGTCGTCGACGGGCAGACAGGCCACCCGCGGCTCGGTTGCGAGGTGGTGCGCCTCCACTCCGTCCGGTACCGGGGCACGGTGGAAGAGCACGTCGACCTCCTGCCGGAGGAGGGCGCTCATGTGGTCGATGAGGCTCAGACTGACCAGTTCCACCGCCAGCCGGGGGTGACGGTCCCGCAGGACACTCAGCACACCGCGGGTGGACGGCATGGCGGCCTCGGCCCCGATGGTCCCCACGACGAGCCGTCCGGAGACCTGGCGCTGCCGCGAGTCGGCCGTCTGGCGCAACAGCACCATGGCGTCGAGCACCCTCTCGGCGTCGGGCACCATGGCACGTCCGTCCGGGGTGAGGGACACCGACCGGCTGGTCCGTTCGAACAGCTTCACCCCCAACCGCTTCTCCAGGTCCCGGATCTGCTGGCTCAGAGCGGACTGGGTGATGCACAGGCGCGCGGCGACCGCGCCGAAGTGGAGTTCCCTGCTCAGCGCCAGAAAGAGGCGCAGCTGATGAATGCTCGGCTCCGTCGTTCCCCCGGCGCTCACACCGCCGGCCGTTTCCGTCCGACCCCCATAGTCATGAGGAGCACGCTACTGACTTCGGCGAAGTACCTGAAAGGTTTGGGGCGACACGCGCGGATGAGTCCGAAACCGGCTGTCGGCGGCACCGGTCGCGGCGGGGCGGCGGTCGTGAGGCTCCGGCCCCACGCGGTCCGGGCGGGTAGCGGCCCCGTCCGTCGCCGCGGTGTCCTTCGAGCCCGCTCACGTACCTCGAGCAGGGGCCGACCGGGTGAAGGACCGGATGTGGACCGCCACTCGGCGGGAAGTCCCACGCCTCCTACAGCGTCGTCGGCGCGACGAGGCTGGACACCGGCCCGGTCGGCGACCCCCGGGTCGCGGGCCGGGGCGCCGTCGCCTGCGGACCGGACGGAGGCCGGATCCCCTCCCCCGTCCCGCGACCGCACACGGCGACCGCCGTGGCCGGCGTCCCGGGCGACCGACGCTCGAAGGGGTCGGTGGGGCCGAAGGGGCCGAAGGGGCCGGTCCCCGCCTCACCGAAGAGCCGTTCCGGAGCCTCCTGCCCGTGACGCCTGCGGAACGCGGTGCCGGCCGCCGCCCCGGACGGAGTCCGCAGGGCGCGGGCGCGCCCCCTCGGGGACGGAAGCGGCGCTACGGGCCGGAGCCGTGGGGGCGGGCCGATCGGCAGGGGGCACGGGGCGGACCCGGCACCCGCGGTTCACCGGCCGGCACGGCGGCCTCCGGCACCGGTGCGAGCCGACCGTAGCGCGCTCGGGATCCGGGTGTGCTGATCCAGGTGTACTGACCTGGGGCGTCAGGGGATCCGGGCCTCGACGTGGGCCAGGTGGGCGGCGAGGATCTCCTCGAACGCGGGCCGGCGGTCCGCTCCGAGCGGGCGGATGCCACGGGCGAAGTGGGCCAGGGCGGGGAAGTGTTCGGGGTCGGCGCCGAACACCGCGACGCGGAACTGCTCCATGCCCTGTTCGTACTCCTCGGGGGGGACGGTGCTCATGCCGGCCTCGGAGGCGATCAGCGCGGCGATGAGGATCACGAGGCGGTGGTACCGCACCGGGATCTCCTCGTCGGGCAGACCGGAAGCGCGCAGGGCCTGCAGCACTTCTTCCATGACCCGTCGGGAGCCGGTGCCGCCGGAACCGTAGCGCCCCCACACCGCGGCGAGTTGGGGCTGCTCGCCGAACGCCTCGCGCAGGCGCAGGGACAGGGCGGTGATGCGCTGCTTCCAGTCGCCCTCGGGGCGGTGCCCGTCCATGGCGGCCAGCAGGATCCGGTCGGCGACCGCGCGCAGCAGTTCGGTCTTGTTGCGAAAGTGCCGGTAGAGGCTGGAGGAGTCGGTCCCGAGCGCCTCGGCGAGCTTGCGCACACTGAACGACTCGGCGCCGCTCGTGCGCAGCAGCCCCACCGCCGTGTCCAGGATCTCCTCGGTCGACCATCGCCTTCGGCCCGTCATCTCACCCCTCTCGTCGGACTCAGCTTATCCATGCACTTGTCGATGCACGCAGTGCGTGCATAATGAGGGCACTGGTGTTCGCCCGTCGTGGCGTACCCGGCATGCGGCTCGGAGGGGAGAAGGACACATGGGTGGGACCACTGCCGCGACACGGCCGCCGGAGCCGGACTTCTCGGTGATCACGGCCGGGGAACTGCGCGCCTACCGCGACGCGGAGAACCGCTTCCGGGCCTCCGGCGCGGCACGGGCGATCCTGGGAGAGCCGGACACCGGCGCCGCGATCGCCTGGCAGGAGGTCGCGCTGCCCGGCCGCGACCTGCCGGTCCGGGTCCACCGACCGGCCCCAGCAGGAGGCGGCGGCACCCCGGTCCGGACCGACCTGCCGCTCGTGGTCCACGTCCACGGGGGCGGCTTCGTGGGCACGGCGGTGCAGTGCGACTGGACCAACAGCCGCCTCGCCGCGCGGTTGCCCGCCCTCGTCGTCTCCGTCGAGCACCGCCTCCTCGCTCCCGGCAGCCCGCTGTCGGACGCCGTCGACGACGGCTGGGACGTGCTCCGGCACGTGGTGCGGCACGCCGCGCGGTGGGGCGCCGACCCGGCGCGCGCGGCCGTCTTCGGCGAGAGCTGCGGCGCGCTGATCAGCGCGCTGACCGCCGTCCGGGCCCGGGAGGCCGGCCTGGAACTCACGGCGCAGGTACTGGTCAACCCCCTGGTCGACGTGACCGGGACGATGTTCGACCACCCCTCGATCGCCGAGTACGGAAGCAGTCCGGCGCGGGTCCTGCCGCAACTGCGGCTCCTGCAGCGGCTCGCCGTCCCGCCGGGAGCCGACGCCCGTGCGGTCTCGCCGCTGTACGCGGACGACCTGAGCGGGCTCGCCCCGGCACTCGTGGTGGTGCCCACCCGGGACGCGCTCGCCGACCACGGCCGCCGCTACGCCGAGCGGCTGCGCGGAGCGGGGACCCTCGTGCGGCTCTCCGAGTACCCGGGAGCGAAGCACGCGTTCCTCACCCTGCCCGGTGTGGAGCCACAGGCCGGGGACGCTCGGGCGGAGATCCTCGCCTTCCTCCGCGCGGCCCTGGTGAAGTGACGGAGGGACGGCGCCCCGCCCTCGGACCCGACGCCCCGACAGCCTCCCCGGCTCGGCCCCGGCGGCCTGGGCACGATCGGCGCCCGCGGGGCCGCCGTCCCTCTCCGTCGCGCCGCCGAGGGGCCGCTGCCCGCCGACGGCCGACGTGGCGGCAGCTCCATTCGGCTCCGTTCGGCTCCGCGCGCGGCCGCCACGGCCGCCACGGCCGCATCGCATCGCATCACACCGCATCGCACTGACGCGAACCGCGACCACCGCACACCATGGAGGACGACACCGTGCAGCGAATCGGCATCATAGGAGCGGGCGAGATCGGCAGGGCGATCGTCGAGGGCCTGCGCAGCGGGGGCGACGCGTCACCGGAGGTCTTCCTCTCCCCCCGGGGAGCCCGCGTCGCCGCCGGACTGTCCGAGCGGTTCGAGGACGTCCACGTGTGCTCCGGCAACCAGGAGGTGGTCGACCGCGCCGAGTTGGTGATCATCGCCGTGCGCCGCCAAGACCGCCACGAGGCACTGGCCGGACTGGTGGTGGAGGACGACAGGACCGTGGTCAGCGTGATGGCCGGCGTCGCCGTCGACGACCTGCGCCGGACCCTCGCCACCGGTGCCCCGATCGTCCGCGCCATCCCGTTGCCCGCCGTGCGCGAGCGCCGCTCCGTCACCGTGACCTGCCCCTCGCACCCGGTGGTGGACACTCTCTTCGGACGGCTGGGCGGGGTGCTCCCCGTCGCGGACGAGGACGCCTTCAACGTCTTCTCCGCCCTGACCGGGACCCTCACCGCCCACTACGCCTACCTCGCCGCGCTCACCTCGTGGGCCACCGGCCACGGCATCGCCCCCGACACCGCCGACCGGTACGTGCGCGGCCTCTTCCGGAACGTCGGCCGCTCGCTGGAGGACGGGACCCGCTCCCTGCATCGGCTCGCCGCCGACCACGAGACACCCCGAGGGAGCAACGAGCGGGTCCGCACTGCGTGGTTCGATCCGGCCAACGCCGCGGCCCTCAAGGAGGTCCTGGACGGCCTCCTCGACGACCTGAGGTGACGCGGCCTTCCGGCTCGCGGCCGGCCGTCCGCGAGCCGGAAGGCCGTCCCCCTCGTGAAGAGGCGCGTCGCACGGAGATCCGGGCCCGTGACGGGCCCGGGCGGCCCTCCCCGGCCGATCGGTCCGTCCCGGGGCCGCAGTCGGCGCCCCGCACGGAGCGCCCTGCACCCCTCGAAGGGCGCCCGAACACGCGGCCCGCTGGCCTTCCCGGCCGGTCGCCCGTACCCCTCACCGCGAGGTCGTCCCGGGCCGCGACCGGCCGCCCCCGGCGACCTCCTCGGCACCACGGGGCTGCCGCCGCCCACCGCGCACGCGCGGCGCCTCGGCAGCGGGTTCACCGGGCCCGGACCGCGGTGGCCGGCCGCCCGCGACCAGTGCGCCGAGGGCCGTGCGCCGGTGGGTGACCGAACGGCCCGTACGGGTCGTCGTCACCATGCCCGCCGACCTGAGCGCCGCCGCGTGGGAGGAGGCCGTCGCGTTGCTGACGCGGAGGGCGCGGGCGGCCGGCGGCCCCCTCGGGGCCGCGGGGTCCGAGGGGGCCGGTGGCGGTGCGTGGCGGCGGAGGCGCGTGGCCGGTGCCTCAGCTCCGCGTCACCAGGAGCGGTGGAACTTCACGTGGCTGCCGTTGCGGTCGAACCAGCCGCGGAAGCCCCAGTTGATCCAGCCGCCGTCGCCGTTGTCGGTGAACTCCCCGGACTCGAAGACCCAGAGGCCGTAGTGGACGTTCCCCCACTTGACGTTGGCGTAGAGCCGGGTGCCCTGGAACCGGCCCTCGTAGTTGTGGCTCAGGTTGAACAGCATGACGTTGTGCCGGCCGCCGGCCGCTTCGAAGGCCTTGTCGACCGCCTCCCGGACGAACGCGCCGCGGTCGCCGGTGTCGATGCCGCGCAGGGCGTCGGCGATCGCACGGCCACGGCCGAGCTGGTCCATGGAGACGCTGACGCTGACGCTCTTGCCGGCGGCCTCGAAGCCGGTTTCCCGGGCCGCGGGGGCGGAGGCGGGGGGGGGCGGAGGGGCGCTCGGCGGCCTGGGCCGGGAGCGCGGCGGCTCCGACCAGGGCGACGGTGGTCAGGGCGAGCGCGGAGAGGCTGGTCTTGCGACGCATGGCTGGGCTTCCTGTTCTGTCGGGGCCGGGGCCCGGGGAGAGGGTGCGCGCGGTGCGGGACCGGGGTGTGGCGCGGCCGGTCACCAGGAGCGGTAGAAGTTCACGTAGCCGCCGTCGCGGTCGAACCAGCCGCGGAAGGCCCGGTTGATCCAGCCGCCGTCGCCGTGGTTGGTGAACTGGCCCGACTCGAAGACGATCACCCGGTAGGTGCCGTGGATGCCGCGGACCTTGGCGTCGTACACGACGCCGTGGAGGTTGCCGCTGTACCGGTTGGCGTCGTTGATGACCATGACGTTGTAGCGCTGGCCGGCCTCGTAGAAGGAGCCTTCCATCAGGGACTTCACACAGCCGGAGCGGTTCTGGTTGCACTCGATGGCGTTGTTGACGATCTGGTACAGCTTGCCGGTGAGTTCGATGACCTTGGTGATCACCTCGACCGTCCCGCGGCCGGTGGTCTCGCTCGTCCCCTCGGGCTGGGCCGCGACCGGCCGAGACCGGGGCGCGGACGCCTCGGCGGCGCGGGCGGCGGGGGATGTCGGCGGTGTTGTCAGTGGGGTGCGCTTCACTGGATTCGTCACGGAAAGTAGTCGATCTGGGGGGTTGTCGTGACGGACCGTACGACGTTCGTGTCGTTGGAGGGACTGCGGGCGCGGGGGTGGACCGACGGGATGGTGCGGGACGTGCTGGGGCAGCCGGACGTCCAGGGGCGCAGTCCCCGGCGGGGGGTGGGGGCGCCCGTGCGGCTGTACCTGCTGGCCCGGGTGGAGGCAGTGGAGCGGGCGCGGGAGTTCGGGGTGTGCGCGCGGGCCGGCGGCGCCTCGGGGAGCGCGGGGGTGCGGGTCGCCGCGGAGAGTCGGCGGCGGGCCGTGCTGGCGTCGCTGCGGGCCGAACCGATCCGGGTGCCCATCTTGCCGCCCGCGGAGCTGGAGCGGCGGGCGGTGCGGTACCGGCGGCGGACCGGTGGGGCCGGGGCGGACGACGGTCCGGGCGGGGACCTGGCCCGGTGGCAGGTCGGTTACCTGCGCGGCGCGTTGCGGTCGTACGACACGCTGCTGGACGGGCTGTTCGCCGGCTCGGGGCGGGCGGAGGCCGAGCGGCTGCTGCGGCAGCGGGTGTACGCGGCCATCGCGCAGGCCTATCCGCGCCTCGCCGAGGAGTGCCGTCGGCAACTGGGGAGGGACCGGTGAGCGCGGCCCCGGAAGGGGCGGCGAGCGGTGGCGGCCGTACGGCGGGCCCGCCCCGGCCCGTACCGCGGGTTCCGGTCCTCCGCGGGTCCCGGCCCTCCGCTCTAGGGAAGCCACTCCCGGCACGGCGCGGTGGAACGGCGCCCGCACCCTGCGGCGCGGGCGCCGTTCCACCGCGTCCCGCCTGCCGGTCGGGAGGCCCGCGGCCCGCCGCGTTCGCGGCGGCTGCGCCGTGGCGGACACGGGGGGGGACGGAACCTCGCCGTCAGCGGGTGGTCCGGTGGCTGGGGTCCACGATCCTCTCCAGCACCTCGCGGACCACCCGGTAGGCCGTCGCCGCCGTGTCGTCGGCGACGTTCTCCTCCTCCTCTCTGGCCCAGTCGCGGACCACTCGGATGCGGCGGAGGAGTTCGTCGGCGTCCACGATGTCGCTCATGTGCTACTCCTACCCCGTCCGGGATGCGGCCATGGCACAGAAACGGCTTCCCCGGCGAGCGGGAAGGACCGGCGGGGCCGCCGCCGGCTGCACGCGGACCGACTCCGGGCAGGGGCGGCGGGCCCGCGCCGGGGAGTGGCCGAATGCCCACCCCGGCCGCCCGGGGTGGTGGACGATGGGCGTGGAACGAAGGGGGCGGTCACCGTGGGAGAGAACGTGCCGGTGCGCTGCCCGGCCTGCCGGCGGGCGCACGCGTACGCACCGCCCGTCTATCCGTGCGCGTGCGGGGCGCCCGTGGTGCTGCCCCTGGCGCACGATCACCCTCCGGCGCCGGTCATCCGCCGCACCTGGAGCGACGAGTGGGTGACGGCGCGGTGCGGGGCGTGCGGGCGCCGGGACCACTGGCCGCAGCCTGAGCTGGGCTGTCCGTGCGGCACGGTGCTGCGTCTGCCGGTCCGTCCCGCGCCCGGCCCCGCTCTCGGTGACGCGGACGCGGGACCCTCAAGCCCCGCCGCGACCGCGGTCCCCGCCGAAACGCCCGGCGACACCGACCGGGGCGGCCCCGCCGAGCCCCGGGACTCCCGGGGCCCCGGCGAGTCCCGGGGNGTCCCGGGGTCCTGTCGAGCCGCGAGGTCCCCGCGATCCCGGCACGGCCCTCCCCGGCACGGCCCNCCCNGGCACGGGTGTCCCCGCCGTACGGGCCGCCTCCCCGGAGCCGCGGCGGACCGCCGCGGGCCGCCCCGCCTTCACCCCGGTCACCATCCGCACCACCCGCGACGTGGTGACCACCGCCGCGCTCTACCTGCGCTGGCTGGGCTTCCGGGAGGTCGTGCAGCCCGAGGAGCGCCGGTCGTCCATGACGCCCGCCGTCGAGCTGCGCGGCCCCGGCCTGGTCGCGCAGGTCGATCCGACGACCCGCCCCGTGCCGCTGCGCGCCGTGGAGTGCCTGTGGCTGGAAGGCCTGGCCTCCTCCTCGGTCGCCGCGTACTTCTCGCTCGCCGGATACGAGGACGCGTCCCGCGCCCGCGCGGACGGGGTCGGACTGCCGCTGTTCGCCATGGACCTCACCGGCACCCCGCAGCCCGTCAACGCCCCCGCCGCCGATCTCCTCGCCCGCGGGGCGTGAGCGGTGTGCCCGCGTCCCGCCCGCCCCGCGGACCTGCCGCTCCTCCAGGGGATCGAGCGCGCGGCGGGCGAGGCGTTCCGTGCGCTCGGCATGGACGCCGTCGCCGACGACGACCCGCCGCCGCTCGGCACCCTGGAGGCCTACCGCGCGGCGGGCCGGGTCCGCGTCGCGGAGGACGGCGGGCGTCCCGTCGCCTACCTGCTCTGGGACGACGTGGACGGCGCCGTCCACATCGAGCAGGTATCGGTCCATCCCGACGCCGCCCGGCGGGGCGTGGGCCGCGCCCTGATCGGCGACCTGGCGGCGGACGCCGCCGCCCGCGGCGTACCGGCGCTGACGCTGACGACCTTCGCAGACGTGCCGTGGAACGCCCCGTACTACGCCCGGCTCGGGTTCCGGGTCCTCCACGAGGGGGAACTCACCGACGGGCTGCGCGCGATCCGGCACGCCGAGGCGGCCCACGGCCTGGACCGCTGGCCGCGCGTCTGCATGCGCCGCGACCTGAGCTGACACCGCAGCAGGGCGTACACCTCGGCCGCCGGGCCGCCGAAGCCACCCGGCCGCCGACTCCCGGCCACCGGAGCCGCCGGCCCCCGAGGGTTCCACCGGCGAGGACTGCACCGCCGGGGTGTTGCGACGGCTGCCAGAACTCAAGAGCGCGCCCGGGGGCTTCGCGTTCTCGGTGCGGTGAGTCAGCCGCGTCCGCGCCGGCCGCGGACGAGCAGCGTGCCGATCCGCTTCTTCCGACCCTCTGGGGCCGGCAGGACGGTGACGGCGACCTCCTCGAAGCCGTGCTGCTTGAGCAGCACGGCCCAGACGTCGCTCGGGTAGTCCCAACGCTTCACGATGGCCGGGTCCTCATCCGGGCCGCGCGGGATGAACGACGCCTGGCAGCCGTAGCAGCCGTCGATGGGCGGGTTCTGCGACATGGCGAACACTCCGCCCGGCTTCAGTCGCTTGTGCACGGCCGGGAGCATCAGGTCAGGGTCGGTGAAGTAGGCCGCGCCGAATACGGAGAAGATCGCGTCGAACTGCGTGGGCCGACCCGCCAGGAATTCCAGGGCGTCGCCCCTGTGGATCTCCATGTCGACGTCCGGCCAGCGTTCCCTGGCCTTGGCGATCTGCGCGTGGGACACGTCCACTCCCACCGCGCGCATCCCCAGGGTGGCGAGGTGGGCGAGATTCCCACCCGATCCGCATCCGAGATCGAGGACGCTCTGTCCCTCGCGCAGGTCCAAGAGCGTGGCGCCGGGCCCGTGATCGGGGTGCTGGGTCCAGTTGAACCACGTCTTCTCGCCCCTCGCGTTCGTCTCGCGACGGTTGGGCTTGCTCGCCGCGTACGTGTCCCACGCTGCGCTGCGGGTGTCAGGCACTCGTCTTCCGTTCTCGTCCGGGGGCGCGGCCACCCGGCGACGTGCACCGGGCGGCCGCGTACATCATGGATCTACTTGCCCTTGGCCACCGGGCTGTCGGTGCATCCGGCGTAGCTCTGGGTGCAGTCGGCCTTCCCCTCCGCCGGCCAGAAGTCGACGTCGACCTCGAAGCCCGCCGCCTCGATGATGTCGCGGGTCCGGGCGAGCACCTTCCGGCCCTCGACGGGGTTGTGCGAGCTCCGGTCCGGAACGTGGTGGATAAACCCGGTGCCGAGCGCGTCGCAGAAGGCGGCGTACGGGGCGGTGTGCAGCATGAAGGCGTGCCAGAACTGGTCGACCCGCAGGCTCGGTGCCATCTTCTCCTCGGTGGTGCCGGTCGCGGCGAGGAACGCGATCATCTGGTCCACGCCGCGCTCGCCGAGGTCGTCGGTGAGCTCGGGCCAGTATTCGTCGCGGACGAAAGAGATGAGGTCGGCCCGCGTCTCGGGAGCGAGGAGGCTTGTCGCCTGCTCCGGTCGTACGTTGGTGGTGGTCACGTCGCTGCCTTCCGTCGTCGGGTGGTGCATGAATACGCTGTGTCGCCCGCCCGGCCGCTCGACCTGTCCCTGTCTGGGGCCATTCGACCGGGTGGGGGGGTAGAAGGCACGCCCGCGCGGGTCCGGGAGTGGGTAGCCGAGGAGGATCGGCCCCCACGCAGGCAGCCGGTTCATGGGGCGATCGTCAGGAGCGCATCGATCACCAGGCCACACGAGCCGGCGATCATGATGATGAAGAGGACGCCTGCGTACTTCGTCACGGGTACCTCCTCGCCAGCGCGTTGCGTACGGCGAGTCGCGCCGACAGCTCCTCGCGAGCCGTCAGGCGTCGGACCTTCTGGGGCGGTGCGCTCCACTCTCGACCACCGGTCAACGGCCTCAAGTAGAGGCGTCCGCCCCAGGTGTCCATCACCACGCCGTTCCTGTCACGCCGCAGGTCCCTGACCAGGTCGCCGGCCTTCGCCTCCGTCGCCTTATGGCTCTCCATGGCGAAGAAGTTACGGGCGGCTACCACCACCTTCCAGGCACGGAGCGTGGCACTTTCGCGACGGACCGTCAGAACTGCCACGGAACATGGCGGTTACCCGGATACCTCCAGGTGGGAGGCCATCTCCCGCATGTCCCGCGTCAGGGTGCGCTTCCTGCGGGCGAGGATGTCGCGCATGATGTAACGCGCCATCGTCTGGTGCTTCAGCCACTCCGGGGAGGTCCGCCGGATCGCGCTCAGCTCCTCCATCGCGTCCTGGTGACTCCCGAGCAGCACGTGAGCCCGCGCGACGTCGAGACGGTGCCGATCCCAGTTGTTCGAGGTGGGATGGCCGAACCGCTTCATCGCCGCCTTGCCCACGAAACCGTCATCGGCCCGGCGTAGAACCCCGCGCGCGTCTCCGATCAGAGAGAGATCTTCGATCGCCTTCATCTCCGCCGTGACCGGCCCGAACGTGGCCCAGTGCGAGCCGAAGTCGGTGTGCTCGACACTCAACGCGCTCGCGACCGTGGCCGTCATGCGCCGCACGTCTCGGGCGACGTCCGGACGATTGTTCCGCATCGCCGCGGACGCCGCACGCTGAAGGAGCTCTCCCCAGAGCGCCAGCTCGGCGGGCTTGGCCTTCGACAGGCGCTGCGGCTCTGTCTCGTCGGCCGTCGCGGTGGCCAGGTGCTCGACTTCGTCGAAGCGGTCCTGCCGCAGGAGCAGCCAGGACAGGCCGACGACTCCAGTGGCCGCGATTTGCTGACAGCCGGCGTCCCGAGCGTCCTGGATGCCCCGCGAGAGGGCATGGTACGCCATGTCGTAGCGCCTGGTCTGGGTGAGGTACTTCCCGGTCAGGAGGAGGGCTCTGGCGCGTACGGCGACAGCCTGGCGTCTCTCCCCCTCGCCCTCCGAGAGCGCGACCGCGGCCTCGGTGTTCCGCAGGATGCCTGGCAGGGCCTTCGCGACGGAGTCGTAGCGGTCGGCGTGGTAGAAGGTGTGCGCGTCCTCGATCGCTCGGCCGATGGAGCTCAGAGGTGGAGCCTGCGTCGGCTGGGCGACGACTGAAGTCAGTCCGATGGGCGGCATGAGGGCCTGGCGCAGTTCGGAGAGCTTCGGCCCGTCCCCTTCCCGGTGATGCAGGGGGTCGGGAGCCTCCGTTGCGAAGAGGCTCGATGTGGTGGTACCGAGGGCTCGGGCGAGCATGTGAATGGTTTCGACCTGTGCGCTACCGCCCTGTTCGATCTTGCGGACGACTCCCACCGATAGGCCGGCGGCCTCGGCGAGCCCTTCCTGGCTCAGGCCGAGGCGGCGTCGGTGGTTTCGGACGTTCTCCCGGAGCGACGACATCGAATCACCTCGGCTTCAGCGTAACGGCGCCCCGCGGGCCCGGTGGGGCTCCTTGCACGCTGCGTCACCGTTCGGTGAGCGCGCCTTCTTCTGCCGCATGGGTGCCGCGACCTGAGCTGACGCCGCAGCGGGGTGCACACCCCGCACATCGGGCCGCCGAAGCACCCGGCCGCCGGAACTGCCCGGCCCTCGACCACCCGGCCACCGGCTCCCGGCCGCCGAAGCGGCCGGGAGCCGGCCCGGCCGCCCATCCGCACGGCCGCCCGGGGTCAGGCCGGGTTCCGCCCGTACCGTTCCCGCAGCTCCACCTTGCGGACCTTGCCGCTCACCGTCATCGGGAAGGCGTCCAGGACCTCCACGCGGCGTGGGACCTTGTAGTGCGCCAGCCGGTCGCGGCAGTACGCGGCGATCTCCTCGTACGTCGGCGGGTCGGCCGGGTCGCGGGGGATCACGCAGGCGAGGACCTCCTCCCCGTACCGCTCGTCGGGCACGCCGACCACCTGCACGTCGGCGACCTTGGGGTGGCTGTACAGGAACTCCTCGATCTCCCTCGGGTAGACGTTCTCGCCACCCCGGATGATCATGTCCTTGATGCGGCCGACGATCTGGAGGTACCCGTCCTCCCGCATCACCGCCAGGTCGCCGGTGTGCATCCAGCGGCCCCGGTCGACCGCCTCGGCGGTCCGTTCGGGCTCGTCCCAGTAGCCGAGCATCACCCCGTAGCCGCGGGTGCACAGCTCGCCCGCCTCGCCGCGCGGCAGGGTCGTCCCGCTCGCCGGGTCGACGACCTTCACCTCGACGTGCGGCAGGACGCGGCCGACCGTGCCGGTGCGGCGCTCCAGGTCGTCGTCGCGGCGGGTCTGCGTGGAGACGGGCGAGGTCTCGGTCATGCCGTAGCAGATGGACACCTCCGCCATGTTCATCTCGGTGACGACCCGTTTCATCACCTCCACCGGGCAGGGCGATCCGGCCATGATCCCGGTGCGCAGGGAGGACAGGTCGTAGGCGGCGAAGTCCGGCAGGTTCAGCTCGGCGATGAACATCGTCGGCACCCCGTACAGGGAGGTGCAGCGCTCCTGCTGGACGGCGCGCAGGGTGGCGGCCGGGTCGAAGGAGGGCGCGGGGATGACGATGCACGCCCCGTGGGAGACCGCCGCCAAGTTTCCCATGACCATGCCGAAGCAGTGGTAGAAGGGCACGGGCAGGCAGATCCGGTCCTCCTCGGTGTAGCCGAGCGCCTCCCCCACGAAGAAGCCGTTGTTGAGGATGTTGTGGTGGGAGAGGGTGGCGCCCTTGGGGAAGCCGGTCGTGCCGGAGGTGTACTGGATGTTGACCGGGTCGTCGCAGGAGAGCAGCGCCTCGCGGGCGGCCGGCTCCGCCGCCCCCACCGAGGCGGCGCGGGCGATCAGCGCGCCCCAGCTGGCGTCGCCGATGTGGACGGTCTCGCGCAGCGCCGTGCGCCCGGCGCGCACCTCCTCGACCAGCGCGCGGTAGTCGCTCGTCTTGTGGGCAAGGGAGGCGACGAGCAGGCTCACCCCGGCCTGGTCGAGGACGTAGGCGAGTTCGTGGGCGCGGTAGGCGGGGTTGATGTTCACCATGATCGCGCCGATGCGGGCGGTGGCGTACTGGACGAGCACCCACTCCGGGCAGTTGACGGCCCAGATGCCGACCCGGTCGCCCCGCTCCACGCCCGACGCGAGGAGCGCGCGGGCCAGTTCGTCGACGGCGGCGCCGAACTCGGCGTACGTCCAGCGGCGCCCGGACGGGACGTCGACGAGCGCCTCCCGGTCGGGGAACCGCTCGACGGCGCGTGCCAGGTCGGCGCCGATCGTGTGGCCGAGCAGGGGCGTGTCGCCGGTGCCGTGCGCGTACGACGGCTGTGCGGTGCGGGTCACCGGAAGTCCTCCTCGCGGTACTCGCCGGCCGAGCCTCGCGCGGTGCGTTCGCGCAGCTCGATGCGGCGGATCTTGCCGGACACGGTCTTGGGCAGGTCGGCGAACTCGATGCGCCGGATCCGCTTGTAAGGGGCGAGGGCCGTCCGGGCGTGCGCGAACAGCGCCCTCGCCGTGTCCGGTCCCGGCTCCCAGCCCTCGGCGAGGACGACGTACGCCTTGGGCACGGTCAGCCGCAGCGGGTCGGGCGCGGGCACGACGGCGGCCTCGGCGACGGCCTCGTGCTCCAGGAGCGCGCTCTCCAGCTCGAAGGGGGAGATCTTGTAGTCGGAGCTCTTGAACACGTCGTCGCGCCGGCCCACGTAGGTGAGGTACCCGTCGGCGTCGCGGGAGCCGATGTCGCCCGTGCGGTAGTACCCGCCCGCCATGGCCTCGGCGGTGCGCTCCGGGTCGCCGTGGTAGCCGGTCATCACGCCGACGGGGGCGGCCGACAGGTCCAGGGCGATCTCGCCCTCGTCGGCGCCCGGCTCCCCCGTCACCGGGTCGAGCAGTTCGACGCGGAAGCCGGGGCCGGGCCGCCCCATGGATCCGGGCTTCAGCGGCTGGCCGGGGCTGTTGGCGATCTGCACGGTCGTCTCGGTCTGCCCGAACCCGTCCCGGACGGTGACGCCCCAGGCGCGCCGCACGGCGGCGACGACCTCCGGGTTGAGCGGCTCGCCGGCCGCGACGGCCTCGCGGGGCGGGGTGCCGAGCGCGGTCAGGTCGGCCTGGATGAGCATCCGCCACACGGTCGGCGGCGCGCAGAAGGTGGTGACGCCGTGCCGGTCCATCTCGGCCATGAGGCGGGCGGCGTCGAAGCGGGCGTAGTTGTGGACGAAGACCGTGGCCTCGGCGTTCCAGGGCGCGAAGAGGTTGGACCAGGCGTGCTTGGCCCAGCCGGGCGAGGAGATGTTGAGGTGCACGTCGCCGGGGCGCAGGCCGATCCAGTACATCGTCGCCAGGTGGCCGACGGGGTACGAGGTGTGGGTGTGCTCGACGAGTTTGGGGCGGGCGGTGGTGCCGGAGGTGAAGTACAGCATCAGCGGGTCAAACGCCCCGGTGGGGCCGTCCGGGGTGAAGTCGGCGCCGGCCCCGTACGCCTCCTCGTACGCCGCCCAGTCGGCCGCGCCCTCCGCCGGGCCGCCCACGGCGATGCGGGTGTAGTCCCCCGGCACCCCGTCGAACTTCGCGGCGTCGGCGGCGCGGGCGATCACGTGGCGGACCCGGCCGCGCTCCACCCGGTCCCGCAGGTCCGCCGGCCCCAGGAGCGTCGTGGCGGGGATGACGACGGCGCGGAGCTTCATCGCGGCGAGGGCGGTCTCCCACAGCTCGGCCTGGTTGCCGAGCATCACCAGGATGCGGTCCCCGGCCCGTACGCCGTGGGCGTCGCGCAACCGGTTGGCGACGCGGGCGGAGCGGGCGGACAGCTCGGCGAAGGACAGCCGGGTCTCGGCGCCGTCCTCCTCGACGATGTGCAGCGCCGTCCGGTCGTTTCCGGCCGCGATGGCGTCGAACCAGTCCAGCGCCCAGTTGAACCGGGCGGGGCGGGGCCAGGCGAACCCGGCGTACGCCGCCTCGTAGTCCTCCCTGTGCCGCAGCAGGAAGTCCCGGGCGGCCCGGAACTCCTCGGTCGCACCGGTGTCCGGCATGTGTCCTCCTCATTGCGGGACGGGTTCGCGCCATCGTGTAATCGGTGACGCAGGTCTCACTACCCCCGTACGGGGGTGAAGCGGCGGGCGGGAGTGGTGCGCGTGGGTGAACGGCGGAGTGACGCGGCGGAGCTGCGGACGGCGCTGCTCCGGATGCGCCGGGCCACGGGACTGCCGGTGGCGTTCGGGGGGCTGCTGGACGAGCGGCCCCGGGCGCGGCTGCGGATCGAGGAGCTGTCGGGCGCGTCGTCCGGGGCCCTGCGCGGGCTGGTGGTCGGCTCCGGGAGCGGTCTGGGCGGCCGGTCGATGGTGCTGGCCCGGCCGTGCGCGGTGGCGGACTACCGGGCGGCGCGGCACATCAGCCACGAGTACGACGGGCCGGTCGCCGCCGAGGGGCTGCGGTCGGTGCTGGCCGTTCCGGTGGTGGTGCGCCACCGGGTGCGGGCGGTGCTGTACGGGGCGCTGCGCACGCCGCAGCCGCTGGGCGGCCGGGTGCTGGACGCGGCGGTGGCGGTGGCGCGGGAGATGGAGCAGGCGCTGGCGGTACGGGACGAGGCGCGGCGCCTGGCGGAGCCGGCGCCCGGTGCCGGCGGGGCCGCGGCCTGCGGCGCGGCGGCGTGGGAGGCGG
>NZ_CP095474.1:3874853-3885644 GCF_023614315.1 Streptomyces sudanensis | reverse complement strand
GGCNGCTGCGTGCGCTGGCGCCGCGCATCGCGGACCCGGTGGTGCGCGCCGAACTGCTGGCGGCGTGCGGGCGCCTGGCCGCGGCGGGTGCGCCGGCGGGCGCCCCCGGTTCGGACGGGGAGGCTCCGGGCGCGGGCACGGGTCCGGTCCCTTCGGGCGCGGGCGCGCCGCGGGAGGGGCTGGCGCCGCGGGAGGTGGACGTCCTGGCGGTGGTGGCGACGGGCGCGACCAACGCCGACGCGGCCCGGCGGCTGGGGGTGCGGCCGGAGACGGTGAAGGGGTACCTGCGGTCGGCGATGCGGAAGCTGGGCGCGCACACCCGGCTGGAGGCGGTGGTGGCGGCCCGCAGGGCGGGGCTGCTCCCGTAGCCCGGACCCGCCGCCGGGCCGGACTCCGCGGCACCGCGCTCCCCGGCCGGTACGGGGCCGGTCGGCCGTCCGCCCGCCGGGGCACCGGCGCCGTGGTGCCCGCGCGGCCGGCCCGGCACCCGGGCGGCGCAACGGAGCTTCCTATGGTGTGACCTGACTCACCATCAGGAGAAAAAGCCCTCTTACCTACCCGGTATCCGGCGTTTCATGCGCACGACCCCGGAAACGGGGCCGGGAACCCCCTCTCGGGTGTGTAGCCTGCGTACGCACACGGGCGCGGGGGTGCACACTGCGCGACGCAGGTGACTGTCCGCGCCTCACGACTCAAGGGCTGGGGGCTGCGTGAAGCGGCGTCGGATAGTGCTGGCGGCGGCTGCCGCCGTGGCGGGTGTCACCGGGGTTCTCGTACTGCAGGGGGCCGTCGGCGGCGAGGCGGCGACGGGGCCGGGCGGCGGCACGCCCCGGCCCGTCGTGGCCGAGGCGCGGACCGAGCCGATCCCGGTGAGCCCCGACGGCCGTTCGGCGACGATGAAGGAGGAGGGGACCAAACCGTTCAGCATGCTCGGGGTGACGTGGACCGACCCGTCGGCGCGTGTCGCCGGCACGGTCGAGGTCCGCACCCGCGCCGCGGGGTCGGGGCGGTGGTCGTCGTGGCTGCAGCTGGACGGGGACAGCGGCCAGGGCGAGGACGGGGCCGCCCGCGGGGGGACGGAGCCGGCCTGGGTCGGCGCGTCCGACGGGGTCGAGGTCCGCATGCGCACGGGCGGGACGACCTCCGCGAAGCTCCCGGCGGGACTGCGGCTGGACATGGTGGACCCGAAGACGGGCAGCGTGTCGGGGATGGCCCCGGCCGCGTTCGCCGTGGAGGAGACCGCCACGCCCACCCCGGCCGAGACGACGCCCGCCCCGGCGGAGTCGGAGTCGGGCCCGGGACCGGAGCCGGAGGTCTCGGTGACGCCCACCGAGGAGGCCCCGGTCACGACCCCGCCGGTGAGCGAGACGCCGACCGAGCCGCCGGTCACGAGCGCTCCGCCGTCGCCGACGGCCCCGGCGCCGTCCACGCCCCCGGCGAGCCCCAGCCCGAGCGCCAGCACCAGTGCGATTCCCACGGTGAGCCTGCCCCCGGCGCCGCCGTCGACCATGCCGCGGCCGCCCGTCACCTCCCGGGCGGGCTGGGGCGCGGACGAGTCCATCAGCCCCGAGGCCCCCGGGTACCTGCCGGGCGGGAAGGTCAAGGCCGTGGTGGTGCACCACACCGCCGCGTCCAACACCTACACCTGCGCCGAGGCGCCCGCGGTGGTGCGCGGCATCTACGCGTACCACGTCAAGCAGCTGGGCTGGAAGGACATCGGCTACAACTTCCTCGTCGACAAGTGCGGCACCGTCTACGAGGGCCGCAAGGGCGGGGTGGACCGGCCCGTGCTGGGGGCGCACGCCTACGGCTTCAACACCGAGACGACCGGCATCTCGGTCCTGGGGACCTACACCGACGTCTCCCCCTCGCAGGCCGCGCTGACCTCGATCGCCCGCGTCGCCGCGTGGAAGCTCGGCCAGTACGGCGTCGACCCGGCCGCCACCACCACGCTCACCGCCGGCGCCGGCGGGCAGAGCTACTCCGGCAGGACGTGGGTGAAGGGCGCCCAGGTGTCCTTCCCGGTGATCCACGGCCACCGCGACGGCTACAACACCCAGTGCCCCGGCAACACCCTCTACGGCAAGCTGCCGGTCCTGCGCTCCTGGGCCGGCGGTCCGGTGGCCGGGCTGGCGGTCAAGTCGGTGACCGGCGCGAGCCTGTCGGGCACGACGTACTACACGAAGTCGTCCCTCACCGTGAACTGGACGGCGACCACCCCGGCCACCCTGGTCAAGCAGTACGACCTGCTCGTCGACGGCAAGGTGGCCGCCACCACCACCGCCACCTCCGCGCAGGCGACGCTCGCGCCCGGCACCCACGCGGTCCAGGTCCGCGCCGTCCACCGGTCGGGCCGCACCAACGCGACCGCCCCGCTGACCGTCGTCGCCGAGACCACCGCCCCCGTCTTCGCCACCAGGCCCGCGCTCGCGCTGCGCGCCGGCACCGTGAACACCGCCGCCGTTCCGGTCACGCTGAGCTGGAAGGCGACCGACAACGCCTCGCTGAGGGACGTGCGCCTCACCAGCCCGGTGGCCGCCACGTACGGGCCGACGGTGTACTCCGCCGCCCACGCGGCCAAGTCCGCCGTGGCGACGAACTGGAGCCTGACCGCCCACGACCGGGCGGGCAACACCGCGACCGCCGCCGTGGCCGGCACCCCGGTGATCCTGCAGGAGACCTCCGCCGTCAGGTCGGGCACCTGGACGGCCAAGTCCTCCACCAGCTACCTGGGCGGCAAGTCCCTTTCGAGCTCCGCCAAGAACGCCGCCCTGACCTGGACCTTCACCGGCCGCTCCGCCGCCTGGGTCGTCTCCCGCGCCAGCACCTCCGGCCAGGCGCACGTCTACGTCGACGGCGTCAAGGCGGCGACCGTCGACCTGAAGTCCGCCACCACCAAGTACCGCGACGCCATCTGGACCAAGACCTGGGCCGCCGGCGGCAAGCACACCGTGAAGATCGTCGTCGTCGGCACCGCCGGCCGCCCGGCGGTCACCACCGACGGCCTCGTCTACCTCAAGTAGCGGAAGGCCGAGGACCGCGCCGGGGAACCGGCCGGCGCGACGCCCCCCGGACCGGGAGCCACCCGGTCCGGGGGGCGTCGCGCGTGGTGGCGCGGAGCCGCGCCGGCGGGACGGGGGCGCCGCGGAGCCGCCGGGTGAGAGCGCGGGGAGCCGGGGAAGGAGAACGGCGACCGAAGGAGGCTGCCGTGGGCGGTGACGTACTGGGGTTGGGAGACGTCCTGGCAGAGGCGGAGTCCGCCTCGCCGGTGGAGTCCGTCGACGTGGTGGCCCGGAACCTGCGGAAGCGGTTCGGGGCGGACCGCGTGTCGTTCCTCTTCGTCGACCTGATAGGCGAGGAGCTGGTACGGCTCACCACCGCCGACGGGGCGGAGGAGGAACACCGGGTGACGCGCATCGGCCTGCGGGGAAGCGTGTACGAGGAGGTCCTGAGGTCCCAGCGCCTCCACGTCGAGCCGGACGGGCGGGGCGGTCACCGGGTGGTGGCACCGGTCACCAACCGCGGCGACTGCATCGGCGTACTGGAGTTGACGCTGCCGCACGCCGACGAGGCGGTGCTGCGCCGGGTGGTCGAGGCGAGCCACGCGCTGGCGTACATCATCGTCACCGACCGGCGCTTCACCGACCTGTACCACTGGGGCCGGCGCAGCACGCCCACCAGTCTGGCCGCCGAGATCCAGCACCACCTGCTGCCCTCCGCCGCGTGCTGCGAGGGTGCCCAGTTCTCCGTCGCGGGCGGCCTGGTGCCGGCCGACGACATCGGCGGCGACACCTACGACTACGCCCTGGACCGGGACATCCTGCACCTGTCCATCACCGACGCCATGGGGCACGACACCGAATCCGCCCTGCTGGCCACCCTGTTGCTCGGCGCGCTGCGCGGTGCCCGGCGCATCGGGTGCGGCATCGTGGAGCAGGCCCGCCGGGCCGACGAGGCGCTCCTCGACCACGGCCGCGGCCTGGCCACCGGCCAGTTGCTGCGGGTCCGCCTGGACGACGGGCGCGTCCAGCTGGTCAACGCCGGCCACCCCAGACCGCTGCGCCTGCGCGACGGCGCGGTGGAGGAGGTGGTCCTCTCCCCCGACCTGCCGTTCGGCGTCCTCTCCCCCGCCGCCTACCGCGTCCAGGAGCTGCGCCTGCGCCCCGGCGACCGGCTGCTGCTGCTCACCGACGGCATGCAGGAGCGCGCCGCGGCCGGCGTCGACCTGCCCGCCCTCTTCCGCGACACCCGCGGCCTCCATCCGCGCGAGGTCGTCCGGGTCCTGGTCACCGCCGTGCGCGACGCCTGCGGCGGGTGCCTGGAGGACGACGCGACCGTCCTGTGCCTGGACTGGTACGGCCCCCAGCCCACCGGGCTGCGCCCCGACGTGGACCACGGCGTCCGGGCTCCGGCGGGACGGCCCCTGCCGGGGGGCGACGCCCCGCCGTGGGCGGGTCGTTGAAGGTGCCGTGCGCAACGGCTGCGGGGCCGCCCCTTCCGGGCGGCCCCGCAGCCGTTGCGGGTGACGGCACCGCACCGCGCCGCGCGGCCGGGCGAAGATCCACAAGTGAGCATGCTTACGTCCGCGTCCGGGGGGCAAGCGAATGTCACCCGAAGGTCGGGACTACGAATGAAGGAGTGCCGTGTCTTTTCTCTGGGCCATCATTGCGGGGCTCGTCATCGGTCTGCTGGCGAAGCTCGTCCTTCCCGGACGTCAGCCCATCCCCCTGTGGCTGACGGTCCTCCTCGGTATCGTCGGCGCCGTCGCCGGCAATGCGCTCGCCACCGCCTTCGGTGTGCGTGACACGGGTGGCATCGACTGGATCCGCCACCTCTTCCAGATCGGCATCGCGGCCGTTCTCATCTCCTTCGTCACCCCCATGTGGGCTCGACGACACGCCTGACTTGTCAGGATCACGACAAAGCATCGGGGCGCGGCGGTGGCCGCGCCCCGATGCTTTGTCGTCAGGGCACCCTCCCCGTGAAGCGGTTGGGCTCCTGCTTCCGGCCCGGCCCTGGTTCCGGCTCCGGCGGCGGCGCGGAGGGAGGCGGTCCGGGGCTCCCGGCCGCCGCCCGGCCACCGCGTGCGCCGCGCCGGCCGGGCGGTGCGGTTTCCCGCGGAGCGGGTAGGGCGGAGGAGACCACCGGGACGGAAAGGCCCTGCCTCTGCCGTCGCCGACCTGTTTTCCCACGTGGCGGGTGCCGGACCGTCCGTCCGGGCGGCCGGGCCGCCGGTTTGGAGACCCCCCATGCGCCTCATGTCCTCGGCATCACCGCAGGCGTCCGCGGACGGCATCGCCGGCTGGGCCGCCGACCTCGTCGACACCCTGGGCGGTCCGGGGGCCGGACTGGTCATCGCGTTGGAGAACCTCTTCCCGCCGCTGCCCAGCGAGGTGATCCTGCCGCTGACCGGGTTCGCCGCCGGGCAGGGGGTGCTCACGCTGGCCTCGGCCCTGTTCTGGACCACGCTCGGGTCGACCGCGGGGGCCCTGGTCCTCTACTGGTTCGGCAGGGCCTTCGGCCGCGACCGCATGCACGCCCTGTGGGCGAAGCTGCCGCTGGTGAAGACCTCCGACCTGGAGCGCACCGAGGAGTGGTTCGCGCGGCACGGCACCAAGGCGGTCTTCTTCGGGCGCATGGTGCCGGTCTTCCGCAGCCTCGTCTCCGTCCCCGCCGGGCTGGTGTGCATGCCCCTGCGCGTCTTCGTCGCACTGACCGCGCTCGGCAGCCTGGTCTGGAACTCCGCGCTGGTGCTCGCCGGTTACTGGCTGGGCGACCGGTGGGAGAGCGTGGAGAGGTACGCCGGGATGTTCTCCAGGGCCGTCCTGGTCCTGATCGTCGTCGCGCTCGTGGCGTACGTGGTGCTGCGGCTGCGCGGCCGGAACCGGTCCGGGAACCGGCGCGCCTGACGGCCCGTCGGCGCGCCCAGGTGACGGGCCGCCCGGCCGGTCCCCGCGGTGGACGGATCGACAAGGAGGCGTGCACCCGCTGCTAACGACCTCCCGGCGCCGCCCCGGCACGCTGGAGGCACCTTCTCCCGACCGGGGAGACGCACGTCGGAGGACCACACCGATGAGGCACAAGTCCGTTCTCGCCCTGCTGACCGCGCCGATGGCCGCGGCGGCCCTCCTCGGCACCGCCCAGCCCGCCGGGGCCGACACCGCCGGTGCGACGGAGGTCAGGGCGGGAGTCCTGAAACTGTACGAGCACGACGGCTACCAGGGCGGCTACCGCGCCTACAGCGGTACCGACCGGTTCCTGAAGAACGACTTCTGGCGGGACCCGGCGACCGGCAGGGAGACCACCCGCTCGGTCAACGACGGGGCCAGCTCGATGAAGAACGAGTCCGGCCACGCGGTCTTCCTCTACGAGCACGGAGACGGCAGCCAGTGCTCCGGGCTCCGGTACACGGCGGAGAAGTACTCCGTGGACTCGGACCTGACGTACAACACCAACAACCCGTCGTTCGACAACGTGGCGAGCTGCGTCGTCTTCCAGTAGCGGGCACGGTCCGGGGCGCGGTGCCCGCCCTCTTCGGGGCGCCGCGCCCCGGGGCCGTACCCAGGCCGTGAAGGAGTACGCGTTCCATGCGCCCGCACGCCGTCCCCCCGCCGGCCCTGCTGCCGGCCCTGCTGCCGCTGCTGCTCCTGCCGGGCTGCTCGGCACCCGCCGCCCCACCGCCGCCGGCCGCCTCGGCCCCGTCGGCCCGGGTGGAGCCGCCCCCGCCGCCGGGCCCGGAGGCGGTCGCCCTGAGGCTGCCCTTCGACGCGTACGAGCAGTGGCTGCCCGAGCGGTACGCCGTGGAGGCCGCCGAGGAGTTGCTGACGCGGGAGTGCATGCGCCGCGCGGGCCTCGACTGGCGCGTCGTGCCGCCGCCGCCCGCGGAGGCCCTCGACCCGCCCCACCGGACCCGCTACGGCCTGGTCGAAGCGGAGGTCGCCCGGCGGTACGGCTACCACCTGCCGCCCGAGGCGCCCGCGCTGCGGGAGTTCCGCGCCGCCCGAACCGCCCGCGACGCGGCGCTCTCCCCCCGCGAGGCGCGCACCGCCTACGGCGCCGACGGCGAGGGCGGTTGCGCCCGGCAGTCGTACGAGCGGCTCTGGAGCGGCGGCCCGAAACCCGACCACGACGCCTACCACGAGATCGCCGCCCGCCTCTTCGAGCGGAGCAGGAGCGATCCGCGCCTGCTGCGGGCGGTCGCCGCGTGGCGCGCCTGCATGCGTGCCGGGGGGTACGGCTACGCCCACCCCTCGAAGGCGGCCGGCGACCCGGCCTGGAAGGGGTCCCCGGTCCCCTCGCCGGAGGAGATCGCCACCGCGCGGGCCGACGTGGCCTGTCAGCAGAGGTCCGGGTACGCGACGACGTGGGCGTCGGTGGAGACCGGCCTCCAGAAGCGGGCGATCGCCGCGGACTCCGGCGTCCTGCGGGAGTTCGCCGCCGCCAACCGGCGCAACGTGGAGGCCGCCCGCCGGGTGCTCGCCGGGAAGCGGCCCTGACCGCTCAGGCGCGGCCGCCCGGACGGCAGTCGCTCGGCGGCACCCCGTACGCACCGCGGAACGCCCGGGTGAAGTCCGAGGCCCGGGAGAAGCCCCAGCGGGCGCCGATGACGTGGACGGGGGTCGCCGCCAGCGCCGGGTCGGCCAGGTCGCGGCGGGCGCGCTCCAGCCGCTGCCCGCGGATCCACGCGGCCACCGTCTCGTCCTCGTCCCGGAAGATCCGGTGCAGGTAGCTCACGGAGACGTGGTGGGCGGCCGCCACGCTCCGCGGGGTCAGCTCCGGGTCGTGCAACCGCTGCTGGACGTACGCCCGGACGCGCCGCACCAGCGCCCGCCGCCGCGCCTCGCCGGGGGCGGGCTCCCCGTCCCGGACGGGTGCGAGCAGGGCGGACAGCAGGTCCAGCAGGGCGGCGCCGAGACGGGGACCGTCCTGGTCGCGGTACGACCCGGCGTCCTCCACCAACTGCCGCAGGAACACGGCCAGCAGCGCGCCGACGCCCTCCCGGCCGGGGAGCAGCCGGACCGCGTCCCGGTCGCGGCCGGGCGGGGCGACCAGCCGCCGCTCGACGAGGAGGCCCGTGCCCAGCACCGTCCCCTCGCCGCCGTCGGCGTCCGCCCGCATCACGTAGGGCCGCGAGGTGTCCTGCACGCACACGTCGTACGGGCCGGGCACCGCCGTGCCGCCGGGTCCGGCGACGGTCATCCGGCCGCGCAGCGGCAGCGACACGTGGAGCAGCCCGGGGTCGGAGCGCCGGATCAGCGCCGGGGTGCGCCGCAGCGTCATCGGCGGGTGCTCGGTCGTCCACACCCGGACCGCGCCGAACGTCAGGACGCGCTGGTGCGCGGTGAAGCCGGGCGGATGGTCGCTCGCGACCTCCACCGGCACGTACGTGCCCGCCAGGTGCTCGCGCCAGCGGTCCAGCCGCTCCCCCTCGGGCACCCCCGCACCGTGGAACACCGTCTCGTCCAGCACCGCGCGCCTCCCCTCGGGCAGCCCCCTCCCGGCACCCTACGCAGGGGCCCGGTGCGCGGGGGCCGCGAACCGGCCACGGCCGGCGGCCCGGTCACCGGCCGGCCGCGGACCGCTCCTCCCCGGCCAGCGCCGACCTGCGGTACGAGTAGCCGAAGTAGACGACGAGTCCGATGAGGAACCAGACCGCGAACCGCAGCCACGTCTCCACCCGCAGGTAGGTGATGAGCCAGACGGAGGCGATCACCCCGATCGCGGGCGTGACGGGCATGAACGGGGTGCGGAAGGAGCGCGGCAGGTCGGGGCGGCGGTAGTGGAGCACGATGACGGCGGTGCAGACGACGGCGAAGGCGAGCAGGATGCCGATGTTCGTCAGCTCGGCCGCCTCGCCGATCGGCATGAACCCGGCGATGAGCGCCGACGCGACGCCGACGATCCAGGTGACGCGGGTGGGGACGTGGCGGGTCGGGTGGGTCTTGGCGAACCAGCGCGGCAGCAGCCCGTCGCGGCTCATGGAGAACCAGACCCGGGTGACCCCGAGCATGAAGGTGAACATGACGGTGAGGATGCCGATGATCGCGCCGACCGCGACGACGTCGGCCACGACGTCGAGCCCCACCGACTTGAAGGCCGTCGAGAAGCCGCTCTCCGGGTCGATCTCGGTGTACTTCTGCATGCCCGTCAGGGCCAGGCAGGCCAGCACGTACAGCACCATGGCGATGGCCAGCGAGTAGATGATCGCCTTGGGCATGTGGCGCTGCGCGTCCTTGGACTCCTCCGCGGCGGTGCTCATCGCGTCGTACCCGAAGACGGCGAAGAAGACCGTCGCCGCGCCGGTGAAGGCGCCGCCGATCCCGTACGGGAAGAAGGGCGTGTAGTTGGCGCTCCTGACGTGGAAGAAGCCGACGACGATCACCAGCAGCACCACGAGCACCTTCAGCACCACGACGGCGGTCTCGAAGCGGGCCGCGCTCCTGATGCCGAGGGTGAGCAGGTAGGCGATGAACAGGCACAGGAGCACCGCGAAGAGGTCGACGCGGTGGCCCTCGCCCGTGCCCGGCGCGCCGAGCATCCAGGCGGGCAGGGAGGTGCCGGTCTCGGTCAGCAGGAAGTTGAAGTAGCCCGAGATGCCGATGGCGACGACCGCGACGATCGCGGTGTACTCCAGCAGCAGGTCCCAGCCGATGAACCAGCCCGCCAGCTCGCCGAGGACCGCGTACCCGTAGGTGTAGGCGGAGCCCGCCTTCGGGATGAGCCCGGCGAACTCGGCGTACGAGAAGGCCGCGGCCGCGCTGGCGACGCCGGCGATGAGGAACGACACGAGCACGGCGGGCCCGGCGGTGCCGTTGGCCACCGTCCCCGCCAGGGTGAAGATGCCGGCGCCGATGATGCCGCCGACGCCGATCGCGGTGAGCTGCCACAGGCCGAGCGTGCGGGCGAGCCGCTCGCTCGGCGCGCCCTCCGCCTCCTCGATGTGCTCGATCGGCTTCCTGCGCAGTACGCCCTGTCCCATCCGGAGCCTGGCCATGAACCGTCCTCTCCGCCGGTGGCTGACGGGGGCTCATCATGGCGGAGCACCGACCCGATCTGAAGAAGACTCTCCGCCACTGTGGGCACGGAACGCCCGACCTGCGGTGTCGTCGGCGGGGCACCGGGAGCGGCCGCCGGGCGGCGGTGCGGGGACGGCGGCGGGCCGGAGCCGNCCNGGCGGCGGGGCCGGTGGCCGGGCGGCCCCCTCCGGTCGGGCGGCCCCCTCCGGCCCGCCGCCGGTCCGGGCCCGGTCAGGCGGTCCGGCGCTGGCAGCCGACGCAGTGGCGGGTGTAGGGCAGGATCTCCAGGCGCTCGGCCGGGACGGGCCGGCCGCAGCCCTGGCACCGGCCGTACGTGCCGTCGGCCAGGCGCTCGAACGCCGCGTCGATCTCCTTCAGCACCTCCCGCGCGGAGGCCCGCTGCGCGGCGAGGAGGTCGTCGGCGGCCTGCTGCCCGGCGCCGGCCGCCTCGACCGCCCTGAGCTGCGCGAGCCGCGACTCGCGCTCGTGTTCGAGGCGCTGCCGGGCCTCCTGCTCCGTCAGCCGTCCGGGGGCGGCGTGGGAATCGGCGCTGCCGAGCGTCATGGCGTACTCCTCCTGGGGGACGGACGGGGTGGGGACGCGTGCGGGCCGCCACGGCGGGCCCCGGTCCACCGGGCGGCCGGGCGGCCGGTCCTCCACCCTGACCCGGCCGGCCCGCCGGGGCCATGGGGCGCGGCACCCATTTCCGGTGGCGCGCGGAGTGCAGGGGAGCGCCGTCGATGGGTGCCGGCCCCCATCGACGGCGGGGCGGGGG
>NZ_CP095474.1:3872795-3874844 GCF_023614315.1 Streptomyces sudanensis | reverse complement strand
TGTGNATAAGGNCAGGGCGGCGGGCCGGCCGTCTCGTGGTGCCCGGTGGGCCGGGCGTCCCGGCGCACCGGGGATAGTGGAGGGAGCCGGGGGTCTACAGGAAGGTTCCGTGCACCGTGTCGTTGTTCTGGCGGATTTTCGGGTTGAACGCCCTGGTCCTGGGGGCGGCCACGGCGTTGCTGCTGTGGGCGCCGGTGACCGTCTCCGTACCGGTCCTGCTGACGGAGGCGGTGATCCTGGTGGCCGGGCTGGGCGTAATGCTCGTCGCCAACGCGGCGCTGCTGCGGGTCGGCCTCGCCCCGCTGGAGCGGCTGACGCGGGAGATGACGACCGTGGACCTGCTGCGGCCCGGTCAGCGGCTGCCCGTGCCGGGCGGCGGCGGGGTGGCCGAGCTGATCCGCACGTTCAACGCCATGCTGGACCGGCTGGAGGCGGAGCGCGCCACCAGCAGCGCCCGCGCCCTGTCCGCGCAGGAGTCGGAGCGGCGGCGGATCGCGCAGGAGCTGCACGACGAGGTCGGGCAGAGCATGACGGCGGTCCTGCTCGGGTTGAAGCGGGCCGCGGACCGGGCGCCGGAGCCGCTGCGGGCCGAGTTGCAGCAGGCGCAGGAGATCACCCGGTCGAGCCTGGACGAGGTGCGGCGGCTCGCCCGCCGGCTGCGCCCCGGGGTGCTGGAGGACCTCGGCCTGGTCAGCGCGCTGACCTCGCTGGCCGACGACTTCGCCACCCACACGGGCCTGGTCGTGCGGCGCCGCCTGGCCCCGGACCTGCCGCCGCTGGACCGGCAGACGGAGCTGGTGCTGTACCGGGTCGCGCAGGAGGGGCTCACCAACGCCGCCCGGCACGCCGGGGCGGCCCGCGTCGAGCTGGCGCTGCGCCGCGTGCCGGGCGGGGTGGTGCTGTCCGTGGAGGACGACGGGCGGGGCCTGGGCGTGGCCCGCGAGGGGGCCGGCATCCGGGGCATGCGGGAGCGGGCGCTGCTCGCCGGCGCCACCCTGGACCTCTCCCCCGGCCGCGACGGCGGCACCCGGGTGTCCCTGTCCGTACCAGCCGCCGGGAGGCGCGCGTGAACCCGTCCGGCACCCCGCCCACCCGGATCCTGCTCGCCGACGACCACGCGCTGGTCCGCCGGGGCGTCCGGCTGATCCTGGACGGCGAACCGGACCTGCGGGTCGTCGCCGAGGCCGGGGACGGCGCCGAGGCGGTCGCCATGGCCCGCGAGCACCCCGTCGACCTGGCCGTCCTGGACGTGGCGATGCCCCGGATGACGGGCCTCCAGGCGGCGCGGGAGCTGTCCGCGCGCCACCCGTCGCTGCGGATCCTCATGCTGAGCATGTACGACAACGAGCAGTACTTCTTCCAGTCCCTGAAGGCCGGCGCCTGCGGGTACGTCCTGAAGTCCGTCGCCGACCGGGACCTGGTGGCGGCCTGCCGGGCGGCGATGCGCGGCGAGCCGTTCCTCTACCCGGGCGCGGTGACGGCCCTGGTCCGCGACTACCTGGACCGGGCCCGGCACGGAGGGGAGCCGCCGGAGCGGGTGCTGACCGCGCGCGAGGAGGAGGTCCTCAAGCTGGTCGCGGAGGGCCACTCCTCGAAGGACATCGCGGACATGCTGGTGATCAGCGTCAAGACGGTGCAGCGGCACCGGGCGAACCTGCTGCAGAAGCTGGGCCTGCGGGACCGCCTCCAGCTGACCCGTTACGCCATCAGGGCCGGCCTGATCGAACCCTGACCGGCGGCGGGGCATGGTAGGAACGGAACGACGGAAGGGGGAGGGCATGCCCCGGTACGACGCGCCGCCCGCGCGCCGCGCCGCGGACGCGTTCGGCGCGGCCGCGGCGGCGCTGGCCGCCGTCCTCCTCGCCGTCCTCGGCGTCCTCGCGCCGGCCTCCCACGCGGCCCCCGCGGCCGTGCCCCCGACCACCGGGGCGCAGCGGCCGGCCGCCGCGGACGATCCGTGCGCGGCGGTCTGCTCGGCGGCGCCGCTCCCCTCCGCGGACGTCGCCGGCCTCCGGTCGGTGCCGCCGCCCCTCGGCGCGGCCCCGGGAG
>NZ_CP095474.1:3870866-3872771 GCF_023614315.1 Streptomyces sudanensis | reverse complement strand
GGNGCCCGGCCGCGCCCGCGCCGGGCCGGGACGCCGTTCCCGCCCACCGGCNCGCGCCCCGGGCNNNGCGCCCCGCCCCGGTCTCCAGCCGGCTGATCCTTTTCTCCTTTTTCCCGCGTGCCGCCGTGCGCGGCCGCGGTCCTGCCTGCTGGAGGCCCCCTTGACCCGCGCCATGCGGGTGCGAGCGCTGCTCGCCCTCGCCGTCGTCGCCCTGTCCGTCTACATCGCCCTGACCGTCCCGGCCCGCCTGGGCCTCGATCTGCGCGGTGGCACGCAGATCGTGCTGGAGACTCGCGACTCCCCCACCGCCGCCGCCGACGCGAACGCCACCGACCGCACCGTGGAGGTCCTGCGCCGCCGCATCGACGCGCTCGGCGTCACCGAACCCGTCCTGACCCGGTCCGGCGACCACCGGATCATCGTCGAACTGCCCGGTGTGCAGGACCCGCGCGAGGCCGCCGACGTGCTGGGCCGCACCGCGCAGCTCACCTTCCACCCCGTCCTCGGCGTGGCCGGCACTCCCCCGGACGGGCCCGGTCAGCCCCGTCCGAAGCAGCCCGGCGAGCAGGTCCTGCCCGACGAGTCCGGCAGCCGGCTGCGGCTCGGCCCCTCGGCGCTGACGGGCGCCGACGTCGCCGAGGCGAAGGCCGCGATCGACCCGCAGGGGGGCCTGGGCTGGTACGTGGACGTCGAGTTCGAGGACGCGGGGAGCGACGGGTGGGCCCGGCTCACGGGCAAGGCGGCGTGCGCCGCGCCCGGCGACCCGGCCCGGCGCGTCGCGATCGTCCTGGACGACGAGGTCATCTCGTCGCCGCAGGTGGACGAGGCCGTCGCCTGCAACACCGGGATCGTCGGCGGCTCGACCCGCATCACGGGCGGCTTCTCCTCCGGCGAGGCGCGCGAGCTGGCGCTGCTGATCAACGGCGGTGCGCTGCCGGTGCCGGTGGAGACGGTCGAGCAGCGCACGGTCGGCCCGACGCTGGGCGCGGACGCGATCCGCAGCAGCGCGCAGGCCGCCGTGATCGGCACGGTCCTCACCGGCCTGTTCGTCATCGCCGTCTACCGGCTGCTGGGCGGCCTGGCCGTCCTGGCGCTGGCCTGCTACGGCGTCATCTCGTACGCCGCGCTGGCCGCGCTCGGCGCGACGCTCACCCTGCCGGGCCTGGCCGGGTTCGTCCTGGCGATCGGCATGGCCGTCGACGCGAACGTCCTGGTCTTCGAGCGGGCCCGGGAGGAGTACGCGCGGCACGGGACCGCCCGCCGGAGCCTGCGCTCGGCGCTGGCGACCGGTTTCCGGCAGGCGTTCAGCGCCATCGCGGACTCCAACATCACCACGCTCATCGCGGCGGTCCTGCTGTTCCTGCTGGCGTCGGGCCCGGTCCGGGGCTTCGGCGTGACGCTCGGCATCGGCGTGCTGGCGTCGATGGTGAGCGCGCTGGTCGTGACGCGCGCCCTGGCGGACTTCGCGGTGGCCCGCACGGCGGTGCGGCGGCGCCCGCGGCTGTCGGGCATCGGCGACACGGGCGCCGTGCGGAAGTGGCTGACGCGCCGCGACCCGGACCTGATGGGCCGGCGCCGGCGCTGGCTCGCGGTGTCGGCGGCGGCCCTGCTGCTGGCGGTCGCCGGGATCTTCGCGCGGGGGCTGGACTTCGGGGTGGAGTTCACCGGTGGACGGCTCGTGGAGTACTCCACCTCCTCGCCGGTGGACGTCGAGCGGGCGCGGGACGCGCTGGCCGACGCCGGGTTCCCGCGGGCCGTGGTGCAGTCGTCCGGCGAGGGCGGGCTGACGGTGCGCACCGACGGGATGTCGAACGAGGAGGCGGCGCGGATCGGCGAGACCGTCGGCGAGCTGGCCGGGGGGAAGGCGGAGAAGGTCCGCGACGAGCTGATCNNGCNGNGCAGCTG
>NZ_CP095474.1:3853145-3870860 GCF_023614315.1 Streptomyces sudanensis | reverse complement strand
TCGGCGGTCGTGGCGATGGTCCACGACGCGGTGATCCTCGTCGGGGTGTTCGCCTGGCTGGGCAAGCCGGTCGACGGGGTGTTCCTGGCGGCGCTGCTGACGGTCATCGGCTACTCGGTGAACGACTCCGTCGTCGTGTTCGACCGGATCCGGGAGCTGCGGGCGGCCCGCCCGGGGTCGTCCTTCGCGCGGGTGACCAACACGGCGCTGCTCCAGACCGTGCCGCGCACGCTGAACACGGGCATGGGCGCGGTGTTCATCCTGGCCGCGCTGGCCGTGCTGGGCACCGGGTCGCTGACGGACTTCGCGCTGGCCCTGCTGATCGGCGTCGTCGTGGGCACGTACTCGTCGATGCTGACCGCCGCCCCGCTGGCGGTGGAGCTCCAGGCCCTCGGCGGGCGCCCGGAGCGGGACGGCGCCGGGAAGGCCGCCCGAAAGGACGGGCACGGAACGGAGGGGAGCCGGGAGAAGGAGCTCCGGAAGGAGGGGCCCGGCCGCGTCTGAGGTGCGGGCGGCCCGGCCCCGGGGCCGGGCCGCCTCAGGCCCCCTCGTGCCCGTCCGGACGCGGGAGGTGCACCACCAGGAGGGCGAACGCGGCCAGGGCGACGTTGCGGGCGGCCGCGTCGAGGCCGTTCCAGTCGGAGGACTGCCACATCGCGAACCACTCGCCGCCGACGGCCATGAACCCGAGGCCGAACAGCAGCAGGACCATGACCAGCCCGGCCGAGCTCGCCGCGCGGGCGCGGGCGTGGGAGCCCCGGCGCGGCGCGGCGAACCACAGGGCGGTGGCGAGGAGGAGGACGGCGGCGGCCAGGGTCTCCCAGACGATGATCGCCACGTAGGCGGCGTCCTGGAGGACGGGCGACTTCACGGCCCGCCACATCAGGTCGGGGTCCCTGAACGTCGTGTCCATGGCGAGGACGTGCCGGACGAACTGTCGGTTCGTGTCGAAGTCCGTGATGTTCCCGAAGGCGACCAGCGCCATGTAGACCGCGACCGTGCCGGTCAGCGCCGCCGCGGCGAACGGCGCCGTACCGAGGACCCGCCACCGCGCCCGCCGGGTGCCCGCCCGGACCTCGCCGTCCGCCATGCCGTCAACTCCCGCCGTAGACGCCGACCTCGCGCAGGGAGTATCCCCACTGCGTGCCGCGTTCCCACCCCGTGACGCGGACGTACCGGGCCGGCGCGGCGGCGAAGCGCGCCGTGTCGAGGCCGCCGTCGCCGGCCGTGGTGGACCAGGCGGTGCGCCAGGCCGACCCGTCGGCGGACACCTCCACGCGGTACGCCCTGGCGTACGCGGCCTCCCAGTCGAGGGTGACGCGCCCGACGGTGCGGACCGCCCCCAGGTCGATCCGGAGCCACTGGTCGTCGCTCCAGCCGCTGGCCCAGCGGGTGCGGGTGTCGCCGTCGACGGCCCGGCCGGGCGCGTGGTCGGCGGACGGGTCCCACCACTGGGTGGAGCTCGCCGTGGCGGTCGCGCCCACCGCGAGGTTCGCGCCCGGGTCGTGGCGTTCGGAGGCGCCCCAGGTGCGGAGGTACGACTCGGCGCCCAGGAGCAGGTCGTCCACGATGTCCTGGCCGCCGGTGACCCGGATGTCCTCCAGCCAGTCGGGGACGAGCCCGTGGTGGGCGGCGCCGTCCGTGTTGAGGTCCCAGGTCCGCTGCCCGGTGGTCTGCCGGTCGACGACGGAGCCCCCGTCGGCGGTGCGGAACGGGTAGCGCACCGGGTTCGGGGCGTCGGCGCCGCGCGGGGCGGGCCAGCCGCCGAAGCCGTTCATGTCGGTGCCGTACCCGTACCCGACGCCGTACCGGGCGCGCAGGGCGTCGGTGCGCCGCGCCTCGGCCGTGAACTCCTCGGCGCCGTGCATGTACTGGGCGACGAACCCGCCGAGGCGGTAGACGCGCTCGGTCCAGTCGGCGTCCATCCAGCTGTGCGAGGACAGGACCCCCGGGTACGACTCGGACTCCAGGACGTCCAGGGCGCGCCCGGCGGCCTTGACGCTCATGTGGTCGATCTCCAGCATCATGCCGCGCCGCATCAGCCCGCGCAGCGCGTACTCGCCGAGGTCGGTGAGGCCGCGGACGTTGCACCGGGCGCCGTCCGCGTACGCGGGGACGGTGACGCCGGGCGGGAGCTTCGCCTCGGCGCCGGGGGCAGGGGCGCCGCCGATGGGGTTGTCGTGCTGGGGGCCGGTGCACGGCTCGGTCGTCCAGAACGTGCCGGTGGACAGGAACTGGCCGACGTTGACGGCGGTGCCGAGGGAGCCGGAGTCGAAGCGGACGCCGCACAGGGCGTTGTCGAACTTGTGGCACAGGAACACGCTGCGCACGCCGAGCCGGTGGAGTTCGTCGAGGCCGCGGTCGATGTCCCCGCGGTCGCACCGCGGCACGTCGCCGACGTGCTTGCAGCCGAACGGCTCGGAGGTCTCGACGCCGAGGACGACGGCGAGCTTTCCCTGCCGGACGACCTCGCGGGCCTGGGCGCTGTCGGTGACGATCCTGAACCAGCCCCTGCCGGGCCCGCCGTACATCCGGTCCACGTACGCCTGCATCTCGTAGGTCTTCTGCGCCTGGAGGCGGATGGACGTCATCTCGTCGCAGCCGCGGTCCTTGAAGAAGTACAGGGAGCAGATGACGCCGTTGGTGACGAGGTGGTTGACCAGGACGCGCTGGCCGCCGCGCCAGGCGCGCTCGATCCAGGCGTAGTAGTTCTGCTGGTGGGTCAGCGAGTCGTGGGCGGGCCAGTCCGCGAACGTGGGCCAGCCGTGCGGGTCGTGCCTGCCGTCGCCGCCGCCGGTGAGGAAGTCGAAGAGGGCGAGGGAGCCGTCCGGGTAGTGCTCGGGGCAGTCCTTCAGCGCGTCGGCGACGCCCTGCTCGGAGAACGCCTTGCCGCAGACCAGACGGCCGCCGAAGGCCTCGTTGGACATGATGTGGTTGTGGGCGTCGACGAAGCCGCGCACCCGGCCCCGGGAGTCGGTGCCCCGGAAGGGCTCGCCGGTGACGTTGATCTGCGAGTCGGGGGCGGGCCGCGCGACGGGCTCCCACCAGCCGGGCGGCGCCTCGGCGCCGGAGGCCGCCGGGGGGCCCGCGGCCAGGGCCGCCGCGGTGACGAGGAGGGACAGCAGCGCGAGGAGCCCGCGCCGTAAGGAGGAGGATCGGGTCATGGGCGCACCGCCTGTCGGTCATGTCCCGTGTGGGGGTGCGTCGAGGATCGCGGCGGTGCGCCGGGCCGTCAAGGGATGCGGAAGCCGGTGCGCGGCGGGACGGTACGGCGGTACGGCGGGGGGGANGACCGGGGGGCCGCGGGCCGGCGCGCACCCGCGGAGGAGGGGCGGACAGGGGTGCGCCGGGACGGGCGCGGGCGCGGCGGGCGGGAAGGCGTCGGTGGTACGGCGGGCGCGGCGGGCACGGTGATACGGCGGGCCCGGCGGGCGCGGTGATACGGCGGGTGCGGCGGGCGCGGTGATACGGCGGGCCCGGGCGCCGGGGCGGTCAGTCCGCCAGGTCCGCCTTGCCGAAGAGGACGGCGTAGCTGCTGGGGAGCTGGCTGATGATCTGGTTCAGCTCCCCGCCCGAGACGGCGTCGGCCAGGGTCGACAGGACGGCGCTCGCGTCCCACTGGGCGGTGCGGGGGCGGGCCCCGGTGCGTTCGGCGACCCGCCGGTGGAACTCCTCGATGCCGAACCGCCCGGTGGGACGGCCGCCGTCGGCGTCGGCGGTCAGCACGTCGCCCAGGTCGCCGGGGAGCTGCGCCGCCAGGTCCGCCGCCTCGCCCGGTGTGATGCGGTGGCCGAGCACCTCCAGCACCGCGCGGGTGATCTGCGCGGCCTCGGCCTGGTCGTGGTACTCGCCGCGCTCCCGCACCCGGGCGAGGAACTCGTCGTACCGCATCGCCTCTCCCTCCTCCTGCCGTACGGCCCTCGGGAGCCGCCCTGTCACCGTAGGACCGGCCGGGGCTCCCCGCACGCCGGGCGCTCCCGGCGGTGCCCGCCGGGCTCACCGCCCCCCGGGCGCGCCGGACCCCGTCCGGACCCGCGCCCTGGGGGCGGGGACCGCGGTCGGGGCGAGGGAGGCGCGCAGGCGGTCGTAGCGGTCGACGTCGGTCCACACGTCCGCCGGGTGCGGGCGCGAGACGTACCAGGCCCACAGGCTCGCGCCGAGGGCGGCCGCCAGCGGGACGAGCAGCCAGAGAAGCGGCTCCATGAGGGATCCCCCCTTCACAGTCGTCGGTCGTCCTTCACCGTCGCCGGGCGTCCGTCGTCGCCGGGCGGTGCGGGCCCGGACCGGCCGCTCGCGGGGCGCGGTGCCCCGGCGCGGTCCGCGGGCGGGGCCGAGGAGTGGCCGGCGGGCGCCCGGAGCCGTCCGGGAGGGCCCGGGGTCACCGGGGGTGACCCGACATCGCCCGGCGATGATTTTCGTATAGCATGAGTCTCCGTTATTGACAAACGGGGACTCAGCTTTCTTGACGGCCGACGGGGTGGCCGGGCTCGGCGCGCCCCTTCCGAGCGGGTCGCGCCGCCCGCGCCGCCGACGCGGGCGCGCCGCGTCCGGCCCCGCCGCGCGCCGGGCGGTGCGCGGCGGGCAGGAATCGCGGCGGTCGTACTGGGCACCCGTCCGGCGGACCGCAACCGGGTGACGCACAGGAGGACGCAGTGGCCACCGGCACGCCCATGAACGAAGGCGCCGACCGGCGGGACGGCGGGGATCTGGAAGCCCTCTTCGAGGGGGCGCCGCAGGACGTGACCGCGGCCAGAATCCTCACCGACCGCTATCTGGACGCCCTGGAGCGACTGGTGACGCCCTCGGAACCGGACCGGCGCGACGACGTGCTGCTCGTCGTCACCGAGCTGGCGGGCAACGCCGTGCAGTACGCGCCGGGCCCGTTCTCCCTGCGGTTGCGGCGCACCTTCGACGGGGTCCACATCGTGATGCGGGACGGCAACCCGCGGCCACCGGTCCCCCGCCCCTGGTCACCCGCCGACAACACCGGGTCGGTGGGGTGGCACCTGGTGAACGCCCTGGCCACACAGGTGTCCGTGCTGACCGGCCCCGAGGGCAAGGACGTGCACGTCTTCCTGCCCTGGTGACTCACCCGGACGGACCGGGCGCGGAGGCGGGCCGACCGCGGGCGTGCTGGGCTGGGAGGAGCGTCGTCCACCGCACGGGGAGCCGCCATGTACGAAATGCGCATCGGTACGGCCGCCACCGGCAGCGGCCTGGTGTGGCACGTCGTCGGCCACGACCGGTCCTCCGCCCTCTGCGGACAGCCGCTCCGGGAGGAGGACGACGAGACGGACCTCCACTGCCTGTCCTGCATGTCGATGTTCCAGGAGCTGATGCGGCACCCCGGCGGAGCCTGAGGGGGTGCCTCCGCGTACGTCGCCGGGCACGGGTCCCCGACGCGGTGCGCGGACGGCGCCGGCGGATCGGCGGACGGGCGGGCTCGGGGAACGCCCCGTGGACCCGGCCGTGGACCACCGGGAGGAATCCCCGGGCGGCCCTCTCGGCCGCCCGGGGCGTGCCCCCTCGCAAGGCCGCCGCCGCCCGGCGGTCGGCCCGTCGCCTCGCGGACGCCGCGCGCCCCGGGCCGGTGGCGCCCCGGCGGACGGCCGTCCGCCGGCCCCCGCCCCCNGTACGAGTCCGGCCCGGTGGGGCTCTACGCGGTCCGGTCCTGCGCGGTCCGGTCCTGCGCGGTCCGGTCCTGCGCGGTCCAGACGGTGCCGCGGGCCTCGTACTCCAGCATGGCCTCCAGGCCGAGGGCGGCGTCGACGCCCAGTTCGCGGCGGACCAGCCACAGGGCGAGGTCCAGGCCGGAGGTGACGCCGCCGGCGGTGACCAGGTCGCCGTCGTCGACGACCCGCGCCTTCTTCAGCACGCCGCCCTGCTCGGCGAGGTCGGCCTGTGCCCGGTGGTGGGTGGTGCAGGGGCGGCCGCGGGTGAGGCCGGCGGCCGACAGGAGCATCACGCCGGTGCACAGGCCGGCGACGGTCAACCCCGGGCGGCGGGCGGCGGCCAGGGCCCGCGGGAGGGCGCCCCGGCGGATCTCGGCCCAGACGCCGGGGCTCTCGCGGCGGGCGTAGCCGCCGCCGGGCACGACGAGGAGGTCCGCCTCCTCGGGGGCCCAGCCGTGGTCGGCGCGGAGCCTGGTGCCGAAGGCGGCGGTGACGGGTCCGGGGCCGTCGAGGGCGACGTACCGCACCTCGACGTCGCGTTCGGTGAAGTGGCCGGAGGCCGAGAGCACTTCGTAGGGCGCGGCGAGATCGAGTTCCTCGACGCCCTGGAACAGGACGACCTGGGCGCGCAGGGGGCGGCGGTCGCCGGATCCGGACGGCGGGGCCGTTCCGGTGGCCGCGGCGGCGTGGGCGGTGGCGGTGGGAGCGCCGGTCGCGAGTCCGGCGGCGCCGAGGGCGGTCGCGGTGCGCAGCAGGGTGCGTCGGTTCACGTGGTTCACGTGGTTCTCCTGGTTCATCCGTCGTCGGCCCGGGGCGGGAGCGGTCAGGGGGCGAGCGGTTCGTCCGCGAGGTAGGGCGGCGCGGGGTCGTACTGGATCTCCCGGCGCACCGCCCGGGCGTGCTCACGGCCGTGCAGGCGCCCCACGAGCCACAGCGCGCCGTCGATGCCGGCGGACACGCCCTGGCTGGTCACCAGCCGGTCGTCCACGACGTACCGGGCGTCGGACACGACGGTGACGTCGCCGCGTGCCCTCAGCGCCTCCTCGTACTGCCGGTGGGTGGCGACCCTGCGCCCGCGCGCCGGTCCGGCGGCGTGCAGGAGGAAGGCGCCGGTGCAGACGCCGACGACCCACTCGGCGCGTGCGGCCTGGGCGTCGATCCACGTGGTGACGTGCGGATTGTGCGGTTCGGTCTCGCGGGCGCCGGACCCTCCGGGGACGAGGAGCACGTCGATCGGGGGGTGGTCGTCCAGGGTGTGGTCGGGCAGGACGCGCATCCCCTTGGCGCAGTGGACGGGGCCGGGGCGCTCGGCCAGGAGCAGGGCGCGGTCCGCCCCGTCCCGCAGGGCGGCGGAGGTGGTGAAGACCTCCCAGGGGCCGGCGAAGTCGAGTTCCTCGACGGTGTCGAAGAGGAGGATGCCGTAGGTGGTCATGGAGGAGCCGTTCGTGTCGGGTACCGGGTGCACCGGTGCGGAGGAGGGAGAGGAGCGGGAGGAGCAGGAGGGGCGGGAGGGGCGGCCGGCCCGCCGGGCACGGTGCCGGTCAGGCGGTGTTCACGGTGCCGGTCAGGCGGTGTTCACGGTGCCGCGGCGCTGGTACTCGAGGACCTCCTCGGCGAACAGGGCCGTGTCGGGTCCGAAGAACCGCTCGATCAGCCAGATTCCCAGGTCGATGCCGGAGGTGACACCTCCGCAGGTGACCAGGTCGCCGTCGTCGACGACCCGGCCGCCGACCACGCGACCGCCCCGGGCCCGGAGTTCCTCCAGGGCGATGTGGTGGGTGGTGCAGCGGCGTCCGGCCGTCAGGCCGGCCGCGGACAGCAGCATGGTGCCCGTGCACACCGCGCCCATGACGAGGCCGTCCCGCCGGGCCGCCGCGAGTGCCCGGGGCAGGGTGCCGCGCCGGATCTCCCGCTGGAGGCCGGATCCCTCGCCGTACCCCCCGCCGGGGACGACGATCACGTCGGCGGAGCGGGGCGACCAGGCGTCCCGGCAGACGATCTCCATGCCGGCGGAGGTCGTCACGCGGCGGGTTCCGTCCGCGGTGACGAAGGACTGGACGAGGCGTTCCTCGCCGAGGATGCCGAACACCTCGACGTGGCCGGCGAAGTCCTGCTCCTCCACGCCGTCGTAGAGGACGGTGTGGACGCGCAGGGGGCGCGCGGGACTCGGGCGTACGGGACGTACGGACGGGGAGGGCATGGGAGGGCCTCCGTGAGGACCTGGGCGGGTGCCCCGCGGGCCGGGCCGTGGGGCGGGAACGCGCCCAGTCTCCCGGTGTCCGCTCCCCGGCGGCACCGGCACGCGTGCCCCTGGTGCGCAAGATACGGCCAGTCCGGATCCGGGGGCGTCGTCAGCGGCGGAAGGCGGACCTGTACGCCGACGGTGTCGTGCCGACCTGCCGGGTGAAGTGGTGCCGGAGCGTCTCGACCGCTCCGAAGCCGGTGGCCTCCGCGACCCGCGCCAGGGGCAGCTCCGTCGTCTCCAGGAGCTCCCTGGCGCGCTGGACGCGCTGCGCGAGCAGCCACCGCAGGGGCGTGGTGCCCGTCTGGGCCCGGAAGTGCCGGGCCAGGCTGCGGCGGCTCATCATCGCGTGCGCCGCGATGTCGGCCAGGGACAGCGGCTCGCCCAGCTTGTGGTGCATCCACTGCAGCGTCTCACCGAGGTCGGAGGAGTCGACCCCGGGCGTCCGGTACTCGATGAACTGCGCCTGCCCGCCGGTCCGCTGGGGCGGCATCACCAGCATCCGCGCCGCGTGCGCGGCGGCGGCGGCGCCGTGGTCGCGGCGCACCAGGTGCAGGCACAGGTCCAGGCCGGCGGCGACGCCGGCCGACGTGAGCACCTGCCCCTCGTCCACGTACAGCACCGACGGGTCCACGTCGACGCCCGGGAACCGTTCGGCCAGCGCGTCGGCGAACCGCCAGTGCGTCGTCGCCCTGCGGCCTTCGAGCAGTCCTGCCTCCGCGAGCACGAAGGCCCCGGTGCAGATCGAGGCGATGCGCGCCCCGGCTTCCGCGGCTTCCCGCAGCAGCCGTAACGCGCGGGGGTCCGGGACGCTGTCGATCGGGTTGCCGGGCACGACGACCGTGTCCGCGTGGAGGACGTCGTCCCAGCCGTACGGGGAGGAGACCCGGAACGGGGCCGTGGGGCCGGCCGTCGCCGCCGTCTCGCGGTCGACGCACACGCGGACCTCGTAGGCGGGCGTCCCCTCGGGGCCGGTGACGAGCGCGAACACCTGGCAGGGAAGGGCGAGGTCGAAGGCGGAGACCTCGTCGAGCGCGAGAACCGCGACACCATGCATGCGCCCGAGACTATGCACCACCCGGACGGCCCGTGACCGCACCCCGGCGGAAGGCGGCTCCGCCGCACCGCGCCCCCGCCGCCCGCCGGCCGCCGCCCGAAGCGGGCCCGGGAGGCCCGGGGCGCACCCGGCCCTCGTGGGGCCCGGGGTGGGGCGGCGCCCGTCCGGACGGAGCCCGCCCGACGGCGAGGGGGTAGCCGGCCCGGCAGGGCATCCGGTGGACGGCCGGGACGCTCGCCGGCGAGCGGAGGCCCCCGGATGACGCGGAGGTGCCGGCGGGAGAGGCCGGCCGTGGCGTGCGGAAGGAGCCCCCGGCACGGCGGGAGGGTCGTACGTGACGCAGGTCACCCGGCGCGCCCGTCACAACCGCGGGGCGTGCCGCATCCCGTGTGTGAACTGCTCGCACGACAGGAGGCGCACATGAGGATCGTGGTGGTGGGGGCCGGGTACGCGGGGACGATCGCGGCGAACCGGCTGGCCAGGAAGGTGAGGACGGCGCGGATCACGGTGGTCAACCCCCGTCCGGACTTCGTGGAGCGGGTACGGCTGCACGAGCGGGTCGCCGGGACCGGGACCGCCACGGCCCCGCTGGCGTCGATGCTGCGCGAGGGGATCGCCACGCGGGTGGGTGCCGTCGAGAAGATCGGCGACGGGCGGGTCGTCCTGGGCGACGGGACCGGTCTCGACTTCGACCACCTCCTCCTCGCGGTGGGCAGCACGGCCGTACCGCTGCCGGGCAGCGTTCCGGTGGGGACCTGGGAGGGCGCGGAGGAGGCGCGGGCCGCGCTGGCCGGACTGCCCGGCGGGAGGACGGTCACCGTCGTCGGCGGCGGGCTCACGGGCGTCGAGACGGCGTCCGAGATCGCCTTCGGCCGCCCCGACCTGCGGGTGCGGCTCGTGGGGCGGGTGATCGCCCCGAGCCTGTCGCCGGGGGCGCGGGAACGCGTGCGCACCGGCCTGGACCGCCTGGGCGTGGAGGTCGTGGAGGACTCCGTCGTACGGATCGAACCGGGCGCCGGGGAGGGGGGCGGTGACGCGGTGCGCTTCGGCTCGCGCCCGCCGGCCGCCTCCGACCTCACGCTGTGGGCGGTCGTCGGCGGCGTGCCCGACCTGGCCGCCCGCAGCGGCCTCGCGGTGGACGGCGAGGGGCGTGCGGTGGTCGACGCGTACCTGCGCAGCGTGACCGACCCGCGGATCTTCGCCGTCGGCGACTGCGCGGCGGTTCCCGGTTCCCGGGCGGCCTGCGCGACGGCCATGCCGCAGGGCGCGCACGCGGCGGATACCCTGGCGCGGATGATCGAAGGCCGCGACCCCGCTCCGTACTCCATGGGGTACGCCGGTCAGGCGCTGAGCCTGGGCCGGCACGACGGGCTGCTGCAGGTCGACCGCAGGGACGGGACCGCGTCCCGGTTCCGCCTCGCCGGGCGCGCCGCGGCCGTGGGCAAGGAGCGGATCTGCCGCTACGCGAAGTCCAGCGCCCGCACCGCCGTCTACACCTGGCTGCGGGGGGCGAAGTGACCGGGCGGCCGGACCCCGCGGACGAGTTCACCGCGCACCGGGCCCTGCTGTTCTCGATCGCCTACGAGATCCTCGGGTCGGTGGCCGACGCGGAGGACGTCCTGCAGGACAGCTACCTGCGGTGGCGGTCGGTGGACCGCGCCTCGGTGGAGAACGCGCGGGCCTACCTGGCGCGGATCGTCACCCGGCAGGCGCTCGGCGTGCTGCGGTCGGCCGCCCGCCGCCGGGAGGAGTACGTGGGGCCGTGGCTGCCCGAGCCCCTGGCGACGGGCGCCGCGGGCGACGCGCCCGACGCCGTCGACCACGTGCTCACGGGCGAGGCCGTGACCACGGCGATGCTGCTGGTCCTGGAGTCCCTGACCCCGGCCCAGCGCGCGGTGTTCGTGCTGCGCGAGGTGTTCGGCTTCGACTACGCGGAGATCGCCGCCGCGGTGGGCAGGTCCGAGGCCGCGGTGCGGCAGCTGAACCAGCGCGCCCGCGGCAGCGTGCGCGCGAGGCGGCACACCGCGGTCGCCACCCCCGCCGAGGCGCGGCCGGTCGCCGAGCGGTTCCTGGCGGCGACCGCGACCGGCGACCTCCAGGGCCTCATGGACCTGCTCGCGCCCGACGTGGTGCTCCTGTCCGACGGCGGCGGGGTCGTGAGCGCGGCGCGGCGCCCCGTGGTCGGGCCGGACAAGGTGGCCAGGCTGCTCCTCGGGCTCCTGGACAAGGGCCTTCGCGCGGGCGAGGTCGACATCCGTGTCGGCGCGTTCAACGGGATGCACTCCGTCGTGGTGCTCATCGACGGCGAGCTCGACCAGGTGACGTCGATCGAGGTCCGCGACGGCGCCGTGACGGCCGTCTACTCCGTGCGCAACCCGGAGAAGCTCACCTCGGTCAGGGTGTGAGCCGCGCCCCGGGGGCCGGGGTCCTCGGGGCCGGCCGACGACCGGGTGGGCGGGCCGGCGGCACGGGGCCGCCGGCCCGCCGGGGCTCACGCGACGAAGCCGCCGTCCACGGCGATGGCGGCGCCGGTGACGTACCGGCCGCCCGGGCCCGCGAGGTACGACACCATCGCGGCGACGTCCGACGGCCGCCCGTAGCGGCCGAGCGCCGTGAGGCCCCTCTGCAGGTCGGCGGCCGGGCCGTCGGAGGGGTTCATGTCGGTGTCGATCGGCCCGGGGCTGATCAGGTTGACCGTGATGCCCCTCGGGCCCAGCTCGCGGGCGAGCGACCTGGTCAGGCCGGTCAGGGCGCTCTTGCTCGTCGAGTACAGGGAGCTGCCCGGGAACGGGACCCGCTCGGCCATGCAGCTGCCGATGCCGATGATCCGCCCGCCCTCGGCCATGTGCCGGACGGCGGCCTGGGCGGCGACGAACGGGGCCCGTACGTTGACGTGCAGCACGCGGTCGACGTCCGCCGCCGACAGCTCCTCGACGGGGCCCAGTACGCCGATCCCCGCGTTGTTGACCAGGATGTCGAGCCGTCCGAACCCGGCGGCGACCCGGTCCACCGCGTCGCGGACCGCCTCCGGGTCCGCGCTGTCGGCCCTGACGGCCAGGGCCCGGCGGCCCAGCGCCTCGATCCGGTCCACCACGGCCGCCGCGCGTTCGGCACCGTGCCGGTAGGTCAGCGCGACGTCGGCTCCGTCCTCGGCGAGTGCGAGCGCGACGGCCTCGCCGATGCCCCGGCTGCCGCCGGTCACGAGTGCCACCCTGCCCCCAAGCATCACGGTCATGTTCGCTGGTCTCTCTGTCGGGTTCGCGGACATGTCGATGCTCGTGCGTCCCGGGCCGGGAGTCCGGCGGGATTCCGACATCAGGTCGGGGGCGGCGGCTGCCGGGGCCCGCCGGGAGCCGGCCGCTTCGCGAGCGCCGCGCTCCGGGCCCGCGGGTCCGGAGCGCGGCGCCTCACCGGGGCCGGGGGAACCGGTGGCCGTCGGAGTGCGGTGCGCCGTCGACGACGCGGTCCCGGGGGGCCGGTTCCGGGCGGGGGGAGGCAGCGGTGAGGGCCGCCAGCAGGACGGCGCAGACGAGGAGGAGCACCACCCCGTACACCGTCCGCGTCAGGGTGCGCAGGCGGCGCTCGCTGCCGGTGCGGACGGACCGGGCCAGCGGGAGCGTCGCGGTGGACACCGTCGCGACGAGGTCGCCGAGCCACTCGCGCTGGGCCTCGGGGTCCGCGAGGTCGGGGACCCGCTGCCCGAGCGCGGTGCGCGCGTGGTGCAGCCGGCTCGTCGTGGCCGGGACGCTGGCCGCGGTCTCGGCGGCGGCCGCCTCCGCGTCCAGGCCGAGGCCGTCGCAGAGCAGGAGGGTGCGGCGGTGGAGGGGCGGCAGTGCGAGCAGGGCCCGGTGGGCGGGGTCGGCGGGCGGGGTCTCGGGGCGCCTGAGGCGGCCGGGGAACCGGTGCCAGGGGGCGAGCGCGTAGTCGTGGGTCCGCGCCCGCACCCAGCCGACCGGGTCGGGGTCGGCGGCGACCTCCGGCCAGCTCTCCCAGGCACGCTGGAAGGCGTGCTCGACGGAGTCGAAGGCGTGTCTGCGGGCCCCGGTGAGCAGGTACGCCTGGTGGACCAGGGCCGGGGCGGCGTGGGCGTAGAGCGCGTCGAAGGACTCGGCCGGGGTCGGGGCGGGGTCGGACGGCGGGGTGTTCTGGCTCATCGGGTGGGCGACCAGCTCCGGGCGGAAGTGTGCATAGGCGCATCCTGACGTGACGCGGCGGCGGTTCGCGCGGTGCGCCACGGCGTTCCGCGCTCCTGGCAGAAACGTTACTTCAGGTGGCCGGAACCGATCGCCCGGGCCGCTCCGGAGTACCGGGGCGGCGCCCGGACCGCCCCGGCCGCCGACTGCTCCCGCCGGGGGTGGTTTTCGGCCGGGTGCGTGACGGGTGAAACCGGTGGGGTGTGAGGGGCCGTCGTGAGGGGTGTTCTTCCACCGTCCGAGACGAAGGGGTGCTCACCGTGAACCGCACCGAGGCACGTATGAACCGCCGCGCCGTCCTGGCCGCGGGGNGCGGGGGCCGCGCTGGCCGCCGCCGTCGCGTCCGGGCCNGCGCACGCCGCGCCCGGCCGCCGGGCCCGCGTCGAGGGGCGGCTGCGGGCGCTCGAACGGGCGCACGGCGCGCGGCTCGGCGCGTTCGCGTACGACACGGGGACCGGGCGGACGGTGGCCCACCGGGCGGACGAGCTCTTCCCGATGGCGTCGCTGTTCAAGGCCGTCGCCGTCGCCGCCGTGCTGCGGGACCTGGACCGGGACGGCGAGGTGCTGGCCAGGCGCCTGCACTACACCGAGCGGTACGTGAGGGAGTCGGGCTTCTCCCCCGTCACCGAGCGGCCCGAGAACCTGGCGAACGGGATGACCGTCGCCGAGCTGTGCGACGCCACCCTCACCCGCAGCGACAACACGGCCGGCAACCTGCTCCTGCGCGAGCTGGGCGGACCGACCGCGGTGACCCGGTTCTGCCGGTCGGTCGGCGACGGCGTCACCCGGCTGGACCGCTGGGAGCCGGAGCTGAACTCGGCCGAGCCGTGGCGGACCACCGACACGACCTCGCCGCGCGCGATCGGCCGGACGTACGGGCGGCTCCTCCTCGGCGACGTGCTGGCGGCGCCGGACCGGGAGCGGCTGACGCGGTGGATGCTCGCCAACAAGACGAGCGACGAGCGGTTCCGCGCGGGGCTGCCCGCCGACTGGCCGCTGGCCGACAAGACCGGCGGCGGCGGGTACGGGAGCAACAACGACGCGGGCGTCGCCTGGCCGCCCGGTCGGCCGCCGGTGGTGCTGGCCGTCCTGACGACCCGGTTCGCCCCGGACGCGGCGGCCGACAACGCGCTGGTCGCCGAGGCGGCGGCGCTCCTCGCGGAGGCCGTGGGCTGACCCTGCGGGCGGGCCGCGTGCCCCTCATGGCCCCCGCACGGGCGCCCCGCGGCCGGGACCGGGCCATGATGGGCGGTGGAGCCCGTTCCTCGCGCCCGCGCCGGGCGCCCCGGCCGTCGCCGGGCGTCCGGGGCGTCCGGGGCGACGGCCGACGACGCAAGGAGACGCCGCCATGAGCCCAGGCACGGACCGGAGCCCGGTGGTCCCCGCGCTGCGGTCCGCGCGGGCCGTCGTCCTCGACACCGACGGGGTGCTCACCGACTCGGCGCGGGTCCACGCGGCGACCTGGAAGGCGGCGTTCGACGCGTACCTGAGCGGCCTGCCGCCGACGGCCGCGGACGCCTCGGCGCGGCGGCCGTTCGACGCGGCCGGGGAGTACCGGCGGTACGTCGACGGGCGCCCCCGGCTGGACGGGGCGGCGGCCTTCCTCGCGGCGCGCGGGCTGCCCGCGGACCCGGCCGCCGTGGAGGCGGTCGCCGCCGACAAGGAGCGGCGCTTCACCCGGTGGCTGCGCGAGCGCCCCGTGGACGCCTACCCGGGCTCGGTGCGGCTGCTGCGGGCGCTGCGGGCGGCGGGGGTGCCGGTGGCGGCGGCGTCGGCGTCGCGGCACGCCCGCGAGCTGCTGGAGCGGTCCGGGCTGCTCGGCCTGCTCGACGCGCTGGTGGACGGGGTGGAGGCGGCCCGGCTGGGGCTGCCCGGCAAGCCGGACCCGGCGCTGTTCCTGGAGGCGGCGCGGCGGCTCGGCGTGCCGGCCGGGCGGTGCGCGCTGGTGGAGGACGCGCTGGCGGGCGTGGAGGCGGGGCGGCGCGGCGGGTTCGCCCCGGTGGTGGGCGTCGACCGGGCGGCCGGTCCCGGTACGGCGGACGCGCTGCTCCACCACGGCGCCGACCTCGTCGTCGCCGACGTGGCAGAGCTGCTCGCCGGCCCGGAGGGGCGGCCGTCGTGAGCGGCTGGACGTGGGAGTTCGAGGGGTACGCCGCCGAGCGCGAGGCCCTGCGGGAGGCGCTGTGCACCCTGGGCAACGGCTACTTCGCGACGCGCGGCGCGCTCCCGGAGTGCGCGGCGGACGGGACGCACTACCCGGGGACGTACGTGGCGGGCTGCTACGACCGGCTGGACTCGGAGGTGGCGGGGCGGCGCGTCGAGAACGAGGACATGGTGAACCTGCCGAACTGGCTGCCCGTGCGCTACCGGGTGGCCGACGGCGCGGAGCCCGGGCCGTGGCTGGCGCCGGCGCACGAGTTCCTCACCGACCACTCCCTCCGCCTGGACCTGCGCGGCGGCGTCCTGGAGCGGTGCAGCCGGTACGAGGACGACGACGGGCGGCGGCTGGCGGTGCGGCAGCTGCGGCTGGTCCACATGGGCGACCCGCACGTGGCGGCGCTGCGCACGGAGTTCACGGCCGAGAACTGGGCGGGGGCGCTGGAGGTGGAGGCCGAGCTGGACGGCTCGGTCGCCAACACGGGCGTGGCCCGCTACCGGCAGTTGTCGTCGCGGCACCTGAAGGACGTGGTGACCGGCGAGACGGAGGACGGCCGGGTGTGGCTGCGCTGCCGCACGGCCGCCTCCGGCGTGCGGATCGGGCTGGCCGCGCGGACGACGGCGCCGGAGGACGCCGTGGTGGTGCACGGCGACCGGCGGGTGGCGCAGCGGTACCGGCTGGCGCTGCTGCCCGGCGCGGCGGTGACGGTCGACAAGGTGGTGGCGCTGCACACCTCGCGCGACCCGGCGATCTCCGATCCCCTGCACGCGGCGGTGGACCGGGTGGGCCGGGCGGACGGCTTCGGCGGGCTGCTGGTGTCGCACCGGACGGCCTGGCAGCAGCTGTGGCGGCGGGCCGAGCTGGAGGTGCCGGACAAGGCGGGGCGCATCCTGCGGCTGCACCTGTTCCACGTGCTGCAGACGCTGTCGCCGCACACGGCGGACCTGGACGTGGGCGTGCCGGCGCGCGGGCTGCACGGGGAGGCGTACCGGGGGCACGTGTTCTGGGACGAGCTGTTCGTCCTGCCGTACCTGAACCTGCACTTCCCGGAGGTGTCCCGGGCGCTGCTGACGTACCGGCACCGGCGGCTGGGGAGGGCGAGGTCCGCCGCGCGGGACGCGGGCCGGACGGGGGCGATGTACCCGTGGCAGAGCGGCAGCGACGGCCGGGAGGAGACGCAGCGGCTGCACCTCAACCCCCGTTCGGGGCGCTGGCTGCCGGACCACTCGCACCTCCAGCACCACGTGGGCTCGGCCGTCGCGTACAACGTGTGGCGGTACTGGGAGGCGACCGGCGACGACGAGTTCCTGCACACCAAGGGCGCCGAGATGCTGCTGGAGATCGCCCGGTTCTGGGCGGGTTCGGCGGAGTACGACGAGGGGCTGGACCGGTACCGGATCCGCGGGGTGATGGGGCCGGACGAGTACCACGACGCGTATCCGGGGGCGCCGCGCCCGGGCCTGGACGACAACGCGTACACGAACGTCACGGCGTCGTGGGTGCTGGCGCGGGCGCTGGAGCTGACGGCGGCGCTGCCGGAGCCGCGGCGGCGGGAGCTGGAGGAGCGCATCGGGGTGCACCGCGACGAGCTGGCGCTCTGGGAGGACGTGTCGCGGCGGCTGTACGTGCCGTTCCACGACGGGGTGATCAGCCAGTTCCACGGCTACGGGGAGCTGGCCGAACTGGACTGGGAGGGGCTGCGGCACGCGTACGGGGACATCCGGCGGCTGGACCGGATCCTGGAGGCGGAGGGCGACACGGTCAACCGGTACCAGGCGTCCAAGCAGGCGGACGTGCTGATGCTGGGGTACCTGTTCCCGCCGGCGGAGCTGCGGGGGCTGCTGCGGCGGCTGGGGTACGCGCTGGACGACGGGACGTGGTGGCGGACCGTCGACTACTACCTGCGGCGCACCAGCCACGGGTCGACGCTGAGCGTGCTGGTGCACGGCTGGGTGCTGGCGCGGGTGCGGCGGGCGGGGGCGTGGGAGTTCTGCCAGGAGGCGCTGGAGGCGGACATCGCGGACCTGCACGGCGGGACGACCGGTGAGGGCATCCACCTGGGCGCGATGGCGGGCACGCTGGACCTGGTGCAGCGGGGGCTGACGGGTCTGGACACGCGGGGCGGGGTGCTGCGGCTGGACCCGGTGCGGCTGCCGGAGCTGTCGGAGTACGCCTTCACACTGCGGTTCCACGGGCACTGGGGGGTGCGGCTGCGGGTGACGCCGGAGAGCCTGCACGTGACGGTGCCGGAGTCGGGGGTCGCCCCGATCGACATCGAACTGCCCGGGACCGCGGTGTCGATCGAGCCGGGCCGGTCGGTGCGGCTGCCGCTGCCGGAGTAGGGACGGCGGGGGCGGGCGGATGCGGAGGGTATGCGATCAGTTGACAACTTT
>NZ_CP095474.1:3846199-3853126 GCF_023614315.1 Streptomyces sudanensis | reverse complement strand
TTTGATGTGTTTGGTAGTGGGTCAACCTCTGGCTTGTACACGTCAGGAGTGCTCGTCTGACGGTACGTCCGCGTCCCNGGAGNNGCGCGGGNCNCCCNGCGGCCCGCGCCGCTCCGGGGACGCGGGCGGGCGGCCAACAGGGGGCGCACGCAATCGGGTTGGCGCCCCCCGCGTGCGCGGAATACACCGGCACGGACCCTTGATCCCAGCGCAGGTTAGGCTAACCTAACTGCCCGTGGGCGGCGGTGGTACTCCCCCGTCGCGCCCGCCGTGTGCGCGCCACGTGCGCGTCCTCCGCAACACGACCGAAGGGCGTCCGCCATGCCGAACGGCGCGCTGCGCACCGACCTCCCGGAGCGCCGGGAGCGACGCGGGTCCCCCGCCCGTGCCCGGGCGGGCACACGTACCCGCGCGGGCACACCGGAGCGCCCCGCCCCCGCCGCCGGGGCCGCCCGGTGAGCCNGCGGCGGCCGGAGCCCCGGCGCGGCGGAGCACGGCGCAGGCGGTGCCGGCGCAGGCGGTGGCGGTGGCGGCGCGGCGGGTCCCGGCGTGCCGGGCTCCGGCGCGGCGGACGTCCACCGGCCCGCCGCGCCCCTCCCGCCGGGAGAGGTCGACCTCGCCCTCGCCGGGGGCGTCGCGGGGGCCGGGGCGCTCGGGAAGCTGGCCCCGGTGGTGCTCGACGCGCTCGCCGAGGGGGCAGCCGCCCGGGGCGGGCCGCTGCCCGGCGGCGGACCCGGAGCGGTCGCCGGGCGGTTGCGGGCCGTGTGCGCCCCCGTCCTCCCCGAGCACGGCACGGGCGCCGAGGAGGCCCTGCGGACCCTCGTGCGGGCCGTCGCCGAGGGCTCCGCCGACCCGGCCGACCCCTGGTGCGCCGCCCACCTCCACTGCCCGCCCCTCGCGGTGGCCGCCGCCGCCGACCTGGCCGCCGCCGCCCTCAACCCGTCGATGGACTCCTGGGACCAGGCGCCCGCGGCGGCGGCCCTGGAGCGCGAGGTCACCGCCGCCGTCGCCGCCCTCGTCTACCCCCGGCGCACCGCGCCCGACGCGCTGGTCACCAGCGGCGGCACCGAGTCCAACCTGGTCGCCCTGCTCCTCGCCCGCGAGCGGGCCCGCGCCGCCGGGGCCGCGGGCGTCACCGTGGTGTGCGGCGCCACCGCCCACCACAGCGTGCGGCGCGCCGCCTGGCTGCTGGGCCTGCCCGCGCCCGTGCCCGTCGACTGCCCCGGCGGGCGGACCGACCCGGAGGCCGTCGGCCGGGCCCTCGCCCGCGTCACCGGGCCGGCCCTGGTGGTGGCCACCGCCGGCACCACCGACGAAGGGCTGATCGACCCGCTCCGGCGGCTCGCGGCCACCGCCGCGCGGCACGGCGCGGAGCTGCACGTGGACGCCGCGTACGGAGGTGCGCTGCTGTTCAGCGACCGGCTCGCGCCGCTCCTCGACGGCCTGGAGTCGGCCGTCTCCGTCACCCTCGACCTGCACAAACTGGGCTGGCAGCCGGTCGCCGCCGGATTCCTCGCCGTCCCCGGCGCGGATCTGCTCGGCCCGCTGTCCCTGCGCGCCGACTACCTCAACGCGGACGACGACGGCGAGGCCGGCCTGCCGGACCTGCTGGGCCGCTCCCTCCGTACCAGCCGCCGCCCCGACGTGCTGAAGATCGCCGCCACCCTGCGGGCGCTGGGCCGCACCGGGCTCGGTGCGCTCGTCGAGCACTGCGTGGCCGCCGCGCGGGAGTTCGCCGCGCTCGTCGACGCGCACCCGGCGGTGCGCCGCCGTCCCGGCGGGACCGGCGTCAGCACCGTGCTGTTCCGGCCGCTGGCCGCCGACGCGGCGCCGGCCGGGGAGGGCGACGCGCTGGTCGCGGAGGTCCGGCGGCGGCTCCTCGCCGAGGGCAGGGCGGTGGTGGGGCGGGCCGTCGCCGAGGACGCCGACGGCACCCGGCGGCTGTGGCTGAAGGCCACCCTGCTCCATCCCCGGGCCGCCGCCGGGGACCTGGCGGGCCTGCTCGACCTGGCCGCCGGTGCCGCCGCCCGCGTCGGTGCGGAGTCCGCGCGGAACGCGGGAGGGGCCCGATGAGGACCGGGCCGGCCGCCGGGGAGCCGGCCGTCGTCGACCTGCTGGGCGTGGGCGCCGGGCCGTTCAACCTGTCGCTGGCCGCCCTGGCCGACGGGGTGCCCGGGCTCGACGCCGTCTTCCTGGAGCAGCGGACCGCCTTCCGCTGGCACCCCGGCATGCTGGTCGAGGGGGCCTCGCTGCAGGTGCCGTTCCTCGCCGACCTGGTGAGCCTCGTCGACCCGACGAGCCGCTGGTCGTTCCTCAACTACCTGCGCGACCAGGAGCGGCTGTTCCCGTTCTACTTCGCCGAGCGGTTCCACGTCCCGCGCGCCGAGTACGACGCCTACTGCCGCTGGGTCAGCGGCGCGCTGCCGTCCTGCCGCTTCGGGCACCGGGTCGACACCGTCCGCTGGGACGGCGTCCGGCGGGCGTACGAGGTGGCGTTCACCCGCGTCGACGAGCACGGCGCCGCCCTCTCCACCGGCCGGCTGCTCGCCCGGAACCTGGCGCTCGGCGTCGGCACCGCCCCGCACGTGCCCGCGCCGCTGCGGGCCCTCGCCGGCGACCCGGACGCGCCGGTGCTGCACTCCGCGGAGTACCTCGCGCACCGGGACCGGCTGCTCGCCGCCGGCCACGTCACCGTCGTCGGCGCCGGCCAGTCGGGCGCCGAGGTCCTCCTGGACCTGCTGCGGGCCCGGCCCGCGGGGCGGGAGGGGCTGGCGTGGCTCGCCCGCACCCCGGCGTTCGCGCCCATGGAGTACAGCAGGCTCGGTCTGGAGCACTTCACCCCCGACCACACCCGCTACTTCCGCGAACTGCCCGAGGCCGCCCGCGACCGGCTGCTGCCCGCGCAGTGGCAGCTGTACAAGGGCGTCAGCGCGCGGACCCTCTCCGACATCCACGACGAGCTGTACCGGCGGACCCTGGCGGGCGGCTGGCCGGACGTCACCCTCACCCCCGGGGTCGCCGTGACCGCCGCCGGGCGCCGCGGGGGGCGGGTGGAGCTGGCCCTGGAGCACCGCGAGGAGGGTTCGCGGGCCACGCTCGCCACCGACGCCGTCGTCCTCGCCACCGGCTACGCGCGGCGCCCCCTCGACGGGCTCCTCGGGCCGCTGGGCCCGCACGTCGCCCGCGACGGCTCCGGCCGCCCCCTCGTCGACCACGACCAGCGGCTCGTCCTCGACGAGGAGGTCGGCGGCGCCGTGTTCGTCCAGAACGCCGAGCACCACACCCACGGCGTCGGCACCCCCGACCTGGGCCTGGCCGCCTGGCGCTCCGCCGTCATCCTCAACGCCCTGACCGGCCGGCCCGTCCACCCGCTGCCGCGCCGCACCGCGTTCACCACCTTCGGCCTCGCCCGCACGGGCGGCGGCCGGGACGGGCCGGACGGCCACGGCGACCGGAACGGGCGGGACGACCGGGACGGGCGGGACGACCGAGGCGACCAGGACGACCGGAACGACCGGAACGGCAGGCGGAACGACGGACAGGGCGAACGGAACGAACGAGGAGGGCGCGCATGAGCCAGGTCCAGTCCCCGGACCCCGTCGCGGAGGCCGACCGGGCCGCCGTCGAGACCCTGCTGCGCTGCTGGGTGCGGGAGACCGGGGTGCCCCGGCCGGCCGGCGGCGCGCTGCGCCTGGAGCTGCCGGCGGCCGGCACGGCGGTCGAGGCGCCCGTGCGGTACTGGTCGCCCGCCGGCTGGCACCGCTTCGGGCCCGCCCGGCTGCCGTCCGGCGCGCCCGCCTGCGCCACGGTGCTCGCCGCGCTGCTCGGCGCCGAGGCCGCGAACGGCGACCCGGAGTGCGTCAACGACCTGACCGTGCGGGTCGGCGACTCGGTGCGCCGCGTCGCCGGGTTCCTGCGGGTCCGGGCCGCCGCCCCCGCCGACCCGGCCGGCACGACGCCGTTCCTCGCCGCCGAGCAGGCCCTCCTCACCGGGCACCCGCTGCACCCGACGCCCAAGAGCCGCGAGGGGCTCACCGAGGCGGAGGCCGCCCGCTACTCCCCCGAGACCCGCGGCTCCTTCCCGCTGCACTGGTTCGCCGCCGACCCGTCCGTCGTCTCCTCCGACTCGTCCCTCGACCGGAGCGCCGCGGACCTCCTCGCCCCCTTCGCCGGGGACGGCCCGGCGCGGCCCGGCGGCACGGTCCTGGTCCCCGCCCACCCGTGGCAGGCGCAGGACGCCGTCCACCGGCCCGCCGTGCGGGCCCTCCTCGACGCGGGCCTGCTGCACGACCTGGGCCCGGCCGGCCCCGCCTGGTCGCCCACCTCCTCCGTGCGGACGCTGTACCGGGCCGACGCGGCGGTGATGCTGAAGTTCTCCCTGGGCCTGCGCATCACCAACTCGCGGCGCGAGAACACCCGTTCCGAGCTGCGCCGGGGCCTGGCCGTCGACCGGCTCCTCACCGCCGGGCTCGGCCGGGCCCTGCACGCCGCGCACCCGGGTTTCGCGATCGTCCGCGACCCGGCGTGGCTCGCCGTCGACGCCGCGCCCGGCGGCGGTGGCGGCGGCGGCGGCGGCGACGGCACCGGCCTCGACGTGGTGGTCCGCGCCAACCCGTTCCCGGCGTCCTCGGCGGTGCAGGGCCGGTGCGTCGCCGGGCTGGTCTCGCCCCGCCCCGACCTGCCCGGCGGCCGGTCCGCCCTGGCGGTGCTGGTGCACGCCCTCGCCGAGCGGACCGGCCGGCCCGTCGCCGAGGTCGGCGAGGAGTGGTTCGCCCGCTACGCCGAACACGTCGTCGGCCCCGTCCTGTGGCTGTACGCCGTCTACGGGCTGGGCCTGGAGGCGCACCAGCAGAACACCCTCGTCGTCCTCGACGGCGAGGGCTGGCCCGCCGGCGGCCGGTACCGCGACAACCAGGGCTACTACTTCTCCCCCGCCCGCAGCGGCGCCCTGTACGGCTGGGTGCCGGGCGTCGGGCGGGACCTCGGCACGTACGTCGCGGACGAGGTCGTCGACGAGCGGCTCGCCTACTACGTCGGCGTCAACAACCTGCTCGGCCTCGTCGGCGCGCTCGGCTCCCAGGGCCTCGCGGACGAGACGCGGCTGCTGCGGCTCGCCGGCCGGTTCCTCGCCGGGGCGGCGGCCGAGCACGGCGGTCGGCTGCGGCTGGCGGCGCTGCTGCGGGAGGAGCCGACGCTGCGCTGCAAGGCGAACCTGCTGACGCGGGTGCGCGGCATGGACGAGCTGACCGGCCCGCTGGAGGAGCAGTCGGTGTACGTGGACATCGCCAACCCGCTGGCGGAGGCGGGCAGGTGACGGGCGGGGGCCTCCTGNTCGCCGNNNNGGGCGGTGGCGGGGGCGGGCGCGTTCACGCTGCGCGCGGTCGACCCGGCCGCCGACGCGGGGCTGCTCCACGGGTGGATGAACGACCCGGAGGTGGCCGCGTACTGGGAGATGGCGCAGCCGGAGGAGCGGATCGCGGCCTACCTGCGGGAGCAGGTGGGCAGCGCCCACTCCACGCCGTACGTCGGCTGCGTCGGCGGCGTCCCGGTGAGCTACTGGGAGCTGTACCGGGCCGACCTGGACCCGCTGCGCCACCACTATCCGGCGCGGCCCCGCGACGCCGGGGTGCACCTGCTGCTCGGCCCGCCGGCGCACCGGGGCCGGGGGCTCGGCACGGCGCTGCTGCGGGCCGTCTCCGACTGGCTGCTGCGCACCGACCCGTACGCCGGGCGCGTCGTCGCCGAACCGGACGTGCGCAACGAGCGGTCCGTGCGCGCCTTCGAACGGGCCGGTTTCCGGCTGGTCCGGCGGATCGACCTGCCCACGAAGCGGGCGGCGCTCATGGTCCGCGAGCGCGCGGCGTGACCGGGGGGCGCGGGCGTCCGGTGCTGCTGGCGGCGGCCGGGCTGCACATGGTGACCCAGTCGGCGCTCGCCCCGTTCTACCCGGCGCTGTTCCGCGCCGCGTACGGGGTGGAGGCGCCGGCCGCGACCGGGGCCTTCCTGGTGCTGTGCCAGGTGTCGGCGGTCGCCGCCCTGCCGCTGTGGGGGCGGGCGGGCCGCCGGGTGCCGCTGGCGCGGCTGGTGACGGCCGGGCAGTCGGCGGCGGTGCTGCTGGCCGGGGCGCTGGTCCTGGCGCCGTCGTACGCGGTGTTCACCGGGGTGTCCGTGCTGCTGGTGGCCGCGAAGGCGGTGGTCCTGCTGGCCCATCCGGGGCTGGTGCGGAGCCATCCGCGCGGGGTGCTGCCCGGCGTCGTGCAGTACCTGGCCGTCCTGCACGCCGCGGCGGTCGCGGCGACGCTGCTGGGCGGGGCCGTGATGTCCGTGCCCGACCCGCGGTCGGCGCTGCCGCTGCTGGCGCTGCTGGAGGCGGCGCTGCTCGCGGCGTGCCTGCGGGTGCTGCGGCCCGTCGCCGGCGCCCGGGCNCGCNGCACGGTCCCCTCCGGGCCGGGGCGGGCCGGCGGCGGGGTGCGGCGGCTGGCCGGGTACGTGCTGCTGACGACCGTCGCCGTGTACGCGGCGCGGCCGTACTTCACCGCGTACGCGACCGGGGCGGGCGCGTCGACCGGCACGGCGGCGGTGCTGTTCCTGCTGCCGCACGTCGCGGTGCTCGCGCTGCTGCCGGCGGCCGCGCGGCTGCGGGGGCGGCTGGACGGGCGGCTGCTGCGGTACGGGATGCTCCTCGCCGCGGCGGGGCTCGCCGCGCAGGCGGCGGTCGCCGAGCCGGGCTGGCTGGCCGTGGCGCGGCTGGTGTTCGGCGCCGGGCTGGCGCTGGGCCAGGTCGCCCTCGACGAGCGGGTGGTCGCCGTCGGCGGGTCGGGGGCGGCGTACGGCGTCGTCGCCGCGGGGCAGGCGGCGGGCCTGCTGCTCGCGCCGCTTGTCGCCACCGGCGCGGCGTGCGCCGCCCCGTGGGCGCCCCTCCTCGTC
>NZ_CP095474.1:3839935-3846121 GCF_023614315.1 Streptomyces sudanensis | reverse complement strand
CCCCGCCCGCCGCTCCCCGGTCCCGGTCCCGTGCCCGCCGGACCGGTTCGCGGGGCCCGGGGGGCGTACGTGCGCCCCGTCGGCGCCCGCCGGGGCCGCCCCGGAGGCGGAGCGGACCGGAGGGGGGACCCCGCCGTGACGGCGGCCGGCCGCGCGGGCCGGGCGGCGCCGGAGGCGCGCCGCACGAGGCGCCGTGAGACGGAGCACCGAGAGGGCCGCGGGAGCGGCCGGAGCCCACACGAGAGAGGCGTGACCCGCATGACCGACGGCCACCCCGTCCCCGAACCCGCCGAGGTGTCACCGGAGTCCTGGCGCGAGGCGAACCGCCGGCTCCTCGCCAAGGCACTGTCCGAGTTCGCCTTCGAAGGGCTGGTCGAGCCGCTGGAAACGGAGGCGGAGGGCCGGTTCCGGATCGACCTGGACAGCGGCGTCTCGTACGCGTTCTCCGCCACGCGCGGCGCGTTCGGCTCCTGGCGGGTCGCCGGGGACTCCGTGACGCGCGGCGCGGCGGGCCTCCTCGGCGACGGCGTCGAGAGCCCCGCCTGGGACGCGCAGCGGTTCCTCGTGGACTGCGCCGGCACCGCGGGCGTCGACGCGCCGACCCTCGGCATGTACCTCACGGAGCTGTCGGCGACGCTCGCCGTCGACGCGGCGCGCGTCGAGCACGGCGGGTGGACGGCGGCCGAGCTGCGCGGACTGGACCATGCCGAGCTGGAGTGCGCCATGACGGGCCATCCGACGCTCGTCGCCAACAAGGGGCGCGTCGGCTTCTCGTCGGGCGACGTGCGGGCGTACGCGCCGGAGTCGCGGCAGCCGGTCGCCCTGGAGTGGATCGCCGTGCACCGGGGGCTCGCCGAGTTCCGCGGCACGCCCGGCCTGAGCGAGCGGGCGGTCGTCGCGCACGAGCTGGACGCGGACACCGCCGCCGCGTTCCGCACGCGGATCGAGGCGGCGGGCGGCGACCCGGACGCGTACGTGTGGATGCCCGTGCACCCCTGGCAGTGGGACCACGCCGTGCAGGTGCTGTTCGCCGGGGAGGTCGCCCAGCGGCGGATCGTGCCGCTCGGCCGGAGCGCCGACGCGTACCTGCCGCAGCAGTCGGTGCGGACCCTGACGAACGTGTCGGAACGCGGCCGGTACGACGTCAAGCTCCCCCTGAGGATCGTCAACACGCTGATCTGGCGCGGCATCCCGCCGCACTGCACGCAGGGCGCGCCGCTCACCACGCAGTGGCTGACGGGCCTGCTCGGCCGGGACGCGCTGCTCCGCGACGAGCTGCGGACGGTGTTCCTCGGCGAGGTCGCCTCGGTGACGGTCCGCCACCCCTACCTGGACGGCGTGCCGGGGGTGCCGTACCAGCACCTGGAGACGCTGGGCTGCATCTGGCGGGAGCCGGTGTCGGCGCGGCGGGACGAGGGCGAGCGGGTCCGCACGTTCGCGGCGCTGCTGCACGTCGACGAGCACGGCGCGTCGTTCGCGGCGGAACTGGCCCGCGCCTCGGGGCTGCCCGCCGAGGAGTGGCTGTCGCGGCTGTTCGAGACGGTGCTGCACCCGGTGCTGCACGTGATGTACACGTACGGCATCACCTTCAACCCGCACGGCCAGAACACGCTGATCGGGTACGACGCCGACGAGGTGCCGCGGCGGCTGTTCCTGAAGGACTTCGTGGACGACGTGTCCGTGTCGCACGCCCCGGTCCCCGAACGCGGGCCCGAACCGGACGGCCACGACCACGTGCTGCCCCGCAAGAGCCCGGCCGTCATCCGCCAGCACGTCGTCGACCAGGTGCTGCTGGGCCACTTCCGGTACCTGGCGCCGCTCGCCGCCGGGCACATGGGCGTCCCCGAGGAGCGGTTCTGGCGGCTGGTGCGGCGGGCCGTCGTGGCGTACCAGGAGCGCTTCCCGGAGCGGAAGGACCGCTACGCCGAGTACGACGTGCTCGCCGGGGAGTTCCCGCGCTACCCGTTCAACACCGACCGGCTCGTCGTCACCCGCTACGTCGACCGGGCGCTGCGGCACGCGCTGCGCCCGAACGGCACCGTCCCCAACCCGCTGTCGTGAGCGTGGGGATCGACGCGCGGGGCCTCGCCCTGGGCCACGGGGGCGAGCCCGTCGCGTCCGGCATCGACCTGGCCCCGGCGCCCGGCGCGGTCACGGCGCTCGTCGGCCCGAACGGCTCCGGCAAGTCCACCCTGCTGCGGGCGCTGGCCCGGCTGCACGCCCCCGACGCGGGGCGGATCGTCCTCGACGGGCGGGACCTGGCGGAGTACCGACCGCGGGAACTGGCCCGGAAGCTCAGCTTCCTGACGCAGTCGCCGGTCGTGCCCGCCGGGGTGACCGTCGAGGAGCTGGTCGCGTACGGCCGCCACCCGCACCGGGGGCTGCTGGGAGGCGGCGGCGACGGGGACCGGGAGGCGGTCTCCTGGGCGCTGGACGCCACGGGGCTGCGGCCGCTGGCCGGGCGCACCCTGGACCGGCTGTCGGGGGGCGAGCGGCAGCGGGCGTGGATCGCGATGGCGCTGGCCCAGCGGACCGGGCTGCTGCTGCTGGACGAGCCGACGACGTACCTCGACCTCCGATACCAGATCGAGGTGCTGCGGCTGGTGCGGCGGCTGGCCGACGGGCACGGCATCACCGTGGTGGTGGTGCTGCACGACCTGAACCAGGCCGCCGCGTTCTCCGACGCGGTGGTCGTCCTGGCGGGGGGCCGGATCGTCGCGTCCGGCACGCCCGCGCGGGCGCTGACGGAGGACACCGTCCGCGCCGCCTTCCGCATCGACGCGACCGTCACCCTCGACCCCCGCACGGGGGTGCCGACCTGCCTGCCCCGGTGGCGCGAGCCGTCGCCGGCGGCCCCGGCGGCCGGCTGAGGACCACCGCACCGCCGTACCGGCGTCTCCCGCCACCGGACCGAGCAAAGGAAGCCCCGCCATGCGCACCGCACCACGGGCCCGCACCGCCCTCGTCGCGCTCCTCGCCGCCGCGGCGCTCGCCGCCACGGCCGCCGGCTGCGGCTCCGCCTCGAAGGAGGCGGCCGGCACGCCCCCCGCGGAGGAGGGCGGCAACCGGATCACCGTCCCCCACCTGAAGGGCCCCACCACGCTGGAGCGGCCCGCGCGGCGGGTCGTCGCCCTGGAGTGGACGTACGCCGAGGACCTGCTGGCCCTCGGGGTGTCCCCGGTCGGGGTCGCCGACGTGAAGGGGTACGACCGGTGGGTCACCGGCGGCCCCCGCTTCGGCCCGGGCGTCCGGGACGTCGGGACGCGGCAGGCACCCAGCCTGGAGGCGGTCAAGGCACTGAAACCCGACCTGATCATCACCTCCCGGGTGCGTTCGGAGGCCAACCACGGGCAGCTGGCGGCGATCGCGCCGACGCTGGTGTTCGACCCGTACGCGGCGGACGGCGAGTACGGGGAGATGCGGGCCACGCTGAAGGCCGTCGGCACCGCCGTCGGCAGGTCCCGGGAGGCCGACGCGGCGCTGAAGGACCTCGACGCGAAGATCGGCGCGGCGAGGCGGAAGCTGGCCGCGGCGGGCAGGAGCGGCGCGGAGGTGACCGTCGCCCGCGGGTACACCACCGACGGCGCCGCCGTGGTGGAGGTCCTCACCGACTCCACCCTCCCCGGCGGGCTGCTGCCCCGGCTGGGCCTGAGGAACGCCTGGAAGGGCAGGGCCAACGCGTACGGCATGAGCAAGGTCGACATCGAGGGCCTCAGGCCCGTCGAGAAGTCCACCCTCGTCTACGTCGCCGCGGAGGACGACGACGTGTTCGCCACGGCCCTGCCGGAGAACTCCCTCTGGCGGGACCTGGACTTCGTGCGGGGCGGGCGCGTCCACGCCCTCGACCCGGGCACGTGGTTCTTCGGCGGGCCGTTCTCGACCGGCCAGGTCGCCGACGAGATCACGCGCGCGCTCACCTCGTGACCGGGACCGCCGTACGGCCCCCGGGCGCCCGGGCGGGCCGGGCCCGGAGGGCGCCGCGCCTCCCGGCCGGCCCGGCCGCGGTCGTCGCCGGCGGGGTGGCGGCGCTGCTGCTGGTGGCCGCGGCGCACCTGGGGTACGGGCGCAGCGGCGTCGGCCTCGGGGACCTGCTGCGGCTGGCGGTGGGCGGCGGGGACGCGGAGGCGCGGGCGGTGCTGCTGGGCGGGCGGCTGCCGCGCACCCTGGCCGGGCTGGCCGCCGGGGCGGCGCTGGCCGTCGCGGGCTGCCTGCTCCAGTCGTCGGTGCGCAACCCGCTGGCGTCGCCGGACACGCTGGGCGTGACGGCCGGCGCGTACCTGGCGGTGGCGGTCGGCGCGATCACCGGGTTCCCGCCCGGCGGCCTGCCGCGCGGCGGCGTCGCGTTCGCCGGGGGGCTGCTCGCGGCGGCGCTGGTGCACGCCGTGGCGGGCGGGGCGCGGGGGCGGCCCGCCCATCTGGTGCTCGCCGGGGTGTCGGTGACGCTGGCGCTGTCCAGCGTCACCGCGGTGCTGGTGGTGCTGTTCCAGGAGGAGACCGGCGCGGTGTTCTTCTGGGGGCACGGTTCCCTCGCGGTGGCCGACACCGGCCGGTCCCTGGCGGCGCTGCCGCTGCTCGGGGCGGGTCTGGCGGGCGGGCTGCTGCTGGCCCGGACGCTGGACGTGCTCGGCACCGGGGACGACACCGCGCGGGGCCTGGGCGTGCCGGTGGGCCGGGTGCGGCTGGCGGCGGTGCTGCTGGCGGTGCTGCTGACGGCGTGCGCGGTGGCGGTGACCGGCCCGATCGGCTTCGTCGGGCTGGCCGCGCCGCACCTGGTGCGGTTCGCCGGGGTGCGGCGGCACGCGGTGCTGCTGCCGGCGGCGGCCCTGTGGGGGGCGGTGCTGCTGCTGGCGGCGGACCTGCTGGCGCGGGTCACGTCGCCGACCGGCAACGAGGTCGCGGCCGGGGTGGTGACCGCGTTGTTCGGTGCTCCGCTGTTCCTGTGGCTGGCCCGGCGGCTGCCGCCGGAACCGGCCGCCCCCGGCACGGTGATGCCGGCCCGCGGCGGCCGCCGGCCGCCGTACCCGCCGCTGCTGGCGGGCGGGGCGGCGGTGGTGGCCGCGCTGCTGGCGGGCGGGCTGCTGCTGGGGGACGTCGCCGTGCCGCCCGGTGAGCTGCCGGGGCTGCTGGCGGGCGGCGGGGACGAACTGCTGCGGGGCGTGGTGCTGGAGTACCGGCTGCCGCGGCTGCTGGTGGCGGCCCTGGCGGGGGCGCTGCTGGCGGTGGCGGGCGGCGTCGTGCAGACCGTGGCGCGCAACCCGCTCGCGGACCTGACGGTGATGGGCGTCAGCGGTGGCGCCGGGTTCGGCGCGGCGCTGGTGCTGGTGGCGCTGCCGTCGGTGCCGTACGCGGCGCTGCCGGTGGCGGCGCTGCTGGGCGGTGCGGCGGCGTTCGCGCTGACGTACGGGCTGTCGCTGCGGAAGGGGTCGGTGGCGCCGGAGCGGCTGGTGCTGGTCGGCGTCGGCACGTTCGCGCTGACGACGGCGGCGACGAACTACCTGGTGGTGGGGGCGCGTTTCCAGGTCGCGCAGGCCCTGACGTGGCTGTCGGGCTCGACGTACGCGCGGGACGCGGCGGACCTGTCGGTGCTGGCGGGGGCGGCGGCCGTGGGCGTGCCGCTGCTGGTGCTGTCGTTCCGGCGGCTGGACCTGCTGGCGTTGGGCGAGGACACCCCCCGCACGCTGGGCCTGCCGCTGGAGCGGACCCGGCTGGCGGTGCTGGCCCTGGCGGTGGCGCTGGCGGCGTGCGCGGTCGCCGTCGTGGGGACGGTGGCGTTCGTCGGGCTGGTCGCGCCGCACGCGGCGCGGATGCTGACCGGTTCGCGGGCGCACCGGCTGCTGCCGGTGGCGGCGCTGCTGGGCGCGGCGCTGATGATCGCCGCGGACACGGCGGGCCGTGCGCTCGTCGCGCCCGCCGAGATCCCGTCGGGGCTGCTGGCGGCGCTGATCGGCACGCCGTACTTCGTGTGGCATCTGCGGCGCGGCCACCGAGCGGGCTGACGGCGGCCGGGCCGAGGCCCCGGCAGGCGTACGGCCCGGCGGGCGTACGGCACGGCGGGCGTAGGGCGTGACGGCCCGGCGGGCGTAGGGCGCGGCGGCCCGGCGGCTCCGCGGGCGTACGGCCCGGCGGGCGTACGGCCCGGCGGGCGCGGGGCGCGGCGGATATGCGGCGCGGCGGCACGGCGGGCGC
>NZ_CP095474.1:3835967-3839785 GCF_023614315.1 Streptomyces sudanensis | reverse complement strand
CTCCGCGGGCGTACGGCCCGGCGGGCGCAGGGCTGCCGAAGCCCCGAGGCCGGCGGGCCCGGCTCAGGGTCGGGGCTCCCTCCGGGCGTACGACGCGGCAGCCTTACGGCCCGGTCGGCGCACGGCCCACCCGGGCGCACACCCCCGGGCGCACGGCCCGCCGGACGCATGGCCCGCCGCCGGACGCATGGCCCGCCGCCGGACGCATGGCCTGGCGGGCGCGGGGCGCGGCGGGTGCGGTGGCCGCCGGGGCCCCGGGCCGGGCGTACCGGTCCGGTGGGGAGCCGCCCCGCCCGCGGGCGGGGCCCGCGCCCCGGCGGCCCGGTACTCACCCGGCGGACAGCAGGGCCGGTACGGGAACCGACGGCGCGAAGTCCGGGTCCCGTTCGGTGAGGCGGGCGACCGTGCGGCGCCACGCCCCGGGGTCGTCGGCGAGCAGGGCGCGCACCAGCCGCCGCGTCTCGGCCACGGCGGCGCGTACCTCGGCGGGCGCGTCGCGGCGGCGGCGTGCCCGGCCGAGGTAGGCGAGGACCACCGCCGCGGGAGCGGCCTCCCGGACCAGGTCCCGGCCGCTGAGCCGCCCCGTCTCCAGCAGCCGGTCGAGCACCGCGTCCACGGGCCGGCGGTGGTGGGAGCCGAGGCCGTGCCGCACCCGGGCCACGGTCAGCTCCCGGTCCCCCGGGTCGCCGACCCGTGCGACACCGGGCAGGTGGGAGGCGTTGCGGACCCGGAAGCCGTGCGGTGCGCCGGGATGCCGGACGACCTCCTCCCAGTGGGGGATCGGCTCCTCGCGGTGCGCCGCCTCCAGCGCGTCCCAGTCCCACTCCCCGGAGCAGGGCGTTTCGGCGAGGACCTCCCGGGCGATGTGGGCGTACCGGGCGCGGCGGAGCCGCTTCGCCAGCCGGTCGGCGGCCACCTCGCGGCGCAGCCGCGCGGCGAGGGGCCGGTGCGGGTCGTCCGACGCGAGGGCCTTCTGGCACAGCCGGGTGGCGGCGGCCCCGAGCGCGCCGCCGGCGGCCGCCGCGGCGAGCCGGTCGGGGCCGCCGTGCCGGAGGAGGCTGAGGCAGCCCGCGAGCTGCTGGGCGAGGGTGAGGCGCCCGCCGAGGCGGGTGAACACCGCCTCCACCAGGTCCGGTGCGGCGGACTCCAGCCACACGGTGCCGCCCGGCGGCCGGGCGAGCGGGTCGGCGGCCAGTTCGGCGGCGAGTCGGTCGGCCGCCGGGCCGGGCCGGGCGGCGATGCGGCCGAGCACGGTCCGGTCGTGCGAGGCGCGCAGGAGCGCCAGCTCCACGTCGGGGTCGGCGAGGTCGACGAGCCGGTGGACGGCGGCCGCGTCCAGCCACCGGGACTGCCCGGCGAGGATGCGCAGCGCCGCCGGGTCGCGCAGCCGGAGCAGGTACGCGAACGGGGCCTGGGGTGTGGGCCGGTGGCGCAGCAGGTGGGCGGCGAGCAGCCAGGGCGCGTCGGGTCCGCAGTGCGGGAGGACGGCGGCGACCGCCTCCGGGCGGGCCTCGCACAGCAGCGTGCCCAGGGGCCACTTCCACAGGTGGTCGCCACGGGCGAGGAGGTGCAGCGCGGTGTCGGGGTCGGCCGGCACGGGCGTGCCGTCGGGGTCCTCACCGGGGTCGCCGCCGGCTCCGGTGCCGGCGGGGTGCGGGGCGTCCGCCCCGCGCGCCCGGTCCAGCAGCGCGGGCCAGGTCACGGTCTCGTCGGCGTGGCGGGCGGTCCCGGCCAGGCGCAGCCACGCGGCGGCGTCGGTGCCCAGCTCCCGGTCGAGGAGGGCGGCGAGCGCCCGCCGCCAGGCGGTGGTGAACGCGCGGTCGTCCCAGCCGTGGTACGGGCTCAGCGACCGGGCGGCGGGCAGGTGGTGCAGCAGGTCGTCGGCGTCCAGCACGCCGTGCAGGTAGGCGTGTTCGGCGATGCGGGCGGTGGCCGCCGTGTCCTCGGCCTCCGCGAGCCACTTCAGCGCCTCCTCGCGGGTGGGCGTCTCGCAGGGGTGGACCGGGTCGTCCGGCCCCTGTGCCGCGCAGGCCGCCCGCAGCCACTCGGGGTGCCGCCACGCGGGTGCGTCCACCTCGTCGGTGGCCGCCAGGTACCGCAGGACGTCCGGGTCGTCGGGCGGTGCCGCCGCTCCGGGGGGCGCGAGGGAGAACAGCAGGTCGGCGGCGGCGAGCGCGGACCGGCCCCGCTCCCCCACGGGCCTGGCGGGCGGCGCCGCCCGCCGGGTCCGCTCCGGCGCCGGCCGCTCGGAGGCCACCGGCCCCGAACCCGCCGACGCCGACACCGCCGACACCGCCGACACCGACACCGCCGACGCCGCCGGTTCGCGGTTCCCCGGCTCGCGGCGCTCGGACTCGGGGGCCCGTGCCGGTGCCGCCGCGCCGGCGGCCGCGGTCCGTTCCCGGGACGCTTCGCGGACGGCCTGCTCGAACGTGCCCGGGTGCGTGGGGAGCAGGCGGTGGAGGGCCTCCCAGGCGTCCGCGCCGTCGCCCAGCGCCGTCCGGCACAGGGTCCGCAGCGCGGTGCGCCGCTCCTCGGGCCACAGGTCTTCCGCGGCCAGGGCGCGCAGGGCGAGGACCGCGCGCCCGGCCGGCCGCGCGGTGGTGACGAGCAGCTCCGGGTCGAGCAGCCCGGCCCGCACGACGCCCACCGCCCACTCGGCCGCCGATCCGTCCAGCGGCTCCCCGGCCAGCCGCACGGCCGGGGGCGTCAGGTTCCCGGCGATGCGGCCGCCCGCCCGCCACGGCGCGTTCAGCAGCGTCAGCCGGAACTCGGCGCGCTCGGCGTCCGTGGCGTCCTCGTGCCGGACCAGTTCCTCGGCGGCCTTCGGCATGAAGGGCGTCCGCCGGTTGGCGGCGGCGAGGGCCCGCATGTCGTGTGCGTACGGCTCGCCGAACAGGTCGCGCAGGGTGCTCGTGCCGCGGCTGGTGCTCAGGTGCCGGGGCAGCGTCCGCGGGTCCTCGTACGGCTCGCCCTCGGCGCGCAGCCGGGCCCGGCCGCCCGGTTCGTCGAGGGCGGCGGCGACGTCGGCCCGTACGTCGGCGTGGACGTGCCGCGCGACCGCGGGGTCGGCGAGCATCGCCCGTACGGCGTCGGGGCCCCGGCACTCCCAGACGCGCAGCAGGGCGTACCGCTGGGCGATCCGGCGGACGCCCCAGGCGAGGGCGCGCGCGGCCAGTTCGGGGTCGCCGCTGCCCAGCAGGGGCGCCGTCAGGCTGTGCGCGCCGTCCGCGGCGGGGGACAGCAGCTCGGCGCGGAGCGCCGGGTCGAGCGGCACGCGGTGCACGGCGTGCGCGATGGCGCGGCGCAGGGACGGCGTGCAGCGCCGGTTGCGGTACACGGAGGCGTTGACCACCGGGTCGTCCGCCTCGGCGAGGGCCTTGAGGATCCGGCTGTCCAGTCGGGCGTGCCGGGCGAGGGCGGCCCGCGAGCGCCGGTCGCCGTGCGCGACGACCGCGCCGGTCAGCACGTCCCCGGGCAGGGCGTCGCGTCCGAGCAGTTCCTCCACGGTCCGGTCGGGCAGGCCGGTCAGCGCCGCGGCCGCGTGCTCGGGGTGCTCGGTGTGCTCCAGCAGCAGGGCGAGGGTCTCCGGCACGGACTTCGGCGGGAGGGACGGGGGCCCGCCGGCCGGTTCGGGGCGCGCGGCGAGCAGTTCGGGAAGGGGGGCCCGGGCGGTGGCGAGCGCGTCGTGGAGGCCGCGCCACCGGGCCGGGTCGCCGCCCAGGTGGCGCCGCGTCAGCGCGCGGAGCACGGCGGCCGTCCGCTCCCCGGGGCGTTCGCCGCCCAGGTGGGCGGCGANCGCCCGGGCGGGGCGGGCG
>NZ_CP095474.1:3823845-3835962 GCF_023614315.1 Streptomyces sudanensis | reverse complement strand
CACCAGTACGGCGGCGAGGGCGTCGTCCAGCTCGCCCGCCGCCCGCGCCGCCGCGACGAGGCGGCCGAGGCCCGTCGCCCGGGGCGCGGCCAGCGCGTCCCGCAGGACGGCGGCGGCCCCGCCGGGGCCGCGCTCCCCCGGCCGGGTGTCCGCCGTCTCCCCCGCCGCGCCGTGGCGCAGCAGTTCCCGCAGCGCGTCGCCGACCTGTGCCACGTCCATGGCACCCCCCTTGTTCGTTCCCGTCGAACGGCTTTGCGCCATCCCAGCACGAGCCACTGACATCGCCGCGCCGCGCCCCGCGCCGCGTCCGCCGCGCGGGCCGCGCCCCCGGCCGGGGCGTCCCGTCCGGGGAACGCCCGGAGCCGGCGCCCCCGCTGACGGCACGCCGGCTCCGACGGGCCGGCTCAGCGCGCCCCGCCGGGTCCGGGTCCGGGTCCGGGCCCGGCCGGGGGACCGGGGCGTCCGGGTGCGGCGGCCTCCCGGACGGCGTCCCGGACGGCCTCCCGGGCGGCATCCCTGGCCGCGGCCCGCTCGGCGGCCCGGGTGATGTTGCGGGCCATGCCGCCGAACACGACGGCGTGGAACGGGGCGACGCTCCACCAGTAGACGTGGCCGAGCAGCCCGCGCGGGTGGAACAGGGCCCGCTGCCGGTAGCGGGTGCGGCCCCGCTCGTCCCGTTCGGCGTACATCTCCAGCCAGGCCAGGCCGGGCAGCCGCATCTCGGCGCGCAGCCGCAGCAGCCGGCCGTGCCGGATCTCCTCGACGCGCCAGAAGTCCAGGGAGTCGCCGGCGCGCAGCCGTGCGGCGTCGCGCCGGCCGCGGCGCAGCCCGACGCCGCCGACGAGCCGGTCCAGCCGGCCGCGCACCGCCCAGGCCAGGGGGAAGGAGTACCAGCCGTTGTCGCCGCCGACGCCCTCGATGACCTGCCACAGCCGTTCGGGTGTCGCGTCGACGAGTTGCTCCCGCTCGTCGGTGTAGAGGCTGCCGCCCGCCCAGTCGGGGTCGGTGGGCAGCGGGTCGCTGGGCGCGCCGGGCACGGAGGCGGAGGACCAGCGGGTGGTGACGCGGGCCTCCCGGACGCGGCGCAGGGCGAGCGCGAGCGCCTCGTCGACGCCGAGGGGCGCGCCGGGCGGGTCGGGGACGTGGCGGGCGATGTCGTGTTCGCGGCACACCACCTCGTGGCGCAGCGATTCGGCGAGGGGCCGGGCGATGGACGCCGGCACGGGCGTGACGAGTCCGACCCACAGGCTGGACAGGCGCAGCGTGAGCAGCGGTACGGGCAGGATGAGGCGCCGGCGCAGCCCGGCGACGGCGGCGTAACGCTCCATCAGGTCGCGGTAGGTGAGCACGTCGGGGCCGCCGACGTCGAAGACGCGGCTGACGTCGGGCGGCATCCCGGCGCTGCCGACGAGGTAGCGCAGCACGTCGCGGACGGCGATCGGCTGGATGCGGGTGCGCAGCCAGCGCGGGGTGACCATCAGGGGCAGGCGTTCGGTGAGGTAGCGGAGCATCTCGAAGGACGCGGAGCCGGAGCCGAGGATGACGGCGGCGCGCAGCACGGCGGTGGGCACTCCGGAGGCGAGGAGGATGCGCCCGACCTCCGCGCGGGACCGCAGGTGCGGCGAGAGCCGGTGCTCGGGCACCCCGGCGGGGGTGAGGCCGCCGAGGTAGACCAGGCGCCGGACGCCGGCGCCGCGCGCCGCGCGGGCGAAGACGGTGGCGGCCCGGCGGTCGGCGTCCTCGAAGCCGGCGCCGGTGCCGAGGGCGTGGACGAGGTAGTAGGCGACGTCGACGCCGCGCATCGCGTCGCGCACCGACGCCTCGTCGCCGGCGTCGCCGCGGACGACGTGGACGCGGTCCGCCCAGGGGTGGTCGCGGAGCTTGCCGGGGGTGCGGGCGAGGCAGCGGACGCGGTACCCGGCGTCGAGGAGTTCGGGGACCAGGCGGCCGCCGATGTAGCCGGTGGCGCCGGTGACCAGGCAGAGCGGCGGGGTGCCGCGGTCCGGTCCGGGCGCTTGCCCGGGCGCGAGTGCGGGCCGGTCGTTCCGCTCCGTCATGGGTGCCTCCGTCACTGGGGTGCCGTCTCCTCCGGTGCTTCCTCCACCGTGGACCGCCCGGGGGTTTTCCGCCCGTCCGGGGCCGTCGGATGCGGGAGGCCGGGGGTTTTTCCCGGCGGCGGCCGGGTGTGAGGCCGCGCCGCGGCGGTAGACGATGTGTCCGGCGCGTCGGTCCCTCCGGCGCCCGTGCCTCCCGGCCGTCGGGATATTTTCGGCCGAGAGCAGACGAAACCTTCCTTCTCCCAGGAGAGCCATGTCCGCCTTCCCGGTCCTGGCCCGGCGGTTGCTGCCGGCCGTGCTCATCGTCGTCTGGCTGGCGATCGGGGGTGCCTTCGGCCCGTACGCCGGCAAGCTGAGCGGGGCCGCGACCACCGACCAGGCGGCCTTCCTGCCCCGGAGCGCCGAGTCGACCCGCGTCCTGGAGGCGCAGGAGGCGTTCCGCCAGGACGAGTCGCTGCCGCTGGTCGTGGTGTGGACGGCGGAGGGCGGCGGCCCCCTGGAGCCCGCCGGGCGGGAGGCCGCCTCGCGGGTCCTCGCCTCGCTGGGCGGTACGCCCGGCGTGGTGGGGGCGGCCTCCCCCGCCCTGCCGTCCGAGGACGGCGAGGCGTGGCAGGGCGTGCTGCGGCTGACGCCCGGCCTGGACGACGGACGACTGCCCGACGTCCTCGACCGGGTCCGGGCCGCCGCCGAGGAGGTGCCCGGTACCCGGGCCTGGCTGGCCGGCCCCGCCGCGACCCAGGCGGACCTGGGCGAGGCGTTCGCCGGGATCGACGGGCTGCTGCTGGGCGTCGCCCTGGCGACCGTGCTGCTGATCCTGCTGCTGGTCTACCGGAGCGTGCTGCTGCCGTTCGTGGTCATCCTGTGCGCGGTGTTCGCGCTGGCCTTGGCGTGCGCGGTGGTGTACACCCTGGCCGAGGCGGACGTGGTGCGCGTCGACGGGCAGGTGCAGGGCATCCTGTTCATCCTGGTCATCGGCGCGGCGACCGACTACGCCCTGCTGCTCTCGGCCCGCTTCCGGGAGGAGCTGGTCCTCCTCGGGGACCGCAACGCCGCGATGCGCGCGGCGCTGCGCGAGTCGTGCGGGCCGATCGTGGCGAGCGCCGCCACGGTCGCCCTGGGGCTGCTGGCCCTGCTGTTCAGCGACCTGACGAACAACAGGGCGCTGGGGCCGGTCGGGGCCATCGGCATCGTGTGCGCCGTCCTGAGCGCGCTGACCTTCCTGCCCGCCGTGCTGGTGCTGCTGGGCCGCGTCGCGTACTGGCCGGCCACCCCGAAGCCGGCCGCCGAGGGCGCCGGGCGCGGACTGTGGACGAAGGTGGCCGCCCTCGTCGACCGCGCCCCGCGCACGGTGTGGGCCGGGACGCTCGTCGCGCTGCTGGCGGGCGCGGCGTTCGCCCCGTCGCTCACCGCGAAGGGCGTGCCGCTGGACGAGATCTTCGTCGACGACGCCCGGTCCGTCTCCGCGGGGGAGGTCCTCGGCGAGCACTTCCCCGGCGGTTCGGGCAGCCCCGCCGTCATCGTGGCGGACGCCTCGGCGCTGCCCGCGGTGACCGCCGCGGCCCGGGGCACCGAGGGGGTCGCCTCCGTCGTGCCGGTCACCGCGTCCGGCCGGCCCGGCGGCGGTCCGCCGCTGGTGGTCGACGGGCGGGTGCGGCTCGACGCCACGCTGGAGGCCGCGCCCGACAGCGACGCCGCGAAGGCGGCGCTGGTCCGGCTGCGCGGTGCCGTCCACGCGGTGCCGGACGCGGACGCCCTGGTCGGCGGCTACACGGCGCAGCAGTACGACATCCAGCGGACCGCCGAACGGGACCGCGAGGTCATCGTCCCCGTCGTCCTGGTGATCATCCTGCTGATCCTGGTGGTGCTGCTGCGCTCGCTGCTGCTGCCGGTGCTGCTGGTGGCGACGGTGGCGCTGAACTTCCTGGCCACCCTGGGGGTGTCGGCGCTGGTCTTCGAGCGGCTGCTCGGCTTCAGCGGTACGGACGCGTCGGTCCCGCTGTACGGGTTCGTGTTCCTGGTGGCGCTCGGCGTCGACTACAACATCTTCCTGATGTCGCGGGTGCGGGAGGAGACGCGCCGCCACGGCCCGCGGGAGGGGGTGCTGCGGGGGCTCACCGCGACCGGCGGGGTCATCACCTCGGCGGGGGTGGTCCTCGCGGCGACGTTCGCCGCGCTGGCGGTGATCCCGCTGGCGTTCCTGCTGCAGATCGCGTTCATCGTCGCCTTCGGCGTGCTCCTCGACACCCTGGTCGTCCGGTCGCTGCTGGTGCCGGCGCTGGTGCGGGACATCGGACGGGTGTCCTGGTGGCCGAGCGCGCTCGGCAGGCGGACCGGCGGCCCGTCGCGCTCCTGAGACCGGCTCCCCGGCCGGGGCGGCTCCCCGCGCCGGGCCCGTACGGCCGGGCGGTTCCTCCGTCCGGCCGTACGGGCCGCCGGCCGGTCCGGCCCCGGCCCGNGTGGCCGCACGGCCCTCCTCCGCCGCCGCGCCGGCTCNTCNNCGNNCGGNNCCCNNCCGGCGGGGCCCGTCGCACGCCGTCCGCCCGGCCACCGCGCCCCGCACGAGGGGGGTCCGGTCCGGGCCGCGCCCCCGGTGCCCGCACGCGCCGTGGACGCGAACCGCCCCCGTACGGCGGACCGTACGGGGGCGGTGGCCGCGGCGCTCAGCGCTTGAAGGCGTCCTTCACCTTCTCGGCCGCCTCGCGCAGGTCGGCCCTGGCGCGTTCGGCGCCGCCCTCGGCGGCCATCTCCTCGTCGCCGACCGCGCGGCCCACGTTCTCCTTGACCGCTCCCCTGGCCTGCTGGGCCTTGGCGGAGGCCTTCCCCTTCGCGGACATCTGCGTCCTCCCTGCTGCCGGTCACTTCCCCACGCGGTGCGGCTGCCCCCACTCCGCACCACCAAACCCGGACACATCCCCCGAACCGCCACGTACCCGTGTCAACGCACCCCTTCCTGGGTGCGGCGCACGCACTCCGCGACGACGTCCCGCAGCGTGCCGTGCCGCCGCAGCAGCCCGCGCTGGACGCGGGCGCCGTTGCCGACGTCCAGCAGGTCGTCCAGGGCCTTGCGGACGTGGGCGTGGTCGCCGTTCTCCTCCAGCGCGTCCTCGACGTGCCGGAACAGCGCCTGCACGACCCGGCCGGCCGGGGCGGGCCGCATGGTGTGCGGGTGGACCAGCTCGCCGTCCAGCCCGGACCGGGCAGCCCGCCAGGAGGCGGCCCGCAGCAGCCCGATGCCGTGGACCTCGGGCGGGCGGCCCTCCCGCCAGAGCCGGGCGGCCGTGTCGACGAGGGCCCGGGCGAGCGCCGCGACCAGGACGGTCGTGGAGGCGTCCAGGCAGACGTCGGCGGCGCGGATCTCCACGGTCGGGTAGTGCCGGGAGAGCCGGGCGTCGAAGTACACCATCCCCTCGTCCTGGAGGACGCCCGTGGCGAGCAGGTCGCTCACGTGGCGGCGGTAGCGGTCGGCCGAACCGAACGGCTCCACGGGCCCCACGGACGGCCAACGGCCCCACACCCGGCTGCGGTAGCTGTGGTAGCCGCTGTCCTCGCCCTGCCAGAAGGGCGAGTTGGCGCTCAGCGCGACCAGCACCGAAAGCCAGGGCCTGATCCGGTCGAGGACGGCCACGCCCTCCTCGGCGGACGTGATCGAGACGTGGACGTGGCAGCCGCAGGTGAGCTGCTCCAGGGCGGTCAGCCCGAAGTGCTCCCGGATCCAGTGGTAGCGCACGTCCTCGGTGATGGCGGGCGCCACCGGCAGCGGTGAGGTCGCCAGTGCCGCGACGGCGGCGCCCGCCTCTGCGGCGAGCCGCGCCGCCTCGGCGCGGCACCGCTCGATCTCGGCGGCCACCTCGCCCATCGCGGTCCGGGGCACCGTCCCGAACTCGAGCTGGTGGCCTTGGAGTTCCTTGCTGAAGGCGTGGCCCCCTCCCGGATGGTGCCGGGCGGCGACGGCCAGCACCTCTTCGGAGAGAGCGCGCGGCTCCCCCGATCGCGGGTCCACGAGGAGGAGTTCCTCCTCCACTCCGACGCTACGCAAAAGAACCCGCCTTTCCGATCGCATCCTCGGGGGACGACCGGCGGAACCGCCGGACCCGCCGGACGTGCTGGGCTGCGGACGTGCTCGCTGTCGACGTGCCGGACTGCGGACGTACGGGAGTACCGACACACGGGAGTACCGACACACGGGAGTGCCGACGTGCTGGACTGCGGACGTACAGGAGTACTGACACAGGGGAGTGCCGACGTACGGGACTGCGGACGTACGGAACTGCGGACGTGCTGGACTGCGGACGTACGGGAGTACCGGAGTACCGGCGCACCGGACCGCCGGCGTACCGGGCCGCCCGCGCGCGGGGCCCCATCATCCCCGGTGCGGCGGCCGTGCGCACCGCCCCGGAAGCCGATGACGGGGATCTGGCGGGTTCCCGTCGCCCCCGGCCGGAAGGGCACGGCCCCCGCCCCGGCGCCGTACCGCGGGACCACCCGGCGACCCTCCACCCGGCGTCCCTCCGCCCGGCACTCCGCCCCGCCTTCCCTCCGTCCGGCGGCCCGCCCCGGCACCCCTTCCCGCGGCACGCCGGACGGCCGCCCCGGCGGCACCGGCCGATCCGGACCCCGGGCCCGCGGGCCCGCGGCGCGGAGCCGTCCGGCCGCGCGGCCTCCCGGACCGGTAGCCCCCGGCGGGCCGCTACGCCCCGGTGGGCCGGGAGGCGGGCGCCGGAGCCCCGCCGGGTTGGCCGACGGCACCGCCCGTCTTGTAGATTCGAACGAAAGGCGGGGATCGGCGACCTCCTCGTTCTCCCCCGGAAACGGCGAAGCGGAACACCCTCCCCGAACCAGACACCCTGAGAAGGATCGGCGGCGACGACATGCGGCTGCGCGCACTGCTGGAGACCGATGCGCTGGGGCTGCGGCTGCTCGGCGGCGAGGGCGAACTCGACCGCCCCGTGCGCGGCGTCATGACCACGGACCTCAGGGACCCCGGGCGCTACCTCTCCGGCGGTGAACTGGTCCTCACCGGCCTGGCGTGGCGGCGGAACGCGGCGGACTCCGAACCGTTCGTACGGATCCTGGCAGCCGCCGGGGTCGCGGCACTCGCGGTCGGCGAGGCGGAGCTGGGAGCCGTACCGGACGATCTCGCGCAGGCGTGTTCGCGCCACCGGCTGCCCCTCTTCGCGGTTCACGAATCCGTTGCGTTCGCGAAGATCACGGAGTACATCGTTCGACGGGTGTCCGGGGAGCGGGCCGGGGACCTCGCCGCGGTCGTCGACCGGCACCGGCGGCTGATGACCTCCGGCCCGGCCGGCGGCGGGCCCGAGGTCGTCCTCGACCTGCTCGCCTCCGACCTGGACCTGAGAGCCTGGGTCCTGTCCCCGACCGGGCGGCGGGTCGCGGGCGCGCCGCTGCCCGCCGGGACGGCCTCCGCCCTCGCCGGCGAGCACCTGACCGCGACCCGCGCGGGACAGCGCGGCCCCCACCGGGCGCGGGTGGCGGGAACCACGTACTCGCTCTTCCCGATCCGCAACACCGGCCGCGGCACCGCCCCCACCGCCCGGGACGTGCGCGAGACGGTGCTGTCGGACTGGCTGCTGGCCGTCGACGCGGACGCCGGCGACTGGCCGGCGGCGCGGCTGGAGCTGCTCCACGGCGTCACCCAGCTGATCGCCGTGGAACGCGACCGCCGGGAAGCCGCGCGCACGGTGCGGCGCCGGCTCGCCCAGGAGGTGCTGGAGCTGGTGCAGACGGGCGCCGCGCCCGCGGAGGTCGCGGCCCGGCTGCGGGTGGCCGCGCCGGTCCTGCTGCCCGGGCTGGGCACCGTGCCGCGCTGGCAGGTCGTCGTGGCCCGCGTCGAGTGGGACGGGGACGGCGCCGTCGAGGAGGGCCCGGTCGCACGGGCTCTGCTGGAGGAGGTGCTGGCGGGGACGGCGACCGGGACGGACCCGGCGGACCGGATCGCCGTGGCGCACTGCGGGGACGAGGCGATCGCGCTCGTACCGCTGCCCGCCGCCGTCCCGGCACCCACGCCCGCGCCCGCGCCCGCCGGGGAGCCGACGGACGGCGAGGACCCGGCGGGCGGGGGGAACGCGGCGGACGGCGGGGACGCGGCGGACGGCGGGGACGCGGCGGACGGCGGGGACGTACCCGGCGACGGCGCCGAACTGCACGCGGAGCGGCTGCTGGCCGCCGTGCGGACGCCGCTGTCGGCGGGCCTCTCCGACGACGGGCGGCTCACGCTGGGCGTCAGCGCGGCCGTGCACTCCGCCGAGGCCCTGCGCGGCGCCCTGGAGGAGGCCCGGCACGCCCGCAGGGTCGCGGCGGCGCGACCGGGCCGGGTCTGCGCGGCGGGCCACCACGAGCTGGCGTCGCACGTGCTGCTGCTGCCGTTCGTCCCCGACGACGTGCGCCGTGCGTTCACGGCACGGCTCCTCGGCCCGCTGCGCGAGTACGACCGGCGCCACCGGGCGGAGCTGATCCCCACCCTGGAGGCGTTCCTCGACAGCGACGGCTCCTGGACGCGCTGCGCCGCCCGCCTGCACCTGCACGTCAACACGTTGCGGTACCGGGTGGGCCGCATCGAGCAGTTGACCGGACGCGACCTGTCGCGCCTGGAGGACAAGCTGGACTTCTTCCTGGCGCTGCGCATGTCCTGACGGGCCGGTACCGCGAGCCCGGGCGGCGGGGGCGTCCCCGCCGAACCCCGCGGGACGGACCCCGGCGACGGCCCCGGACGCCTCCTCCGCCTCCCCGCCGGTTCCTCGCCGATTCCCCGCCGGCCGCGGGGCACGGCGGGACCCGCCCTTTCGGTGGTCGCCGCCCGCTCCCCCGCCGTCCTCCCACCGCTCGGCGGCGGCGGCCGTCCGGCGCACCGCCGCCCTGCCCGCGCATGTTTGTGAACGGATTCACCCACCCCCTTGGCCGGTGCGCTTTTCCGTGCTGTGATGCGTCCGGACTCAACAGCCCAGTCACTCCCCGGGGAGGGCGATGTGGCACATACCGCCATGTCCGGTTCCGGAACGGCCGAAGGTGACGATCCCCTCCAGAGCGCGGTGTGGCGGCTGCGCTCCCGCGCCTGCTGGACCGACGCGGCCGCCCTGCTCGCCCCCTCCGCCGGCGATCCGCCCGTCGCGGTGCAGCGAGCCGCGCTGCTGATCGAGCGGTGCCTCTACACGGAGACCGGGTGGGAGCAGGCCGAGGAGGCGCTGCGCGCCGCAGAAGCCGCCGCCCGGACCGACGACGACCGCGGCGCCGCCGCCTGCGAGCGCGGTCACCTGGCGTACGCGGCGACGCTGCACGGGGTGCGCGACCGGGCGGACGAGGCGCGGGCGGCGCTCGGCCGGGCCGCGGCGCTGCTCGACCCGTCCTCGCCGGGACGTGCGCTGCTGGACTTCCGGCGCGGGCTGCTCGCCCAGTACCTCGCGGACAGCCCGCAGGCCGCCCGCGCCGCCTACCGGCGGGCCCACACGGCGGCGGCCGCGCGGAACGACGCGCTCCTGATGTCGTTCACCTGGCGGCAGTTGGCCGGCCTGGCGTTACGGGAGGGCCGACTCGCCGAGGCCCGGCACGGGTTCGCGGAGTCGCTGCGGTTGCGCGAGGAACTGGGTCACCTGGTGGGCACGGCCCCGGCGCTGGCCGCGCTCGCCGACGCCGAGCCGGAGCCGGAGGCGAGCCGGCTGCGTGCCGAGGCCCGGCGGCTGTTCCGCCTCCTGGACGGCGTACCGACGTGGCTCGCCGCCCACCTGGCGCCGCACCCCGCGGCCTGACCCCGGCTGGACACGCCGGCACGGCCGAGTGGATCATCGCGCGGACGGTACGGCGACGGCACCACACGGGGGCGGACATGACGGACACCGGACACGCGGACACCGGACGCGGGAACACCGGACGCGCGGAGGCCGGACGCGCGGAGGCCGGACGCACGGAGGCCGGACGCACGGAGGCGCGGGAGCGGGCCGCGGAGGCGGTCGCGGCACTGCGGTCCCTGGCCGCGCGCCGGCCGGACGACGTCGCCCTCCTCGACGGCTTCCCCGACGCCGAACTCGATGCCTGGCCGGTGCCGGTCCCCGAGGCGGTCCGGACCGTGCTCCGCGAGGCCGGGGGCATCGCGGTCGACGGCGAGCCGTACCTGTTCGGACCGGTCCGGGCGGACGGCGACGGCCTGTGGGAACTGGGCGCCCTGTCCTGCGGGGAGGGGGCCGTGCACGTCGGCGTGGAGGGTGCCGGTGGCGCGGGGCGGGACGACTGGGGCCCGGTCGTCTCCCTCCTCCAGCGGCTCGACGAGCACGAACTGATCGTGGAGGCGCCGACCTTCACCGACTGGCTGCTCTCCGTGGCGGAACTGCTCGACGGCGGAGCCGAGGGGCTCGACGACCGTCCGGCGCCCGCCGTCTCCGTCCCCGCCCTCCCCACCGTCGCGGTCGCCGAGGGCGGCGACGGCGAACTGGCCGCGCTCGTCGGGTGCGGCGACCCCCTCACCGACCTGGTGGACCTGCACGCCCCGCCCGGCCACCCGTGCGCGGTCCGCTGGGAGCCGTACCACTCGCTGCGCCACTCCACCGCCGACACCGGGAGCAGCAGGACCGTCCTGCGGCTCGCGGGCGGCGGCCGGGCGCTGCTGGTGCGCAGCGACGTCGGCGGCGACTTCCTCGGCCGCCCCGTGACCCGGCACCGCGTCCCCGAAGACGCCCCGGCCCGGGCCGTCGCCGAACTGCGGGCGCTGGCCGCCCGGTTCCCGGACCGGGTGGCGCTGGAACCGGGGTGCGCGGACTCCGCCATGGACACCTGGCCCGTGCCCGTGCCCGAGGACGTCCGGGCCGTGCTGCGGGAGGTCGGTGCCGTCACCGTGGAGGGGATGCCGCCGCTGCGGCTGCTGCCGGGCGCTCCCGGGCACGCGGTCGATCCGGAGGCGCACCGCATGATGGGCGGCGACGGCTCGTACTGGCCGGTGGCGTTCGCCCGCCACGCGCGCCGGGAGGCCCTGGTCCAGGTGCGCGTGGCGGGCGACGGCACGTGGGGGTACGTCGTGTCGGTGCCGGCCGAACCGGACGTGCTGCGCCGGAGCCCGGAGGTGACCGTGCTCGCCGAGTCGCTGCCGCACCTGCTGCTGACGGTGGCCCGGTACGCGCGGGAGGCGGCGGCGACCGGGGACTTCGCACGCGCCGTGCGGAACGCCACGCGGTCCTTCTCCCCGAACACGGGCGAACCCTGGATCCGGCCGGTGCCCGCCGGGGAGTTCGCGGGCTCCGGCGACCCCCTGGCGGCCTCGCTCGCCGACCTGCCGGCCGGCTCGTACGCGGCGGACCTGCGGGGCGCCCCCTTCCCCGGTGACGTCTGCTTCCACCGCGTCGGCGGCTGGGGCCACCGGCCCCTGGGCCGGCTCCTCTTCCCGGGCGCGGGGCGGCTGGTCGCGGCGGTGCCGGCGACCTGAGCGGTGCGGTCGGCCGTGGTACGGCGCGTTTCGGGGGCCGTACCGGGGGCACGCGTCCGGGATCCGTCCAGGCGATTCCCGGAGGTGGTCGGCATGCCAGGGCGCGAAGAGCTGCCCTCGACGCTGGAGCGGTCCTCGAAGGAGGCCCAGCGGACCTGGATCAAGGCGCACGACTCGGCCGTAGAGCAGTACGGCGAGGGCGAACGGGCCCACCGGGTCGCCTTCAGCGCGCTGAAGCACACCCACGAGAAGGTGGGCGACCACTGGGAGCGCAAGGAGGGCGGGCGCAAGGGTCCCTCCGACCCGCGCGCCGCGGCCCCGCGCGGGAAGCCGGCCCGCAGTGGCGAGGGCGTCGACGAGAACGCCTCGAAGCGGCACCTGTACGAGGTGGCGAAGCGGCTGGGCGTCGAGGGCCGGTCGCACATGTCGAAGGCCGAACTGGCCGAGGCGCTGCGCGCGGAGAACCGCTCCCGCACCCGCCGGGCCCGGGAGGACTGAGCGGACCCGCCGGGCCGGAGAGGACTGAGCGGACCCGCCGGGCCAGGTAGGACTGAGCGCACCCGCCGGGCCGGAAAGCGGCGGGCGTTCCCGGCGGCCCCCGGCGGTGACGCACTCCCGCCCTCATCCCCNGCCCGG
>NZ_CP095474.1:3819267-3823840 GCF_023614315.1 Streptomyces sudanensis | reverse complement strand
CCCCGCCCCAGCCCTCCGGGGCCGGGAGGGGCCGGGCCGGGTCACGCCGGGTGGAGCCGTATGCAGGCGGTGTCCGTGCCGACCGCGAGGGAGCCGTCGGGGAGCACCGCGACCGCCCGTACGGCGGGCCCCGGCCGGAACCGGCGGACGGCGCGCGCCCCCGGGTCGCGCAGTTCCACCAGGCCGTCCGCCCAGGCGACCGCCAGGACCGGTCCCCGGGCGTGCAGGGCGGCCACCGGGTGCGGGCGCCGGGCCACCACCGGCGTGCCGCCCTCCGGTCCGCCCGGCCGCCAGGCGCGGACGGTGCCGTCGGCGCCGCCGCTGTAGACGCGGGGCCCCTCGGTCGCCGCGAGGGCGGTGACCCGGCCGGAGTGCAGGGACTCCTGGTGCAGCCCGGACAGGCTGAAGGCGTGCGCGGAGCCCATCCGGTCCCCGGTGAGCACCGTGTCCCCGACGGCCGCGAGCGCGGTGGCGGGGTGCGTCGCGAGGGTCGCCGCCACGGCCGCCACCAGGCGCGGCGCGGGCTCGGCCGGGGTGCGCAGCCGGCCTCGCTCGTCGAGGGCCAGCCGCGTGCCGTCGCCCAGGCAGGCCACCGCCCGGGTACGCGGGTCGTCCGTCTCGACCGGTCGCCCGCCGCACACGGTCAGCGCCGTCACCCGCCCCTCCCGGACCCCGGCCACCGTCCAGGGGGCGTCCGCCGCGAGGGCGGTCAGTTCGGCGCGCAGCCGTGCCGCGGCACCCTCGGGCAGGGCGGCCAGCAGGGCCAGGGCCCGGCCGGCGGGGGTCTGGCCGTTCCGTACGAGGGCCTGGCCGGCCCGCAGCCATGCGGCGCGCAGCCCCCCGTACGGGCCGGGGTCGTCCTCGTAGGCGAGGGTCACGCGCACGGGGTCGGCGGCGCAGACCGCGTGCGGGTCGGACAGGCGCGGGCGGCCGTCCCCGGCGGGCCGGTCGGGCGCGGGCGTCCCGAGGGCGACCTCGACGTGGCCGAGGGTGCTCAGGCCGGCCGCGAGGTCGCGGGCCCCGGGCGCGCCAGCGGGCAGCACGACGCGCTCGGGGCGGCGCGGGGCGTCCAGCAGGGCCGTGAGCAGTTCCCCCGGGGTGCCGGCGACCACCCCGAGCGCGTTGGCGACCGTCCATACCGTGGCGCGCACGTTCCTCCCTCCCCCGCCCCTCAGTCCCGGGCGCCCGTGACGTGCCCGCGGACCAGGGACCGGACGGCCGCCAGGTCCCCGGCGGCGAGCGCGTCGAGGAGCGCCCCGTGCTCCGCCGCGTCGGCGGCGAGGCCGGCGCGGCGGGTGGCGGGCGGGCCCGCGGGGGGCCACTGGGAGCGGCGGTGCAGGTCGTCGGCGACGGTGACGAGCTGGTCGTTGCCGGCGAGGCCGAGCAGGGCGCGGTGGAAGGCGCGGTCGGCCTCCCCGTACGCGGCGGGGTCGCCGTGCGCGGCGGCGGCCGTGGTCGCCTCGGCGAGGGGGCGCAGCGCCGCCCAGCGCGCGGCGGGGACGGTGCGGGCGAGGCGCAGGACGACCGGGACCTCGATGAGGGCGCGGACCTCGGCCAGCTCGGCGAGTTCGCGCGGGGCGCGCTCGACGACGCGGAAGCCGCGGTTCGGGACGACCTCGACGGCGCCCTCGGCGGCCAGGCGCTGCATCGCCTCCCGTACGGGGGTGGCGGACACGCCGAGGCGCAGGCCCAGGGCGGGGGCGGAGTACACGCGGCCGGGGACGAGGTCGCCGCCGAGGAGCGCGGCGCGCAGCGCGTCGAGGACCTGGCCGCGCACGGAGTGGCGCCGGACCGGGCGGGGCGCGCCGGGCGGCGGTTCGCCGTGGGCGTGCGGGCCGCGGGCCTGCTCGGGGATGCGCCGGGCGGGGTGCGGACGCCGCTCGGGCCGCTCCGCCGCCTCCCGGGCCCTGCCTGGCTCCACTCCGGTCCTCCCGCCGCAGTACGTAGGGGCCCGGCTCCCCGGCGCGGGGCCCCGGGTGCACGATAGCCGGGCGCACCACGGGCGGAGGGAGGGGACGGGCACAAGTCGATCAGGTCGGGTAAGGTAAGGCTTACCTGCAAACGATCGCGATTCGGTGGTCCTGCATGTCCCTCTCCGCACTGCTGCCCTCCGCGTCCGCCCCGCCCGCCGTGTCCGGCCCGTCCGCCCCGCCCGCCTCGCCCGTCGCGGCCTCGTACGCCCGGCTCTCCGAGGTCTTCCCCGGTCTGCGCGTGCACGAGCCGGCCGAGGGCGAACCGGTGCCGCGGGNGGGGCTGGGTCCGCGCGGACGAGCTGGCGGCCGGGGGGCCCGCGCTCGACGCGTTCCTCGCCTGGGACGAGGCGCAGGTGCTGCGCGACCACGGGGTGCCCGCGCGCCCGGACGTCGTCGCGAGCCTCGGCCTCCACCGGTACGCCTGGCCCGCCTGCCTGCTGGTGACGGTGCCGTGGTTCCTGCACCGCCGGGTGCCGCGGGTGCCCGTCGCCGACGCGGCGTTCCACCGGGCCCGGGGCCTGATGGCGGTGCGGGTGCGGGAGTTCGCGTGCCTGCCGGGCGATCCGGCCGCCGCGCTGCCCGGGGCCAGGGTCGTCCCGGACGGGGAGGCGCTGCGGGCCGAGGTGCGGGCGGCGGTCGCCGAGCACCTCGACCCCGTGCTGCGGGGGTTCGGCCCGCGGATGCGGCGGCGCGGGCGGGCCCTGTGGGGCATGGCGACGGACGAGGTCGTCGAGGGCGTCTGGTACGTCGCGGGCCTGCTCGGCGAGGAGGAGCGCGCCGTGGCCGAGCTGGAGCTGCTCCTGCCGGGCACGGCGAAGCCGTACGTGGGTCCGGCCGGGTTCCGCGAGCTGACCGCGCCGGACGGCCGGCCGCTGCCCACCCGCGACCGGGCGAGCTGCTGCCTGTTCTACACCGTCCGCCCCGAGGACACCTGCGTCACCTGCCCCCGCACCTGCGACGCGGACCGCGTCCGCAGGCTGACGGCGGCCGACGGCTGACGGCTGACGGCCGGGGGCCGGCGGCGGCGTCCGATCGGTTTCCGGCGGCCCGTCAGTCCGCCGGCCGGGGCGGCTGCGGCAGGTCGGACGCCCAGGGCGGGTCGGCGCCGGGGACCGCGCAGGTGCGGGCGGCGACCAGGGCGGCGTACGCGCAGCTCGCGGCGGTCTCCTCCGGGGTCAGCCCGTCGAGGCGGCCGCCGAGGCGGCCCAGTCCGGCCAGCGCGTGCAGCAGGCCCGCGGTGAAGGAGTCGCCCGCGCCGACCGTGTCGGCGACCTCCACGGGCAGGGCCGGGACGGTGACGCGGGCGCCGTCCAGCGAGGCGAGCGCCCCGCGCGGGCCGAGCGTGACGACGACGAGCCGGGCGCCGGCCTCGTGCCAGCGGTCGCAGGCGTCCTCCGGGCCGGCTCCGGGCAGCAGCAGGGCGAGGTCGTCCTCGCTGAGGCGCAGGACGTCGGCGAGCGCGCACCAGCGGCCGATCCGTTCCCGGTACGCGGCCGGCGGCACCAGCAGGGGCCGGACGTTGGGGTCGAGGCAGACGGTGGCCCGTTCCCGCACGGAGGCGAGGAACTCCTCGACGCGGCGGCCCCCCGGCTCCCGGACCAGGGCGAGGGAGCCGGTGTGCAGGCAGACCGTGCCGTCCAGGGGGGCGGCGGCCAGCTCGGCGGCGGTCCACTGCCAGTCGGCGGCCCCCTCGGCGAAGAACGCGTACGAGGCGTGGCCGTGGACGTCCACGTCCGCGACCGCCAGGGTGCTCGGCTCGGACGCGGCCACGCAGCCCGACAGGTCCACGCCGGAGCCCAGCAGGCGGTCCCGAAACAGCCTCCCGAACACGTCGCCGGAGAGCCGGCCGAGGAACCGGGCCGGCGTGCCGAGCCGGGCGAGGGCGACGGCGGTGTTGGCCGGGCCGCCACCGGGCAGGACGCGCAGCGACAGCGCGTCGCCGCCCGCGGGCCCGGCGGCGCGGACGGGGTCGGCGAAGGCGTCGGCGACGCACTCGCCGAGCACGGTGATCCGCTGACCGCCCATGTCCTCCGCCTCGGCGCCCCGCGGCCCTTCGGACCGGCCGCTCCGGGTACCAGCATCACACCGGTGGGGCCGGGTCGGCACGCCGGACCGGGACGCGCGGGGAGCACGGGGCGGGCGCACCTCCGCTCCGGGGGCGGGACGGGGACGTTCCGTGCGGTGAGCCGGAGGGCCTTGATTCGAACACAACTCACACTATTCACATCATCGTTCGATGATATGGCGCCTGTGTACGGTGCTCCGGGCCCCGATGGCGCCCTCTTGCCGCGAAACCCCCTGACGTGCTCCCCCGGTCGGCCAGGATGGCGCCCCGAACGCCCTACTGCGCTGCGAGGAACACCGCATGAGACTGACCGAGATATCGCTGGACTGGCTGCTTCCGGGCGGAATGTTGCTCGTCGGGATCACCGCGGCGGTGGCGGTGCTCGCACGCGGCAGGCGCGCCGGCGGGAAGGCCGCGCCCGAGGACTCCTGGGNGAGCGCGGCCAGGAACGCCGCCGGCGCAAGGAGGCCGTCTACGNGCATCACCTCCTNNNCCTGCTCCTCTNNNGCTGCGCCNNNTACACATCTCCTCGCCC
>NZ_CP095474.1:3818213-3819204 GCF_023614315.1 Streptomyces sudanensis | reverse complement strand
ACGGCAAAGTGTTTAGGGTGGNCCNGCGGTGGGGGNGCCCGCGGCCGAGCNNGNCNCGGCGGAGCCGGGGCAGCNNCNCNGCNCCTCCCGGCCCCCCTTGCAGGCCGTGGGAGGAGCCGGGACGCGCACGGTCGACCTCACGGCGGAGGACGACACCCGGGCGCTCCCCCGCCTGGACTCCCTGGAGCAGAAGCTCAAGAGCCTTGAGCAGCAGTTCGGTTGAGGCGACGACCGTCGCCCGCGGGCCCGTCCGCTCCTCGCGGCGGGCCCGCGGGCGTCTCAGGCGGCCGGTTTCACCCCGAGGAGTTCGAACCACACGGTCTTGCCGACGCCCTGCGCCCGCACCCCCCACTCGTCGGCCAGCGCCTGCACGAGGAGCAGCCCCCTGCCGTGCGTGCCGCCGTCCGGCGCGGGCACGCGGGGGGCGGGCGGCTCGGGGGCGAAGTCCCGGACCTCCACCCGCAGCACGCCGCCGTCGAGCGTCGCGGTGACGACCGCGCCGTACGCCGTGTGGACCAGCGCGTTGGTCACGAGTTCGCTGGTGAGCAGTTCCGCCGTGCACACCGGCTCCTCGGCGATCCGGTGGCCCCACAGCCTCCGCAGCGCGCACCTGACCCCGGCCACCGCGGACAGGTCGCCCGCCTCGATCCGCCGACGCAGCCGCACCGCGTCGGGTGTCCCCCGCTCGCGTCCGGCCACCATGGGTCCGACTCCTGCCTGACGCCCACTCATAGCCCCCACCCACGTCGTCGGCCCTTGCTTCGAACAGGCTCACGGGGATCCATGCCCCCGCGCCTCCGGCGCCACGCGCGGGGAACCCCCACGGCGGGCGCACGGAGGGGAGCAGTGGGGCACGGCGGGGTGTCAAGGGGGCGGAGCGCCTCGCACGCGGGCACGGGGTCCGGAGGGTCCGGCGGAAACCCGTCACCGGTGGGCCGGAACCGGCCGCCGCCCGGCCCCGCCCGGGACCCGTGCCCGGGCGNCCCGGGCA
>NZ_CP095474.1:3817179-3818187 GCF_023614315.1 Streptomyces sudanensis | reverse complement strand
GCGGCGCGGGGCGCGGAGGCGCGCGGTGGCGCGGTCAGGCCTCCCAGACGGCCGCCGCCGTGCGGTCGTCGGCGCACCCCTCCGCCCCGAGCCGGGTGTCGGCGAGGAAGGCGGCGAGCCCGGGCGGCGCCTCCCGGGAGCCCCAGCGCTCGGCCAGTTCCCGCCCGAGGGCCGGCTCGTACCGCAGTGGCGCGGCCAGGCCGCCCCCGGTGAGCAGCAGGGTGTCGCCCGGGCGGGCGACGGCGACGCGGAAGCGGAACGGCACGGCCGGCGGCTCTCCGGCGGACCGCCCGCCGGGGTGCGGGGGCGCGCCCGCCCGGTCGGGCCCGGCCTCCCCGGCCCGGCCGTGCGGCGGGGGCGGTACGGCCGGGGCGGCGTCGGGCACGGGCTCGGGCAGCGGCGGCTCCAGGTCCTGCCAGACACCGTCGCGGAGCCGGAACAGGCCGCCCTCCCCCACGCCGAAGAAGATCCGCGTGCGGCAGCCAGGGTCGCCGCTCAGCAGCAGGCAGCGCAGGTCGGCGGTGTACGCGCCGGGGTCGACGCCCCGTTCGGCGGCGCGGGCGCGGAGCCTGCCGTACGTACGGCCGGTGAGCCGGTGCAGGCCCGACCTCAGGTCCTGGCGGCGGCCCGCGGCGATGTCCCGGGCGAGCCGCTCGTGGCCGCGGCCCACGGCCTCTCCGAGCCAGCGGCAGGCGTCCCCGGCGGCGCGGTGGGCCGCCTCGCCGCCGGTCCGGGCGCCGGTGGCGACGGCCACCACCACCAGCAGGTCCTCCCCCGTGCCGAACCGGGCGGTGAGCAGGGCCTCCCGGCGGGGCTCGCCGCGGAGGCGGGCCGAGTCGCCGCGCGTGGAGGCGGCGCGCAGCGTGAACGTGCCGTAGCGGGCGCCGTCCAGCACGGTGTCGGGGACCGGGTCCGCCGNGNCGCNNTNCGCGTACTAGGATCCGGGCGGTCGGTTCGGGGTCGTACGGAGGCGGCCCGTCCCCGGTGTGCGGCGCGGCGGACCGGGGG
>NZ_CP095474.1:3817061-3817167 GCF_023614315.1 Streptomyces sudanensis | reverse complement strand
GGGGTGCGGAACGGCTGCCGCCGGCGCGGGGGCCTCCGGTACGGGAGCGGACGGTTCCGTTGCCGGGCCGGGCGCCGGACGGGCCGGCAACGGAACCGTCCGCTCC
>NZ_CP095474.1:3816675-3816971 GCF_023614315.1 Streptomyces sudanensis | reverse complement strand
GGNCGGTCCGGGAGGCGGTGGCTCGGGAGGCGGGGCGAGGGCGCCGGACACGGAGTCGTAGCGATCGTCGAGGGTGTCGTCCGTCGCGCCCGGGGCCGCGTCCGGAGCCTGGTCGCCGTAGAGCCGCTCCCACCAGTCGTCGCCGGTGGTGGGCCTGTCCGCCTGTGGAGTCATGTCCCTATTGTCCTCGTTGGGGACGTCCGGAAAACGAAGTTCGGGCGAAACCGCCCCCGGAGACCCGGCAGGCCGACGGCCCGGCAGGGTCGGTGGCGGGCGGGCGCGCGGGTCGGCGGGGG
>NZ_CP095474.1:3792799-3816617 GCF_023614315.1 Streptomyces sudanensis | reverse complement strand
GTGGGGGNATGATGGGGCGGCGGGTTTGCGCCGTGGCCGTTTCCCGCCACGGCCTGAGGGAGGGTGGAACCGGGTGCTGGGCGCGATCGGACTGGACGAGCGGGAGGAGGCCGCGTACCGGGCGCTGGTGGCCCTGGGCGCGGCGGAGGTCGCGGACCTGGCGCACCGGCTGGCGCTGCCGGAACGGGAGACGGAGGGAGCGCTGCGGCGGCTGGAGGCCCGGGGCCTGGCCGGGCGGTCCTCGTACCGCACGGGCCGGTGGGTGGCGGCGCCCCCGACGGCGGCCCTGGGCGTGCTGCTGTCCCGGCAGCGGCACGAGCTGGAGCAGGCCGAGCTGGCGGCGGCGCTGCTCATGGAGGAGTACCGCGCGGAGGCGGCGTCCCGGCCGACGGCGCACGACCTGGTGGAGGTGGTGACCGGGGCGAGCGCGGTGGCGCACCGGTTCCGGCAGCTCCGGCTGGGCGCGTCGAAGGAGCTGTGCGCCCTGGTGACGGGGGGGCCGGTGCCGACGGCCCCGGAGAACGGCGTGAAGCGGGGCGTGTCCTGCCGGGTCGTGGTGGCGCGGGAGGTGCTGGAGCGGCCGGGCGGCGTGGCGGGGCTGGCGGAGGCGCTGCGCGGGAGCGGACGGGTGCGGGTGGCGGACCGGGTGCCGACGCGGTTGGCCGTCGCGGACCGGTCGCAGGCGATGGTGCCGCTGACGGGCCGGGAGGCGGAGCCGGCGGCACTGGTGGTGCGCGCCAGCGGGCTGCTGGAGGCGCTGACGGGGCTGTTCGAGGCGGTGTGGCGGGAGGCGGTGCCGCTGCGGCTCGGCGTGGCGGACGGCGCCGCGGCGGAGGAGCCGGAGCCGGGACCGGACACGACGGACCTGGAGGTGCTGTCGCTGCTGCTCGCGGGCATGACGGACGCGAGCGTGGCGAAGCAGTTGGGCCTGGGCCTGCGGACCGTGCAGCGGCGGGTCCGGGGGCTGATGGAGCTGGCGGGCGTGTCGACCCGGCTCCAACTCGGCTGGCAGGCCTGCGAGCGCGGCTGGATCACCCGCTGACAGTGAGGATGTACGTGAGCGTTCCCCACCGGCCGCCGCCCGCCCCGCGCGGGGAAGCGGAACGGGCGGCGGCCGGTGACCGGTGACCGGTGACCGGCCCGGGGCGCCACCGACGCCGGGCCGGCGGTCCGCCGGAGCCCGCCGGGGCCCGGTCGCAGCCGGGGGCCGCGTCCCGGAGGAACACCTCTCCGGGACGGACCGCCCACCGGGAGACCGCCCCGGCGGAGGGCCCCCGGCGCGGCGTCAGCGGATCGGGCCGCCGCGCTTGGCCTGCACGGCGGCGCGGCCCTCCGCGCCCTTGCGCTTCCAGTCCCGCCGCAGCTCCGCCCGGACCCGGGCGTCGGTCTTGGCGACGATGTACTGGTTCTCCCTCAGCAGCTTGCGGTAGCTGTCCAGGCGCCGTACCGGCAGGGTGCCGTCCTCGACGGCGGCGAGGACCGCGCAGCCGGGTTCGGCGCCGTGGGCGCAGTCGTGGAAGCGGCAGGAGGCGGCCAGTTCCTCGATCTCGGAGAAGACCTGCCCGACGCCGGTCCCGGCGTCCCACAGGCCCACCCCGCGCAGCCCCGGCGTGTCGATGAGGACGCCGCCTCCCGGCAGGGCGAGGAGGTTGCGGGTGGTGGTCGTGTGACGGCCCTTCCCGTCCACCTCCCGGATCGCCCGCACCGCCATGGCGTCCTCGCCGAGCAGGGCGTTGGCGAGGGTGGACTTGCCGGTGCCGGAGACGCCGAGCAGGACGCTCGTGCCGCCGGCGACGGCCTCGCGGAGCGCGTCGACGCCCTCCCCGGTGGCGGCGCTGAGGGGCAGCACCGGCACGCCGGGGGCGGTGGTCTCCACGTCGTGGACCAGGTACGAGACGCCGGCCGCGTCCGGTACGAGGTCGGCCTTGGTGAGGGCGACGAGCGGTTGCGCGCCCGACTCCCAGGCCAGGGCCAGGAACCGCTCGATCCGGCCGAGGTCGAGCTCGGCGGCGAGGGAGACCGCCACGACCACGTGGTCGACGTTGGCGGCGAGGACCTGCCCCTCGGACCGCTTCGACGACGTGGACCGCACGATGGCGGTGCGGCGCGGCAGGTACGCCCGTACGTACCGGGGCGGCGTGCCGCCGGCCGGGTCGACGGCGGCCCAGTCGCCGGTGCACACGACCCGCAGGGGGTCGTGCGGCGTCACGAAGGCGGTGTCCGCCCGGACGGCGCCCTCGGCGGTGACGAGGTCGCACTGCCCGCGGTCGACGCGGACGACCCGGCCGGGCAGCAGGCCGCGCTCGGCGTACGGGGCGAACTCCGCCTCCCACCGGGCGTCCCAGCCGTAGGAGGACAGCGGGGAGGAGGGGGTGGTGGTGAACGAGGAAGACAAGGGGGTGCCCTTCGCGAGGGTGGCCCCGGCGGCACGCGCCTCGTCGGGCGCGGCACGGAACGAATCGGGTCAGCCGGAGACCACGGGAGGGTGAACGAGGAACTTCTGAGGCCGGGTCAGCGCCCGTGCGATGACAGTCGTCAACGTCCTCACCTCCCTGAATCGTCGCGTCGGTTCGTCGGCGGACACGTTAGCCGGGGGGTGCCGGGTCCCGCCAACGGTTTTCCCGCCGCAGTGCCTCCGCCGCGACCGGTGTCCGCGCGGCCCCCGTCCCGCCCGGCCCGGGCGGGGCGTCCCGGCGCCGCGCGGTGCGTACGACCAGGTCGCGCACCCCGTCGACGGCGGGTTGCGTCCAGCGGGCGGTGAACGGGCCGAGCATGACGAGGATCAGTACGTACGCGGTGGTCAGCGGGCCGATCCCCGGCTCCGCGCCGGCCGCGAGACCGGCGATGACGACGGAGAACTCGCCGCGGGCGACCATCGCCCCGCCCGCCCGGAGCCGGCCGCGCCGGCCGACGCGGGCGCGCCCGGCCGCGTACCAGCCGGTGGCGATCTTGGTGAGGGCGGTGACGGCGGCGAGGAGCAGCGCGGGCAGCAGGACGGGAGGGACGGAGGCGGGGGCGGTGGACAGCCCGAAGAAGAGGAAGAACACGGCCGCGAACAGGTCCCGCAGCGGGGCGAGGAGCCTGCGGGCGCCCTCCGCGACCTCCCCGGACAGGGCGATGCCGACGAGGAACGCGCCGACGGCGGCGGACACCTGGAGCCGCTGGGCGACCCCGGCGACCAGGAGCGTCATGCCGAGGACGACGAGGAGGAGCATTTCGGGGTTGTCGGAGGAGACGGCGCGGCTGATGTGGCGGCCGTGGCGCAGCGCCAGGTAGAGGACGACCGCGACGGTGCCGAGGGAGACCAGCAGGGTGGCGCTGCCGCCGGCGAGGCCGACGCCCGCGAGGAGGACGGTGAGGACGGGCAGGTAGACGGCCATCGACAGGTCCTCGATGACCAGCAGGCCCAGGACGACGGGGGTCTCGCGGTTGCCGAGCCGCCCGAGGTCGGTGAGGACCTTGGCGACGACGCCGGACGACGAGACCCAGGTGACCCCGGCGAGGGCGACGGCGCCGAGCGGCCCCCAGCCGAGGAGGAGGGCGGCGGCCGCACCGGGCAGGGCGTTGAGGACGAAGTCGACGACGCCGGCGGGGTACTGGGTGCGCAGGCTGCTGACGAGTTCGCCGGCGCTGTACTCCAGGCCGAGGAGGAGCAGCAGGAGGATCACGCCGATCTCGGCGCCGACCGCGACGAAGTCGCCGCTGGCGTGGAGGGGCACGACACCGCCCTCGCCGGCGGCGAGCCCGGCGAGGAGGTAGAGGGGGATCGGGGAGAGCCCGACGCGCTCCGCGAACCGGCCGACGAGGCCGAGGACGAGGATGACCGCCCCCAGTTCGACGAGGAGCCCGGTGGTGTCGTGCACGGTCACTCCCCGCCGATGATCGCGGCGAGCGCGTCGGCGCCCTCGCGGGTGCCGACCACGACGAGGGTGTCGCCGATGGCGAGCCGGAAGTCGGGGCCCGGGGCGGGGTGGGCGCTGGTGCGCCGCAGTACGGCGACGATGGACGCCCCGGTGCGGGTGCGGGCCTTCGTCTCGCCGAGCAGCCTGCCCCCGTAGGGGGAGCGGCTGGTGACGGGGATGTGCTCGGTGACCAGGTCCAGGCCGTCGGTGCGGATGCCGCCGCCGGGGAGCGGGTCGATGAGGTGGGCGAGGGCCGCGGCGTCCTCGGGGGTGAGGGGGACCGTCGCCTCGCACGTGTCGGGGTCGTCGGGGTCGTAGAAGCCGAGGAAGCGGCGGCCGTCGTGGTGGACGACGACGGAGAGGTGCCGTCCGTCCTCGGTGGTGAAGTCGTACTGCGTGCCGACGCCGGGCAGGGTGGTGCGACGCGTGCCCATGACCGCGCCTCCGGGACGGGACGGGGATGACGGGTGGAGCGGGAGTCCCACCCTACCAACACATGCCCGTTATGCCCTGTATGCAGGGGAAGGGCCCGGCCGGGAGGGCCGTTCCCGGAGCGGGGTCAGTCCGGCTCCTCCACGCCGTGCCGCCGGGCGCGGTCCTCCTCGCCGGGCCGGTTCCCGGCGGACCCGTTCGCGGCGGGCCGCTCCTCGGGCCGCCGGCTCCTCTCGGACCTCTCCCACTGCAGGCGGGCCCGTACGTCGTCCGGCGGGAGGAAGCGGGACCAGCGTTCGGGGAACTCCGACGGCATGTCCGGGCCGCCGCCGGCCTGGGTCCGGGCCAGCAGGGCGACGGCCTCCGCGGCGCGGGCCCGCTCCGTCTCGGCGCGGGCGGCGGCGGTGGCGACGGACGGCCAGACCCGGTCGATCGCCGCGTTGACGGCCGCGCCGACCAGGACCGCGAAGGCGGAGATGCCGATCCACAGCAGCACGGCGATGGGCGCCGCGAGGGAGCCGTAGATGGTGGGGCCCTCGACCGTCTGCGTCAGGTAGATGCGGAGCAGGAAGCTGCCGAGCACCCACATGGCGAGCGCCACCAGCGCGCCCGGCACGTCCTCGATCCACGGCGACCTGACCGGTACGGACACGTGGTACAGGGTCGTGAGGAACGCCACCGACAGCAGGATGACGACCGGCCAGTACAGGACCGACACGACCTCCGTCCCGAAGGGCACCACCTGGACCACCCGGTCCGGGCCGACCACGGCCAGCGGCAGGACGACCGCGCCGATCACCAGGGCGACCAGGTAGAGGAGGAAGGCGAGCAGCCGGGTCGCGACGATGCCGCGGTGCCCGTCGAGGCCGTACATGACGGTGATCGTGTCGATGAAGACGTTCACCGCGCGCGAGCCCGACCAGAGCGCCATGGCGAAGCCGAGCGAGATCACGTCCGGCCTGCCGCCCCGGGTGACGTCCTCCAGCAGGGGCCTGGCGATCTCGTTGACGCCCCGGTCGGACAGGACCGTGCCGACCGCCGCGAGGATGTTCTTCTCGATGGACGCGACGGTGGTGGTGTTCGTCCAGTCGTCGATGTAGCCGAGCAGGCCCAGCAGGCCCAGCATCAGCGGCGGCAGGGACAGGAGCGTGAAGAACGCGGCCTCGGCGGCGAGGCCGAGGATCCGGTACTCGATGCACGAGTTGACGGTGTCCTTCAGGAGGAGCCAGGCCGTCTGCCGCTTCGAGACGTTGCGGTAGAGGGCGCGGGCCCGGTGGAGCCGGCCCGGGGACGCGGAGGAGGCCGCGTCCTGTCCTGCGGGGCCCGGGAACCCGGCGGGGCCCCCGGCCGGCTCGGGTGTTTCCTTCGCTGCCTGCACCTCTTTACCGTAGCCGCATGGCAGCCACCACCCACACCGTGACCAACCAGCCTCCGCCCCTGGTCGGGTACGACGTCTTCACGGCGGACCGGGCGCTGACCGAGGCCGTGGAACGACACCTTCCGTCCGATCTGCGCGAGGAGGCGCGAAAGGAGCTGTCGTCGCTGGGCACCGCCGCCGGATCGGCGCAGGCGCAGTCCTGGGGCGCCCTCGCCGACGGGTTCCCGCCGCGGCTGCGCACCCACGACCGGTACGGCAACCGCGTCGACGAGGTCGACTTCCACCCGGCCTGGCACCGGCTCCTCGGCCACGCCGTCACCTCCGGGCTCACCTCCGCCTGGGGCCGGCCCGGCGGGCACGTGCGGCGCGCGGCCGGTTTCGTGGTGTGGTCGCAGACGGAGGCGGGGCACGGCTGCCCGCTGTCGATGACCCACGCGGCGGTGCCCGCGCTGCGCACCGACCCGGAGCTCGCGGCCGAGTGGGAGCCGAAGCTGACCTCCCGGGTGTACGAGGGCGAGGAGCTGCTGCCGCCGGCCCGGAAGGCGGGCGTGCTGCTCGGGATGGGCATGACGGAGAAGCAGGGCGGCAGCGACGTCCGCGCCGGCACGACGGCGGCGGAGCCGCTGGACGCGGCGGGCGAGTACGTCCTGACGGGCCACAAGTGGTTCTGCTCGGCGCCCATGTCCGACGGCTTCCTGGTGCTCGCGCAGGCGCCCGGCGGGCTCACCTGCTTCCTGGTGCCGCGGGTCCTCCCGGACGGCACCCGCAACGTGTTCCTGATCCAGCGGCTGAAGGACAAGCTCGGCAACCGGTCGAACGCGTCCGCGGAGGTCGAGTTCGACGGGACGTGGGCGCGCCGGGTCGGCGAGGAGGGGCGGGGCGTGCGCACCATCATCGGGATGGTCGCCGCGACCCGCCTGGACTGCGTGCTCGGCTCGGCCGCGCTGATGCGGCAGGCGGTCGCGCAGGCCGTGCACCACACGGCGCACCGCGACGCGTTCGGCGGGCCGCTGATCGACAAGCCGCTGATGCGCAACGTCCTGGCCGACCTGGCCCTGGAGTCGGAGGCGGCGACGGTCCTCGGGATGCGCCTGGCGGCGGCGTACGACGCGGTGGAGTCGGGCGCCCCCGCGCCCGGCGGGCAGGACGCCGAGGCGGAGCGGGCGCTGCTGCGGCTGGCGGTGCCGGCCGCGAAGTACTGGGTGACCAAGCGGTGCACGCCGATGGTGGCGGAGGCGCTGGAGTGCCTGGGCGGCAACGGGTACGTGGAGGAGTCGGGCATGCCGCGGCTGCTGCGCGAGTCGCCGCTCAACTCGATCTGGGAGGGCTCCGGCAACGTCCAGGCGCTGGACGCGCTGCGGGCGCTGCGGCGGGAGCCGGCGGCGCTCGACGCGTTCCTGCGGGAGGTCGGGCGGGCGCGCGGCGCGGACCACCGGCTGGACGGGGCGATCCGGGACCTGCTGACGGAGCTGGCGGACCTGGACGGCGCCGAGGCGCGGGCGCGGCGGCTGGTGGAGCGGATGGCGCTGGTGCTGCAGGGGTCGCTGCTGGTGCGGTGGGCGCCTCCGGAGGTAGCGGACGCCTTCTGCGCCTCCCGGCTGGGCGGCGACCGGGGGGCGGCGTTCGGGACGCTGCCGCACACCCTGGGCCTCCGCGCGATCGTGGAGCGCGCCCGCCCCTGACGGCGCACGCCCGGGGCCTGCGGGAACGGCGGGCGGCGGTCGTGGCGAGGCGTCCGCGCCCCGCCGCCTCCCCGGAGCGGTCCGGGATTTTCGTACCGGCCGGCCGCCCCGGCCCCGCCTCCCGCCCGGCGCGGGAGGCGCACGGCGGCTACGGCGGTGGGCCCTGGCGGCCGGCGGCGCCCCTCCGGCGGGCGCGGTGGGCGGCGGCGCTCGCGCGGTTCCCGCAGATCTGCGGACTGCAGTAGCGGCGCGACTGGTTGCGGGAGACGTCCACGAACACCTCCTCGCAGCGGTTGCCGTCGCATATGTGCAGCCGGCTCATCCCCGTGGTGGTGATGACGCCGAGGAGGCCCATGGCGGCGTTGACGGCGTACCGGTCGACGGGCGGGGCCTGCGGGTCGGCGACGTGGAGGTGCCACTCGCCGTCGTGGCGGGTGTAGTGCGGGAGCGCGCGGTGCTCGGCGAGGAGGCCGTTGAGGAGGGCGACGGCGGTCTCCTCGTCGGGGGCGCCGAACACCTCGCGCAGGGCCGCCCGCAGGACGCGGGCCCTTTCGAGGTCCTTCCCGGTGGGCGCGGCCCGGAGCCGGATTCCGTGCGCGACGAGCAGTTTCGCCAGCGCGGCCGAATCCGGCATCTTCTCTTTTCCGCGGACGACGTTGTAGGTGTTCACCAGGTCCTCGGCCCATGTCGCCGATTCCTCGGAGTAACTAGTAAATCTCATCATGGCTCCGTATCATCCGTCGAAATGAATCGTCTCAGGACTGGAGGGCCGATGGACTCCCAAGAGGCATTACCCGCTCCCCCCGACGCATCTGAAGGGTATTCCTCCCGGGCCGGTTTCAAAGAGGAGTGGCTGCGCGGACTGCGCATGGCGGTCCCGCTGGCGATCGCCGTCTTCGGCTTCGCCGTGTCCTTCGGCGTGGTGGCGCGGGCCGCCGACATGGGGATCGCGGCGCCCATCGCCATGTCCTTGACGACCTTCGCCGGATCGGCCCAGTTCGCGGCCGCGTCCGTGGTGGGCACGGGCGGGGGCATCGCCGCGGCCATCGTCGCCGCCGTCCTGCTCAACTCCCGCTACCTGCCGATCGGGATCAGCGTCGCCCCGGCCATGACGGGCAACGCCGTCAAGCGCTTCCTCTGCGCGCAGCTGGTGGTGGACGAGTCCTGGGCCGTGGGCCACCTGGGCGGGGGCCGGTACTCGCGCGGCCGGCTGCTGGGCGCGGGCGTGGTGGTCTACTGCGCCTGGGTGGGCGGCACCGCCGTCGGCGTGCTGGGCGCCCAGTACGTCGGGGACCCCTTGCGCTTCGGACTGGACGTGGTGTCACCCGTCCTGTTCCTGGCCCTGCTCAAGGGGCAGATCACCGATCGGCGCGCGCTCGTCTGCGCGATCCTCGGGGTCGCGATCGCGCTGTCGCTGACGCCGGTCGCCTCACCGGGCGTGCCGTTGATCGCGTCCACCGTCGCCTGCCTGCTGGGGTTGAGGAAGCGATGAGCGGAGTGTGGCTGGCGGTGCTCCTCGTGGGCGCCGTGTCGATGGCGCTGAAGGCCACCGGGCCGGTGCTGCTGGGCGGGCAGGAACTGCCGGACAGGATGCAGCGGGTGGTGGCCCTGATGGCGCCGACCCTGCTGGCGGCGCTGATCTCCACCCAGATCTTCGGCGACGGCCGGGCGTTGACGGTCGACGCCCGCGTGGTGGGGCTGGCCGTGGGCGCGTTCGGGGTCTGGCGGAACTGGCCCACGCTGCTCGTGGTGGTCCTGGGCGCCGCCGCGGCGGCCGTGACCCGGCTGATCGCGGGTTGAGGAAGCGGCGGCCGAGCGGCGGCGGGCCGGGAGCGCGCTCGCCGGGGAGGGTCCGCGCGGGCAGCCGCGCCGGGCGGAGTCCGGGGAGCGGTGGCGGGAGGGCTCTCCGTACGCCTTCCGCATGCGCAGGGCCCGGGTGGGTGGCGCCCTGGAGTGGGGGCCGGGCCCGCCCGGGCGGGGTGCGTCAGCGCAGCAGGAGGTCGCGGCGGCACCGCGGGCGGTGGTCGGCGTTACCGCCGCGGCCGCTCTCCCCGGGGACGGTCCGGCGGTTCACGGGAGCCTCCGTGCAGCGTCGAGGTGCCTGCGGGTGAAGGCGAGCCGGCGGCGGAAGACCTCGACGCGCTCCTCCACGGCCGTCACGCTGTGTCCCGCGCCCATGGCGTGGAACTCCACGGGCAGGCCGCGGGCCCGGAGGCGGTCGGCGTAGGCGCGGGCCTGGTCGATGGGGCAGCGGGCGTCGTTCACGCCCGCGCAGATGAGGACCGGCGCGCGGACGGCGTCGACGTAGGTGACGGGCGAGGCGTCGCGGTACGCCTCGGGGACCTCCTCCGGGGTGCCGCCGAAGAGGCTGCGGTCGAGCGCCTTGATGTCGTCCATGGCCTGCCGGTGGGCGGCGGCGCAGTCGGCGACCGGGGCGCCGGCCAGGCCGACGGCCCAGTCGTCCGGCCGGGTGCCGAGCCCCAGCAGGGTCAGGTAGCCGCCCCAGGACCAGCCAGCCAGCACCAGGCGGGCGGGGTCGACGATCCCGTGGTCGACGGCCCACCGCCGCACCGCGGTGACGTCCTCCAGTTCGGTGTGGCCGACCCTGCGCCGCAGGGCCTCCGTCCACGCCCGGCCGTAACCGGTCGAGCCGCGGTAGTTGACGCGTACCACGGCGAACCCCTCGTCCGTCCAGGCCGCGACCTCGGGGTCGAAGGCGTCCCGGTCGTGCTCGTCGGGCCCGCCGTGCAGCAGGAACACCGCGGGGTGCGGCTTCGTGCCGGTGCGGGGCAGGCTCAGCAGGGCGTGGACGCGGCCGCCGGGGCCGTCGACCCAGGCGTCGTCGGTGATCGCGGTCCGCGGCGGGGGGTCGGCGGCCGGGAACCGCGGGTCGCTGCCGAGGGCCCGGAAGACGGGCGGGTGCGCGGAGTCGGACCACTGGTACCACACGTCGCCGCCGGGGCGGGTGCGGGCGTGCTCGACGGTGCCGTCGGGGACCTTCAGCCGGGTCAGCTCGCGGGCGGCCAGGTCGTAGTCGAAGACCTCGGAGCGGGCCCGGTGGTCGTGGACGACGAGGAGGGACGCGGCGTCCTGCGACCACTCGACGGAGACCTCGCCGGGCAGTCCGAGGTCGAGGCTCACGTGTTCGCCGGTGCGCGGCTCGTGGATCACGGGTTCCCAGCGGTCCCCGTGCGGTTGCAGGAGCAGCAGCCGGTCGTCGCCGGGGACCGGGGAGAACCCGACGGCCTCGCCGTCGAGGTCGGCGACGGTGGCGCCGTCGGTGGTCAGGACGCGCACGCCCGGGTCCCACAGGTCGCCGCGCTCGCTGTGCGCGATGACGGCGAGGGCGAGGTCGCGGGAGAGGTCGACGGCGTACGCGGGCTCCTCGTGCCGGTAGAGGAGGCGGGAGGCGCCTCCGGGCAGCACGAGGGAGACGGCGGTGCCGTCCTCGGTGGTGTGGCCGAGCAGGTTGTGCCCGCGCAGGCCGAGGGCGAGCCCCGCGGGCCAGTACGGGTCGAGGTCCCGTACGGCGGGCTCGTCGGGGCCTCCGGTGAACGGCTGCCGCATCCACCGGCCGCGTTCGTCGCCGTCGGTGTCGGCGAACCACCACACGGCCTCGCCGGACGCCTCGATGGCGCAGTGCCGGACCCCGGAGGGGCGGTCGGTGACCTGCCGCAGCGTGCCGGCCGCGCGGTCCCAGCAGTAGACCTGGGCGTCGCCCGAGCGGTCGCCGACGAACACGCAGCGCTCCGGGGAGCTCTTGGCCCAGGCGGGGAGCGTGTGGCGCGGGGCGCGGAAGCGCTGCTCCCACAGCGGTGTGTCCGGGGCGGCCATGTCAGTGGCAACCGCAGTTGGCGGCGGTGACGCGGTTCATCCGGCGGCGGGGAGCCCGGTCGGCGGGTGCCGTGGCCGCGCCCGCCAGGGGCGTGGTGCCGCCGAGCGCGGTGAGGGAGCTGGTGGCGCAGTCGAGGACGACCTGGAACCGGGTGAGCGGCGGCGCGCCGAGCACCAGGTGGACGGAGGCCGCGGCCCGGCCCGTACCGGCGGCGTTCGACTCGGAGTTGAAGGGCAGTTGCGGGGCGGCCGGGTTGAGGCCGAACTCCAGACCGGTGACCTCGGCGTGACCCGAGTCCGCGGTGAAGAGCTGCGTCAGAGCGGCGGCGGCGGTCGCGGAGCCCGCCTCGGTCGCCTTCATGTCGGCCACCGACCCGTTCTCGACGGTGAGCACCAGCGGGTAGTGGAAGAGCCCGGAGAGCTTGTCGAACAGCTCCCGGCAGGCGGCCGTGTCGGGCTCGTGCGTGCGCACGACGGACCAGCCCTTGACGGCGATCTGGCCGGTGACGGTGGTGCCGGCGCCCGCGAGGTCCAGCCTCCGCAGGCCGGTGGGCGCGCTTTGCGCGGTGCCGGGCCGGAAGGCGCCGGTATCGATCCGGGACCAGGTGGGCGCGGCGAAGGCCACCTTGGCCACGGACCCGGTCAGGCCCTCCTCGACGACCAGGCCGCCGGCCGCCGCCAGGGCGTCGCCGAGCGCGTCGCCGGTCCGGTCGAGGGCGCCGGGGTCGGTCTTCTCCAGCGAGTCGAGGAGCTTGCCCAGTTGGTCGAGGGCGAGGGGGCCGGTGCCCGCGCGGAGCGCGGCGACGGTGCGGTGCGGGCCCACCTCGGAGTCGGGAGCCGTCAGCAGCCGGTCGTCCTCGGCCACGACGAGCACGTCGCCGTCCTGCGGGACGTCGGAACGCAGCACGTCGGCCAGGGACCGGCCCGGCTCGACCGCGACCGTGTCCCACGTCTCGTAGCGGCTCGGGGGTTCGATCCGGACGTCGTCGGAGAACCGCCGTTCCAGGACGAGCGTGAATCGGCTGTGGCCCGCCGGGTACTGGCGATAGGCGTCAGGACGGACGATAATCACTGTGACACTCCCAGATCGTTGTGCCGGTGTGTCAGCGGGGCGGGCCGAGCCATCACCTCGGCCCGCCTCGCTTACGGCACACCCGGCGCGATGCCTCTCAAGCGTTTCGCGCGTGTCTGCCTGCTACCGGGCTCAGCCCAGCAGGGTGCCCAGGTAGTTGCTGTTCTTGCGAACCTTGATGGTCTTCTTCACGGCCGACACCTCCCCACCAGTACTCGATCCGACAGGACGACGAGCCGGGAAAACCGACCCCGACACCGGGCTCAGCCCAGCAGGGTGCCCAGGTAGTTGCTGTTCTTGCGAACCTTGATGGTCTTCTTCACGGCCGACACCTCCCCACCAGTACTCGATCCGACAGGACGACGGGCCCGGAAAACCGACCCCGACACCGGGCTCAGCCCAGCAGGGTGCCCAGGTAGTTGCTGTTCTTGCGAACCTTGATGGTCTTCTTCACGGCCGACACCTCCCCACCAGTACTCGATCCGACAGGACGACGGGCCCGGAAAACCGACCCCGACACCGGGCTCAGCCCAGCAGGGTGCCCAGGTAGTTGCTGTTCTTGCGAACCTTGATGGTCTTCTTCACGGCCGACACCTCCTCTCGTGAGGGATTTCGCGCTCGTGCGGCTCCGCTCGCGGCCGGTCAGGCGGCAGTGGCCGTGCGGACGCCGGGAGCGCCGCCTTTTTCGCCCAGGACCACGTCACCGCTCTCGGTGTAGACGGTGGTGTCGGGCGAGATGATGTCGAGGTGGTACTGGGTGAAGGGAGTGAGGCCCAGTCCCCAGTGCAGGCAGCCCCGTTCGCCGCCGTACACCTCGTTCATGGCGTGGTTGCCCGGAAGGATGTCCAGGCTGGTGTTGAGGGCGTGTCCGATCTCCCAGACCAGCGCGTACCGGGAGTCGATCTCGAACATGGCCTCGAAGACCTTGGCGACCTCGGCACCTTCCTTGCGGAAGGGGCGCAGCGAGGTGATCGTCCCCTTGACGACGTCGCAGACCACCGCTTCGTGCTCCAGGCCGGCGAGCTTTCCGGCGAGGCGGGCCTGGTCCTTGCGGGTGAACGACGGCGTGCCGCTGTGCAGGATGGGGAATCCGCGGAACGCGATGCTGCCTTCGAGCGGAAGGTGCAGCTTCTCGTCGAACTCGACGATCTGCATCGGCAGGACGCTGATCTCCCCGGAGGGGACGATCTGCTGCTCCCCCCATTCCAGGGGGCCGGCCTGCTGGTTCCAGATCAGGCCGTCGGCGAGGTGGTCGAGTACGGCGCGCGTGCCGTGGCGCTCGTCGATGTAGACCAGGTGGTCCGTGGATTCGGCGAGCTCGAAGAAGCGGTCGCTGAACTCGCCCTGCTCCTTCGCCGAGGTGTTCTCGATGACCCGGACGAAGTGCCGGATGATGTCGAGATCGGCGGGCGTCGAGTTGCAGGCCATCCCCATCAGCTTGCGGTTCGGGCCGAGGGCTTCCTCCGAGGGCGACTCGAAGAACCGGTAGGGCGAGACGACCAGGGAGTGCGATCGCTGAGGAATCGTTTCGTCAGCGAGCATGGCCTCGAAGTCGTCGCCTTCCCCGATGAAGATCGTGCGGTATTCGGCGTAAGGGGCTTCCTTCACGACCTCCAGCTCGTTCTCGAGTTCGCGGTTCGTGATGAGGCAGAAGACACTCCCCTCCGCCGGACCGAACTGGCTGTATCGAGCAGGATTGATCTTGACCCTCGCCATATCCAGCTTTTCCTCTCGTCGACCATCAGTCGCTCGATCCGGTTCATAGCCAACATCAGGCAGGATGAGGCGCGCAATACCTCCTCGAAGTACGGCTTGAATCGGAAGAGTGCGGAACGAAAAACGGAGGCAATGATTCCGTAATGACTCTGCGGCTATCTCGTCATTCCGCAGAGTCACGACTTGTCAAGTGCGCCTCGCCGTGTACGCGAAAAAGACGAAACGGCGATGTTTCCGGCCATGATCCGGCCCGCGGGGCCGGTCGGCGCCCGGCGGGCCGCCCGCTCCGGGCCGGGAGCCGGTGGGCGTCGCCCGTCCCCTTCCGCGTCCGGCCGGCGGTATCGGGGGGCGGCCGGCGGTCCGCCCGGCGGTGCTGCGAGCACGGTTCGGCGGGCGGTGCGCCCGGAGTCCCGACGGGTGACGACCAGGTGGACGCCCCTGCGGCGAGAGCCTGTTCGCGTCCGGTAACACCCCTGCGGCAAGAGCCCGTTCGCGTCCGTCAGGGACCGGGGCGGGCGTCGTCCTCGCCGCCCGTTCCGGCCGGGACGCCCTGCCCGACACGCCTCCTGGGCCGCGCGGGGCGAAGGCGCCGGCGGCACCGGCCGCGGCGGGTCGGACGGGATGGTGCTGCGCCGACACGGCACCATCCCGTCCGCGTACCGGAAGGACCGGCACCCCGCCACTGTCGTACGGGGCGGGGGCCTCGCGCGAGGGTTGCAGGGGGTTGCGGGAGTGACTGGCGCGTTCTGTGCGACCGCGGTCCGCGGGACCGCGCGGCGGGGGCATGATGGGGCCGTTTCGGGAACGGGAGGGCCCGGTGCAGAACGCCGCGATCGACATGGCCCGGCTCACCGCGATGGACCCGCGTGAGGCGACGGTGCTGCTCAAGGGGATCAGGGAGACCGCCCTGCGCGGCGGCCGGGCGCGGCTGGCGCCGCGCGCCGACATCGGGGCGTCGTGGCGGCGGGCGCTCCGCGAGGGCCTGGATCCGGAACGCGACCGCAGGCCGGGGCTGCTGCCGCCCGCCGAACTGGAGGCGCGGCGCGGCGGTTCGCCGCTCGCGGACCTGCTGCCGCTGCTCCGCGAGGCCCTCGTACCGGCGCCGGGCACGGGTTCCGGTGCGATGCGGCACATCATGGTCGTCGCGGACGCGGACGGGCGGGTGCTGTGGCGGGAGGGCCACCCGGCGGTGCTGCGGATGGCGGACGGGCACGGCCTTGAACCGGGCGCGGACTGGCGGGAGTCGACGGCCGGCACCAACGGGTTGGGGACGGCGCTGGTGGTGCGGCGCCCGGTGCAGGTCCACTCGGCGGAGCACTTCGTCGCCGCGTACCACACCTGGACCTGCGCGGGCGCCCCGGTCACGGATCCGCGCGACGGGCGGCTCGCGGGCGTCGTCGACGTGAGCGGGCCGGTGGCGACGATGCATCCGGCGACGCTGCTGCTGGTCGGCTCGGTGGCGCGGCTCGCCGAGGCGGAGCTGCGCAACCGGCACCTGGCGGGGCTCGCCGGGCTGCGGGCGGTGGCGGCGCCGCTGCTGTGCCGGGCGGGCCGGCAGGCGGTGGCGGTGGACCGGTACGGCTGGACGGCGGCGGTGTCGGGGCTCGCCCCGGTGGACCGGGTGCCGCTGCCCCCGTCGCTGGCGGCGGGCCGGAGGCGGCTGCCGACGCTGGGCGAGTGCGACGTGGAGCCGCTGCCGGGCGGCTGGCTGCTGCGGCCGCTGGACGCCGCGGACGCACGGGCCGGGGGCGTGGTCACCCGGCTGGTGCTCGACGTGAGCCGGCCGCGGGAGTGGACGGTGCGGGTGTCGGGCGCGGTGGGCTGCTGGACGCGGGAGCTGAGCCCGCGCCACGCGGAGCTGCTGTACGTGCTGGCGGTGCGCCGGGACGGCCGTACGGCCGCGCAACTGGCCGCCGACGTGTTCGGGGACCGTACCCGCACGGTGACCGTGCGGGCGGAGATGTCGCGGATGCGGCGCACCCTGGACGGTGTGCTGGCGCACCGCCCGTACCGGTTCCGCGACGGGGTGGAGGTGGAGGTGGTCGCCCCGGCCGACGCGGCCGACCTGCTGCCGTACTCGACGGCGCCGGCCGTGCTGGCGGCCCGTCGCGCGGCGGGCGGCCGGGGGTGACCGGCCGGGGGCGCCGCGTCCGGCGCGGCGCCCCCGGCGCGCGGTCAGCCGGCGGCCGGCCACTCCAGGGGCTCCTTGTAGAAGCCGCGGGTCATCTCCACCGCCGCCGCCTTCTGGTCGGCGGGGATCAGGAAGGTGGTGCAGATCTCCTGGGACTGTCCCGGGCCCAGCTCCTTCTCGGTGTCCGGGGCGGGGCAGCCGGTCCACTTCGCCTCGCCGAGCAGGACGATGAGCGCCCGGGTGCGGGTGCCCTCGTCGGTCCGGACGACCAGGTCGTCGTCCATGTCGCCGACCTTCATGGGCTTGCCGCTCTTGTGGGTGATCTTCGTCCAGACGTGGACGGGGATCTGCGGTCCCTTCTTCCCGTCCTCCTCCAGCCCGGAGGCCTTCATGTCGGCCTCGGTACCGGTCCTCACCCGGGTCGGCGTGAGCGTGAACCTGGCGCCGCTGGACGCCTGCATGGTGCTCTCCACCTCGGGGCTCTCCTCGCCCAGGCGGTACGTCGTCCTCTCGCCGCCCGCACCGCCGGGAGAACCTGTCGCCGTCGCGCCGGGGCTCTCCCCGCCCTTCGCGCCGGTGCCCGAACCGCCGTCGCAGCCGGCCAGCGCCAGGACGAGCGCCAGGGCGCCCGCCGCCGCGACTCCGTGTTTCCCCACGGCCATTCGTTTCCGCCTTCCCCGTTGTCCCGGCCCGCGAGCGGTGTGAAGCCGGCGCGGCCGGGTCCGATGCACGGCGGATGATCTTGCCAGAGGCGCCCGGCCGGCTGTCGGGCGGGCCCTCCGCCGGGCCGGGCGAGTGCGGCCCGGCGGCCCACCGGGCCAGCGGTCCGCCGTCCGGGACGCGGAGTCCGGCTGCCGGACGGCCCTGGCCCGAGGCGCACGCTCCGTGATTCTCTGGCCCGCATGAACAGCATCACCGTCACCACCTGGTACCTGGAGCAGACCTCCCCGGACGACCTGCGGCCCGCCGCCGCCCCGGCGGGCGACGTGGAGATCGTCCGCGCCCAGGTTCCCTCACCCGAGTTCAGCCGGTTCCTGTACTGCGCGGTGGGGGGCGACGTCTCGTGGGTGGACCGGCTGGGGCTGACGTACGCGCAGTGGCGGGAGATCCTGGAGCGGCCCGGCGCCGAGACGTGGGTGGCGTACGAGAGGGGGACGCCCGCCGGGTACGTCGAGCTGGACCCGCAGGACGGGGGCGTGGTGGAGATCATGTACTTCGGCCTGGTCCCGGCGTTCCGGGGCCGCGGCATCGGCGGCCACCTGCTGTCGTACGGCACGGCCCGCGCCTGGGACCTGGCGGACCGCTGGCCGGGGCGGGCGCCCACCGGGCGGGTACGGCTGAACACCTGCTCCCTCGACGGGGAGCACGCGCTCGCCAACTACCGGCGGCGCGGCTTCCGCCTCTACGACACGCGGGTCGCGGAGAAGCCCGCCGTCGAGGCGCCGGGTCCCTGGCCGGGGGCCTTCGCCTGATCCCGCGGCGTGCTCCCGGGGTACGGCCGAGCAGCGTGACCCGCACCACAGTCGTCCGGAATCCGAGACGTTTTCGTCCGTGATACGGACACAGGTGGACGGTCTCCAAATCCCCGTGCCAGGCTTCCGCCATGTCCCCCGCTGGAACCGCCCTGGTGAGTCGACGCCACGTCGACCTCGGCCGCATGTCCAGCGCCAGGTGTCCGGCGAGCTGACCGCACCGGCGACGCCGCACCCCCTCTCTCTCTTCCGAACCCGCCGCGCGATGCCGCGCAGGAGCCCCGCCCTGCGCGGTGCCGTGCGGGTCGAAGCCGCCCTCCCGCAGTCCCGAAGGACGTACCGCCATGCCCGCCACCCCGGAGAAGCNNNCCCCGCCCCGCCCCGCCGCGCGCCGGGACGCCACCGCGGCGAGGGCCAGTGGGCCAAGGGCCACTTCACGCCCCTCAACGGCAACGAGCAGTTCAAGAGGGACGACGACGGTCTCAACGTGCGGACACGTATTGAGACGGTCTACTCCAAGGCCGGCTTCGCCTCCATCGACCCCGCCGACCTGCGCGGGCGCATGCGCTGGTGGGGCCTCTACACCCAGCGCAGACCGGGGATCGACGGCGGGAAGACGGCCGTCCTGCAGCCGGAGGAGCTGGACGACGAGTACTTCATGCTGCGCGTCCGCGTCGACGGCGGGCGCCTGACGACCCGGCAGCTCCGCGTCGTCGGCGAGATCTCCCGGGAGTTCGCCCGGGGCACCGCCGACATCACCGACCGGCAGAACGTCCAGTACCACTGGATCCGCATCGAGGACGTCCCCGAGATCTGGCGCCGCCTGGAGGAGGTCGGCCTGTCCACGACCGAGGCGTGCGGCGACACCCCGCGCGTCGTCATCGGCTCCCCCGTCGCCGGGATCGCCGAGGACGAGATCGTCGACGGCACGCCCGCCATCGAGGAGATCCACCGCCGGATCGTCGGCAACAAGGACTTCTCCAACCTGCCCCGCAAGTTCAAGGGCGCGGTCTCCGGCTCGCCGCTGCTCGACGTGGCGCACGAGATCAACGACGTGGCGTTCGTCGGCGTGGAGCACCCCGAGCACGGACCCGGCTTCGACCTGTGGGTCGGCGGCGGACTGTCCACCAACCCGAAGATCGGCGTCCGCCTCGGCGCCTGGGTCCCCCTGGACGAGGTCCCGGACGTCTTCACCGGCGTCCTGTCGATCTTCCGCGACCACGGCTACCGGCGGCTGCGCAACCGCGCCCGGCTGAAGTTCCTCGTCGCCGACTGGGGTGCCGAGAAATTCCGCCGGGTCCTGGAGGACGACTACCTGAAGCGCGGACTGGTCGACGGCCCCGCCCCCGCGCAGCCCGTCCGGCGGTGGCGCGACCACGTCGGCGTCCACCGCCAGAAGGACGGCCGCTTCTACGTGGGCTTCGCCCCGCGCGTCGGCCGCGTCGACGGCGCCACCCTCGTCGCGATCGCCGAGGCGGCGGAGGCGCACGGCTCCGGCCGGGTCCGCACCACCGTCGAGCAGAAGATGCTCGTCCTCGACGTCGAGGAGGCGCGGGTGCCCTCGCTCGTCGCCGCACTGGAGGCGCTCGACCTGCGGGTGGACCCGTCGCCGTTCCGGCGCGGCACCATGGCCTGCACCGGCATCGAGTTCTGCAAGCTGGCCATCGTCGAGACGAAGGCGCGCGGCTCGTCCCTCGTCGACGAACTGGAGAGCCGGCTGCCCGGCTTCGACGAGCCGATCACCATCAACCTCAACGGCTGCCCCAACGCCTGCGCCCGCATCCAGGTGGCGGACATCGGTCTCAAGGGCCAGCTGGTGCTGGACGCCGAGGGCCGCCGGGTCGAGGGGTACCAGGTGCACCTGGGCGGCGCCCTCGGCCTGGAGGCGGGCTTCGGCCGCAAGGTGCGCGGCCTGAAGGTCACCTCCGCCGAACTCCCCGACTACATCGAGCGCGTCCTCACCCGCTACCTGGCGGAGCGCGAGGACGGCGAGCGCTTCGCCGCCTGGACCGCCCGCGCGAGCGAGGAGTCCCTGTCGTGACCGCGGCGAGTGAGCCGAAGGGGCGCGCCTCCGCCGAAAGGGAGGCCGCGCGCAGGACGCGAGGGACGAGCGGCCGAGCACGGCCGACCGCCGGCGGAGGCCCGAGCGCCCCGGAGGCGAACCGAGCCGCCCGAGAAGCAGGGGCCGCGCGCAGGACGCGAGGAACGAGCGGCCGAGCACGGCCGACCGCCGACGGAGGCCCGAGCGCCCCGGAGGCGAACCGAGCCGCCCGAGAAGGAGAAGAGGAGGTCCTGCCGTGAGTGAGCGTGCCGTTCCGTTCCACTGCCCGTACTGCGGCGACGAGGATCTGCGCCCGGCCGAGCCGGAGCGGCACTCCCCCGCGCCCGGACGGGGCCGGGCGTCCGGCGGGGGCGTCTGGGAGTGCGGGGCCTGCAACCGGGCGTTCCGGCTGGAGTTCCTGGGCCTGCTGGCCCGGGGCCTCGGGCGCCGCGACGGCGGAGGGGGGCCGGCGTGACCGCCGTGGAGGACGACGGGGAGCTGGCGGCGCTCGCCGCGCGCGCCGGCCGGGAGTTGGAGGACGCCCCGGCGCTCGACGTGCTGGAGTGGGCGGCGGGAACCTTCGGCGAGCGCTTCTGCGTCACCTCCTCCATGGAGGACGCCGTCGTCGCCCACCTCGCGTCGCGCGTCCTGCCCGGCGTCGACGTGGTGTTCCTCGACACCGGCTACCACTTCCCCGAGACGATCGGGACGCGCGACGCGGTCGCGGCCGTGATGGACGTCAACGTCGTCACGCTGACGCCGCGCCGGACGGTCGCCGAGCAGGACGCCGCGTACGGGCCGGAGTTGTACGACCGGGACCCGGACCTGTGCTGCGCGCTGCGCAAGGTCGAGCCGCTCGAAGAGGGCCTGGCCCGGTACACCGCGTGGGCGACCGGACTGCGCCGCGACGAGTCGCCGACCCGGGCGGGCACCCCGGTCGTCGGCTGGGACGCCCGGCGGCGGAAGGTGAAGGTGTCCCCGATCGCCCGGTGGACGCGGGACGACGTCGAGGCGTACGTCGCCGAACACGGCGTCCTCGTCAACCCGCTGCTGGCGGACGGCTACTCCTCCGTCGGCTGCGCGCCCTGCACGCGCCGCACGCCGGCGGGCGGGGACGTGCGCGCCGGCCGCTGGGCGGGCCGCGCCAAGACGGAGTGCGGACTGCACTCGTGACGAACGACCCTCTTCTCAGGAGACACCCGTGACTGGGGCCACCATCTGGCTGACCGGTCTGCCGAGTTCCGGCAAGACCACCCTCGCCCGCGAACTCGCGGGCCGGCTGCGCGCCGAGGGGCACCGCGTGGAGGTGCTCGACGGCGACGAGATCCGCGCGTTCCTGTCGGCGGGCCTCGGCTTCGGCCGGGAGGACCGGGACACCAACGTGCGGCGCGTCGGCTTCGTCGCCGAACTGCTCGCGTCGAACGGCGTGAAGGTCCTCGTGCCGGTCATCGCCCCGTACGCCGACAGCCGCGCGGCCGTCCGCGAGCGCCACCGGCGGGAGGGCACCGCGTACCTGGAGGTGCACGTGGCGACACCGGTCGAGGTGTGCTCCGCGCGCGACGTGAAGGGGCTGTACGCCCGGCGGGCCGCCGGCGAGATCAGCGGCCTGACCGGCGTCGACGACCCGTACGAGGAGCCCGAGGACCCGGACCTGCGGATCGAGGCGCACCGGCAGACGGTGGAGGAGTCCGCGCGGGAGCTGTACGCGCTGCTGACCGAGAGGGGCCTGGTGTGACCGCGACCGTCAGGGCGGCGCAGGGGCTTCCGGGCGGCCCGTCCGCGCTGTCCCACCTGGACGCGCTGGAGTCCGAGGCTGTCCACATCCTGCGGGAGGTGGCGGGCGAGTTCGAGCGGCCGGTGGTCCTGTTCTCCGGCGGCAAGGACTCCATCGTGATGCTGCACCTGGCGTTGAAGGCGTTCGCGCCCGCGCCGGTGCCGTTCCCGCTGCTGCACGTGGACACCGGGCACAACTTCCCCGAGGTCGTCGAGTACCGCGACCGGACCGTCGCCCGGCACGGCCTGCGGCTGCACGTGGAGTCCGTCCAGGAGTACATCGACCGCGGCGTCCTGAGGGAGCGTCCGGACGGCACCCGCAACCCGCTGCAGACGGTGCCGCTGACGGAGGCGATCCGGCGGCACCGCTTCGACGCGGTGCTCGGCGGCGGGCGGCGCGACGAGGAGAAGGCCCGCGCCAAGGAGCGGGTGTTCTCGCTGCGCGACGAGTTCTCGCAGTGGGATCCGCGCCGCCAGCGGCCCGAGTTGTGGCAGCTGTACAACGGGCGGCACGCGCCGGGCGAGCACGTGCGGGTGTTCCCGCTGTCCAACTGGACGGAGCTGGACGTGTGGCAGTACATCGCCCGCGAGGGCGTCGAGCTGCCGGGGATCTACTTCGCGCACGAGCGGGAGGTGTTCTCCCGCGACGGCATGTGGCTGGCGGCCGGCGGGTGGGGCGGTCCGCGGGACGGCGAGGCGGTCGAGCGGCGGTTGGTGCGCTACCGCACGGTCGGCGACATGTCCTGCACGGGCGCCGTCGACTCCGGCGCCGCCACGCTCGACGCGGTGATCGCCGAGATCGCCGCGTCCCGGCTGACCGAGCGGGGCGCCACCCGCGCCGACGACCGGCTGTCCGAGGCCGCCATGGAAGACCGCAAGCGCGAGGGGTACTTCTAGAGATGTCCGCCACCACCGCCGGGCGGCCCCCGGCCGCCGCCCTGCTGCGCTTCGCGACCGCCGGGTCCGTCGACGACGGCAAGTCCACCCTGGTGGGCCGGCTGCTGCACGACTCCAAGTCGGTCCTCGCCGACCAGATGGAGGCCGTCGAGCACGCCTCCCGCTCCCGCGGCCGGCGGGAGCCCGACCTGGCGCTGCTGACCGACGGCCTGCGGGCCGAGCGCGAGCAGGGCATCACCATCGACGTGGCGTACCGCTACTTCGCCACGTCCCGGCGCCGGTTCATCCTCGCCGACACGCCCGGCCACGTGCAGTACACCCGCAACATGGTCACCGGCGCGTCCACCGCCGAGCTGGCCGTCGTCCTCGTCGACGCGCGCAACGGCGTGGTCGAGCAGACCCGCCGGCACGCCGCGATCGCCGCGCTGCTGCGCGTCCCGCACGTCGTGCTGGCCGTCAACAAGATGGACCTCGCCGGGTACGCGGAGGACGTCTTCGCGCGGATCGCCGGGGAGTTCACGGCGTACGCGACGGAGCTGGGCGTCCCGGAGGTCACCGCGATCCCGATCTCCGCGCTCGCCGGCGACAACGTGGTGGAGCCGTCCGCGCGCACCGGCTGGTACGGCGGCCCGACGGTGCTGGAGCACCTGGAGTCGGTCCCGGTCGGCCACGACCCGGCGGGCCGGCCGGCCCGGCTGCCCGTCCAGTACGTCATCCGCCCGCAGACCGCCGAGCACCCCGACTACCGGGGTTACGCCGGGCAGATCGCCGCCGGTGTCCTGCGCGTCGGCCAGGAGGTGACCGTGCTGCCCTCGGGCCGCACGTCGCGGATCTCCGGGATCGACCTGCTGGGCACGCCCGTGGACGCCGCGTGGGCGCCGCAGTCCGTCACCGTCCTGCTGGAGGACGACGTCGACGTCTCGCGCGGTGACCTGATCGTGCCGTCCGGGGAGGCCCCGGAGGTCGTCCGGCACGTCGAGGCGACCGTCTGCCATCTGGCGGACCGGCCGCTGGAGGCGGGCCGGCGGGTGCTGCTGAAGCACACCACCCGCACGGTCAAGGCGATCGTGGAGGAGATCCCGTCCCGGCTCTCCCTGGGCGACCTGTCCCGGCATCCGGACCCCGGGCGGCTGTCGGCCAACGACATCGGCACCGTCAGGGTCCGCACGGCCGAGCCGCTCGCGCTGGACGCGTACGCCGACTCGCGCCGCACCGGTTCGTTCCTGCTGATCGACCCGGCGGACGGCACCACCCTCGCGGCGGGCATGGCCGGCGAGTCGTTCGCCGGGCGGAAGGCCGCCGTCGGCGACGCTCCCGCCGACGACGACGGCTGGGACTTCTGATGGCCGGTGACGTGTTCGCGACCTTCGCGAAGGAGGGCGGCCGGGTCGGCGGCGGGCGGNNNGTCNNCGCGGGCACCGGGGGTGTCCCGCGATGTGCCCGGTGACCCGCCGCCCGCCGCCCCGCCCCCGCGGACGGTCGTCCGCG
>NZ_CP095474.1:3769238-3792723 GCF_023614315.1 Streptomyces sudanensis | reverse complement strand
CTCCGAGGNCNGGCCCGCGCCGCGCCGCGGCCCCGTCCTCGCCGCCGTCCTCCCGCTGCTGCTCGCGGTGGTGGCCTCGTGCGGCTACGGCTCGCAGGCCGTCGACGACCGGGCGGGGGAGGCGGCCGGGGGGCCGAAGCTGTCCGCGGACGCGGTGCGCGTCGGGTACTTCGCGAACCTCACCCACGGCACGGCCCTCGTCGGCGACCGGGAGGGCTTCCTCCAGCGGGAGCTGCGGGGCACGCGGCTGCGGACCTCGACGTTCGACGCGGGGCCCGCCGCGGTCGAGGCGCTCAACGCCGGTTCGATCGACGTCGCGTTCCTCGGCCCCTCCCCCGCCCTCAACGCCCACACCCGCTCCGGCGGGAGGAGCCTGCGGATCGTCGGCGGCGCCGCGTCCGACGGCGTCCGGTTCGTGGTGAACCCGGACCGGGTGAGGAGCCCGGGCGACGTCCGGGGCAAGCGGATCGCCACCCCGCAGCTCGGCAACACGCAGGACGTGGCGTTCCTCCACTGGGCCGGCGAGCGGGGCTGGCGGATCGACCCGCAGAGCGGCGAGGGCGACGTGTCGGTCCTGCGCGTCGGCGCCGCCGCCCTCCCCGACGCCTACCGGTCCGGTTCCGTCGACGGGGCGTGGGTGCCCGAGCCGACCGCCTCGAAGCTGATCGCCGAGGGGGCGAGGCCGCTCCTCGACGAGGCGTCGCTGTGGCCGGGCGGAAGGTTCGCGATCACCAACATCGTCGCCTCGCGGGCCTTCCTGGAGCGGCACCCGGACGTGGTGGAGGCGGTGCTGCGCGGCTCGCTGAGGGCCAACGCGTGGATCAACGGCCACCCGCGGGAGGCCAAGGCGTCCGCGAACGCCCAGCTGGAGGCCCTCACCGGCAAGGCGCTGCCCGCCAAGGTGATCGACTCGGCGTGGCCGGCCCTCCGGTTCCTCGACGACCCGCTGGCCGGGACGCTGCGCGAGCAGGCCGCCCGCGCGGAGGCCACCGGGCTGCTCCGCGCCCCCCGCACGGCCGGGATCTACGACCTGCGGCCGCTGAACCGGGTCCTCGCCGCCGAGGGCCGGGCACCCGTCTCCGACGCCGGGCTCGGCGTCCGTTGAACCCCCGTCGAACCAGCAACCAGGAGGTGACGGCCATGGCCCTCGCGACCGCTGTACCGCCCCGCGCCGGGGAACGCGCGGCAGCCGGGCACGCCGCGCGCGTCGAGCGCGTCTCGAAGTCCTTCGCCGGCCCCGCCGGGCGGCAGCTCGTCCTGGACGACGTCAGCCTCGATGTCGCGCCGGGCGAGTTCGTCACCCTGCTCGGGGCGTCCGGCTGCGGCAAGTCCACCCTGCTCAACCTGCTCGCCGGGCTCGACCGGCCGTCGTCCGGGACGGTCGCCACCGACGGCCGGCCCGCCCTGATGTTCCAGGAGCACGCGCTGTTCCCGTGGCTGACGGCCGGCAGGAACGTCGAGCTGGCGCTGCGGCTGCGGGGCGTGCCCCGGGCGGAGCGGCGCGGCGAGGCGGAGCGGCTCCTGGACCTGGTCCGGCTGGGCGGCGCGTACGGCAAGCGCGTCCACGAGCTGTCCGGCGGGATGCGGCAGCGCGTCGCGATGGCCCGGGCGCTCGCCCAGGGCAGCCGGCTGCTGCTGATGGACGAGCCGTTCGCGGCGCTCGACGCGATCACCCGCGACGTGCTGCACGACGAGCTGACCCGGATCTGGCGGACCGCCAACGCCTCCGCCCCGGGGAGCCTGTCGGTGCTGTTCGTCACCCACAACGTGCGCGAGGCCGTGCGGCTGGCGCAGCGCGTGGTGCTGCTGTCGTCCCGGCCGGGGCGGATCGCCCGGGAGTGGACGGTCGGCATCCCCCAGCCGCGCCGCATCGAGGACGCCGCGGTGGCGGAGCTGTCGCTGGAGATCACCGAACGACTGCGGAAGGAGATCCGCCGCCATGGGCAGCACTGACACCGGGCCCGGTACGAGGCCGGAGGCCGGTACGGCGCCGGAGGCGGACCGGTCCGGCGGGGCGGACGACCTGGCGGGCCTGGAGGCCGGGCTCGACGCGCTGGAGGCCGTCGAGACGCGCCGGACACCGCTGCGCCGGACGCTGGCGGAGCGGGTCCTGCCGCCCGTCGCGGCGGTGGCCCTGGTCCTGGCGGTGTGGCAGCTGCTGGTGTGGGCGGAGGTCACCGAGGCGTACAAGCTGCCCGCGCCGTCCGCGGTGTGGGACAGCCTGTCCGAGATGTGGTTGCGGGGGACGCTGTTCGACGTCCTGTGGACCAGCGTGTCGCGCGCCCTGTCCGGCTTCGCCCTGGCGCTCGCGATCGGTACGCCGCTGGGGCTGCTGGTCGCCCGGGTGAGGGTCGTGCGGGCCGCCGTCGGGCCGGTCCTGTCGGGCCTGCAGTCGCTGCCGTCCGTCGCGTGGGTGCCGCCCGCGGTGCTGTGGCTGGGCCTGGACGACCGGATGATGTACGCGGTGATCCTGCTGGGCGCCGTGCCGTCCATCGCCAACGGGCTGATCGCCGGCGTCGACCAGGTGCCGCCGCTGTTCCTGCGCGCGGGCCGCACGCTCGGCGCGACCGGACTGCGGGGCGCCCGGCACGTGGTCATGCCCGCCGCGCTCCCCGGCTACCTGGCGGGCCTGAAGCAGGGGTGGGCGTTCTCCTGGCGGTCCCTGATGGCCGCCGAGATCATCGCGTCGTCGCCGGAGCTGGGCCTGGGCCTGGGCCAGTTGCTGGAGAACGGCCGCAACAACTCCGACATGCCGGGGATCTTCCTGGCGATCCTGCTGATCCTGCTCGTCGGCGTCGCCGTGGACCTGCTGCTGTTCAGCCCGCTGGAGCGCGCGGTGCTGCGCCGCCGCGGCCTGCTGGGCCGGGGCTGAGCGCCGTGCCCGCGCCCGCCCTGCTGGCCGTCGCCCACGGCAGCCGCGACCCGCGGCACGCCGCGACCGTCCGCACCCTGGTGCGGTCGGCCGCGGCGCTGCGCCCCGGCGTCCGGGTGGAGACCGCGTTCCTCGACTTCGACGAGCCGTCCGTGCCCAAGGCCCTGGCGGCCCTCGCGGCCGGCGGCGCACGGGAGGCGGTGGCCGTGCCGCTGCTGCTGAACCGGGCCTTCCACGCCAAGGCGGACCTCCCGGCCGTACTGCGGCAGGCGCCTCCGGCGCTGCGGGTCCGCCCGGCGGAGGTCCTCGGCCCGTCGCCGCTGCTGCTGCGCGCGGTCGAACGCCGCCTGTACGAGACGGGCCTCACCCCCGCCGACAGGCCCGCGACCGGGGTCGTCCTGGCGTTCGCGGGTTCCACCGACCCGGAGGCCGACGCGGCGGCCACGCGGACGGCGCGGGAACTGCGGCGCGCTGGCTGGTACGCCGTGCGGCCCGCGTTCGCCTCCGCCGCCCTCCCCCGCACCGGGGACGCGGTGCGGGCGCTGCGCGCCGGGGGCGCCCGCCGGGTGGCCGTCGCACCGTACGTGATCGCCCCCGGCCGCCTCTCCGACCGGATCGCGAAGGACGCGGCCGGCGCCGACGCACTGGCCGAAGTCCTGGGCCCCGCCCCCGAACTGGCCCGCCTCCTGCTGGACCGGTACGACCGCGCCGGCGCGACCCACCCGCCGGTCGCGGCTTAGCCGTACTGCCCCGTGAGGCCGGGGCGCGGCCGGGAACGGCCGCGGCCGCCGCGCGGTCACCGGCCGGTGTACGGGCGACGAGGGCCGAACCGTGGTGGCGGCCGGGGCGCGGGACCCGGAAACGCGTGTCGTCGATCGTGTACCGTCGGGCCGCGCCGGTGGCCGGCCGAACTCCCCGCCCGTCGGCGACCATCGCTCCGGCACCACCTCCTGCACGTCCGTCAGGTCCTCGCGTGCCGACCGACGACCACCGCGGAACGTGATCCGCCCCGGATCGCGGTCCGGCCGAAGAGGAAGCCGATCCCGTGACCGATCACTGCTGCGAGACGATGGCCGCCCGCGTGGACGTGGACTGCGAGCAGCACGGCGACCCCTTCGCCTGCCCGGACGCGCTGGTCGACTTCGACGCCGGGTCCCGGGAGTACGGGCTGATCGTTCACGACGGCGGCGGGTCGAGCATCGGGATCGGCTTCTGCCCCTGGTGCGGACGGCGTCTCCCCGGGTCACGACGGGACTGCTGATCCGCGGCGGGACCGCTGGTCCGACGAGCCGGGGCGACGCGGAACCGATCCCCGGGAGGGAGCGCCCGCCGCGCCTCGGGACGCCCCCAGCCGGCTCCTGTGCGCCGGGAGGGGCGGGCCGGGCCGCCACGGGTCGTCCTCGGCACACACCCGGGCACACCGCCCCGCGCGGCGGGTCACATGGCCCGGCGCCGGACGACGGCCAGGAGCGCGGCGCGGGCCAGGCAGGCGAGCGCCAGTACGGCGAGGGTGGCGAGTGCCGGATTCACCCAGGCCGGCACCAGGTCGTAACCCGCGTGACACCTGTCGTGCAGCGGGAACCAGCGCCCGTACTCCTCGACGTTCGCCCTGCGATACGCCCGGTCGTAGGGCTCGCCCACCCGGTGGCACGCCTCCTCCGGGTCCAGCGACGCCCCGGCGAGGGAACCCGCGAGGTAGGTGACGCCGGTGCCCAGCAGCAGGAACAGCGCGCTCCAGGCGAACCAGGCGGGGCTGCGCCGCCACGTGCCCGAGAACAGCGCATGACTCCACAGCCCCAGCCCGACCAGGAGGACCAGCAGAACCGCGACGAGGACGAAGAAGCCCACGGGGCGATAGTGCGGGACGGCCGCTCGTCCCTCGCGGCCCCGGCGGGCGGGTGGTCGCCGCGGGCGGTTCACCTGTCACGAACACGCCCGTCACGCGGGTTGCTAGGGTCCGGTCATGACGCGTCTGAAGATCGAGGTGGCCGTCCCCGAAAGCCACGCGGAGGCCGTGATCGAGGCTCTCCACGCGGCCGGTGCGGGACGGGTGGGCGAGTACGCACGGTGCTCCAGCGTCTGGAAGGTGACCGGCAGTTGGCAGGCCCTGCCCGGCGCGCGACCGTACGAGGGGGAGGTGGGCGTCGTCCAGCACAGCGAGGAGTGCCGGATCGAATCGGTCTGCGACGTGGAGCAGGCCGCCGCCGTCCAACGGGCCGTCCGCGAAGCCCACCCCTACGAGCAGGCGGTCATCCACTTCCTGCCGCTGTACGAGCCGTGAGCGACGCCGACGGGCACGTCCGTCACGGGCGTTCGCCGACGGGTGCGACCGGCCCGGCTGCCTCGTGGCGGACGGCACGTCGCGGCCCGCCCGGTCGGCGGCAGGCCGGCGACTCCGTGGAAAGGCGGCGGGAGGGACGAGGGCGGTGAGGCGTCCCGCGGCAGGGTGCGCGGCACGGGGTGTCCTTCCGTGCGGCTATGCGCGCTCGGGGGCGTTCGTGGCGACGGCCAGGCTGACCACGTAGCGCTCCTCGATCATCCGGTCCGGGAAGATCCCGGTCAGGAGGGCGCGTTCCTCGGCGAGGAAGGCGTCCGTCGCGTCCCTGCCGAGGCGGAGGAAGTCGGAGTAGCTGGCGAGGTTGGCGAGGTGGGTGTCGAGGGGGACGGTCCGGGACCACGGCACGTGCCGGTGGGCGAAGCCGAGTTCGGGCGGCAGGCCGCGGAACCGGGCCGCGGGGTCGTGGGGGCCTTCCGCGGCGCCGAAGAGCCGGCGCAGGCGCGCGTCCTGGTCGGCGATCCACGCGGCGGTGCAGTCCGAGTCGTTCCACCAGAGGGCGAGCGCGCCGCCGCCGCGCAGGACCCGCAGGGCTTCCGGGACGGATTGGCGCTGGTCGGTCCAGTGCCAGGACTGGGCGTAGGTGAGGACGTCGAAGGAGGCGGAGGCCAGCGGCAGGTGGTCGCCGTCCCCGATCACCAGGGGGATGTCGGGCAGACCGAGGCGGAACTGCGCGGCCATGCCCGGGCCGGGCTCGACGGCGACGACGTTCGCGCCGCGGTCCCTCAGGAGCGCCGTCGCCAGTCCCGTGCCGGCCCCGACGTCGGCGACGCGGGCGCCCTCCAGGGGGAAGCCGGCGAGTTCCTCGACCGCGTCGAGCAGTTCGGGCGGGTACGAGGGGCGGTTCGCGGCGTATTCGGCGGCGGCCGCGTCGAACAGATGACCCTGCGGAGTGGTAGCCATACGGGGATTATCGACAACTCCGGGCAACGGCAACGTGCTTGCCGTTCATTCGTCCGGTGGGAGCCGGTCCCCGGAGACGGCGGACGGAGCGATGGCGGGGTGCAGGCGGTGGCGGAGGACGGGCCGGCGTGACGGGTCGCCGCCTCCGGCTCCCAATGATCCACCCGCGGACCGCTCGCCCCCCTCGGGCCGGACAGCCGACCGCCGCGCCCTCCGGCCGGGCTCACTGCCCGCACCGCCCCGGGCGGGGCCCGCCACCCCCCACGGCGCCGAGCCGGACGGGCACCGGGTCGGGGAGGTCCACGCTCCGGGGCGCCCCGCGGCGGGAACCCGGCGCCCCCGGGTCCGGGCGGGCCGGGCCCGGCTCCGGGTAGCCCGCCGGTATCCGCTCCAGGACGCCGCCCGCGAACACGTCGTACAGGGGCAGCGTCTCCAGGTGCACGTACCCGATGTGGCAGTCGCAGACCGCCAGCGGGCAGGGGCGCGGGACGAGCGCGGCGCGGTACGAGCCGTCGTAGAGGTTGCCCAGCTCGGAGCGGACGAAGTGGCAGCGGCGGACCGTGCCGTCGCCGTCGACGGAGACGACCGACTCGCCCGTGCGGCACGGCAGTCCGCCCGAGCGGTGCGGGTGCCGGCTGTAGGGGAACAGCGGGTCGAGGGCCGTCCACGCGGCGGCCTCGTCGTCGGTGTAGGAGCGGCCCTCCGCGGCGTTGACCCACAGGTAGACGTGGGCGGGCAGGGCGGCGCGCAGCCGCCGGGCGTCCTCCAGGTGCTCGGGCAGGCCGACGATCCCGACGCTGTGCCTGATCCCCCGGTCGGCGAGGTCGCGGGTCTTGGCCAGGAACCGCTCGTACGGCGTCTGGCCGGGGTGGTAGGTGCACCACAGGGCGACCGTCGCGGGGTCGGCGTCCGCGAGCCAGTCGGTGCGGCAGCTGAGGTTGGTCTGGATGGCGACGCGCCGGACGTGCGGCCGGTGCGACAGTTCGACCAGGGCCCGCCGGTACCAGGAGCGGACCAGCCCCTCGCCCCACGGGGTGAACAGGACGGACAGCCGGTCGCCGGTCCGCTCGGCGGCCCAGCCGGTGAACCGCTCCAGTGCGGCCCGGTCGGCGCGCAGCTGCTCCGGTGTGTCGCGGCGCTTGGCGAAGGGGCAGTACGGGCAGTCGTAGTCGCAGGAGGCGAGCGGCCCCCGGTACAGCAGGGTCAGGTCCACGGCGGGCTACTTCGGTTCGTACGCGGCCATCGCGGCCCGTACGGCGGGCGAGAACAGCTCGGGTCCCAGCGCGTCGGAGTGGGCGAGCCCCTCCGGGGAGAGCCGCAGCACGTCCCCGGCGCCCCGCCCGTCGAGCCAGCCGCGTTCCGCGAAGGCGCCCAGCTCGGCGGGGAAGTCGTCGTACGGGTCGGTGCCGAACCGGTCGCGGTAGTCGGCGAGCGGCATGCCCCGGGCCTGGAGCAGCGACTGCAGGAGGTGGCGGCGGCGCGCCTCGCCGTCGTCGACGTACCGGCCGTGGAGGGCGCGGCCGAAGCCCTCGGCGGCGGTGTAGTCGTCGATGATCGCCCGTATGCGGCCCATGTCGACGGCGTAGTCGAAGGAGTAGTGGAGGGCGGAGGTGTAGGAGCGGGCGCCGCAGCCCAGGCCGATCATGCCGTCGGTCTGGCAGGCGTGGTCGTCGGGTCCCTGCGGGGCGGCGTCGGCGCGGCGGAACATGCGCATCGACACCTGCTCGTAGCCGTGCGCGAGGAGGTGGTCGCGGCCCTGCCGGTACAAGGCGAGGCGCTGCTCGTCCCAGTCGCGGTCGGTGTGGGCGGTGCGCCGGGCGAGGCCGGTGAGGGGGCGGACGTACAGCGGGTACAGGTACAGCTCCTCGGGCCGCCAGGCGAGGGCGGCGTCGAGGGAGGTGCGCCAGGTGGCGGGGGTCTGGCCGTCGATGCCGTAGATGAGGTCGATGTTGAGGACGGGGACCCCGGTGTCGCGGATGCGGCCGAGCGCGGCCTCCACATCGGCGCGGCGCTGGGGCCGGACCGCCGCCCTGGCCTCCTCGTCGACAAAGCTCTGCACGCCGATGCTGAGGCGGGTGGCGCCCCGCTCGGCGAGGACGGCGAGGCGGTCGGCGGTCGCGGTGGCGGGGGACGTCTCGACGGAGAGGGGGACGCCCCGCAGGTCCGCGCCCATGCGTTTCTCCGCGATGTCGCAGAGCCGGTCGAGTTCGGCGGCGGTCAGGAAGGTCGGTGTGCCGCCGCCGAACGCGGCGTTGGCGAAGCGGACCGGGCCGGTGCGCCCGCCCGGCGCGTCGAGGGCGTCCCGGGCGGCCGCGGCCTGGCGGTCGAGGGCGTCGAGGTAGCGGCCGGTGAGGCCGTCGGGGGCCCCGATGCGGGTGAAGAGGTTGCAGAAGCCGCAGCGGACCTCGCAGAACGGGATGTGCAGGTAGAGGGAGAGGGCGTCCTTGGCCTCGTCCCGCCACAGGTCGCGCAGGGCGGGCCGGTCGGGCAGCGGCCGGTACGCGGTCTTGTGGGGATAGGCGTAGACGTACGAGCGGTACGGGCGGACGGGGGGCGCGGTCGGGCCGGCGGGCGCGGTCATGCGGACGGCTCCAGAAAGAAGTGGGCGTACGGCACGGTCCACACGGCCCGGTGGCCGAGGCGGTGGCCGGTGTAGCCGTCGTCGCCGTAGGTGGTGCCGTGGTCGGAGCAGACGACGGCGAAGCAGCGGCGGCGGGAGCTCATCGCGGCGAACAGCCGGCCGACGTGCCGGTCGACGTACTCCAGGGCGGCGGCGTGGGTGGCGCGGCTGTCCCCGTCCTCCCGGGTCGCGCCGGGCAGGTGGAACCAGTTGGGCTGGTGCAGCGCGGAGACGTTGAGGAAGAGGAACAGCCGCCGCGACGCGGGCAGCCGGGCGACGATCCGCTCGGCCCGTGCGACCTGCGCCTCGAAGGAGACGGGCGACGCCACGCCGAACTCCGGCTCCCAGTGGCTCTCCTGGAACAGGTCGGGAAGGACCCGGCCCAGGGCGCCCTGCTTGTTGAAGAAGCCGACGCCGCCGACGCACGCCGTGTGGTACCCGGCGGCGGCGAGGCCGGAGACCAGGTCGGGCGTGTCGAAGACCCAGGTGCGCCCGGCGGTCGTCTCGCTGCCGGCGAACCGGGCGGCGAACAGCCTCGGGTGCGGTCCCGGCGCGGCGGGGGTGGGCAGGAACCCGGCGAACATCGCCTGGTGGGAGGCGTAGGTGAAGTTGCCCGGCGCGTGCCGCTCCTCCCAGACGCCGCCGGGCAGGTGGCGGGCCAGGTGGGGGATGCGCCCGGCGGCGGCCAGTTCGACGGCCACGTCGTACCGGAGGGTGTCCAGGGTGAGCAGGAGGAGGTCGTCGCGGCCGACGACCTCGTTCATGTCGGGGGGCTGGGCGCTGTCAGAGGGGTGCACGGTGGTTCCTCGCATGGTGGTGCTCCACGGCCGCTACCTGGGCCGCGTAGGTGTCCAGGCCCTCGGCGCCGCTGCCGGGCAGGCCGGTGAGGCCGGGCAGGAGGTCGCCGAAGGCGTTGACCTCGGCGACGGCGAACCGGCGCCAGCCGACCGCCGGGAGCAGGTCGACGCCGACGCACAGGGTGCCGGGGAAGCAGGCCGCCGCCCGTTCGCACGTCTCCAGGGCGTCGGCCCAGCGGGGTCCGGCGGCGGCGGCGACGGCGGCCGGGTCGCCGCGCCGGCCGCCGAGGTGGAGGTTGGTCATGGGCGAGCGGCCGGTGCGGACGACGGCGTGGGTGGCCCGGCCGGCGACGACGACGACCCGCAGGTCCGCCGGGGCTCCGTCCAGGGACGCCTTGGGCCACCACCGCTCGACGTGCAGTCCGTCCGGTGCGAGCGCGTCCACCAGGGCGGCGGCCTCGCGCTCGCTCGTGACGCGGCGGACGCGCAGCGAGTTGTGGAGGCGGCCGTCTTCGGTCCTCTCCACGGAGGTGGTCGCCCTGAGCCGGCCGCCGCCCGCCGTCTCCAGGGCGACGACCCCGGACGCGGAGGACCCGTGGGCGGGCTTGAGGAACACCCTCGGCATGCGGTGGGCGTCCATCAGGGCCCGCAGGTCGTCCCAGCCGCGCACCGGGGCGGCGGCGCCGGACGTCGGGGACTGGGGGACCGGCACCCCGGCGGCGGCCAGGACGCCGTGGCAGCGCCGCTTGTCGAACAGGACGGCCAGCTCGCCGGGGTCGTCGAGGCGGACGCCCCCGGTGAGGGTCCGCACCGCGGCGGTGAACCGCGCGTACCAGCGGGCGCCGCCCTCGACGCGGGTCGGGTCGTCCAGTCCCCGCAGGGCCCGGTCGACCTCGGCGTTCTCGCCGGGCGAGTCCAGCCGTACGACCTCGTCGGGGGCGAAGGCGGCGCCGCCGTCGCGCAGGACGGCCGTCCACGGCACGACCCGCGGCGCGGGCAGCCCGGCCTCGCTGAGCGCCCGGCCGAACAGGGCGACGCGGCGGTTCTCCGGATTGCCGACGACCGCCCAGCGCCGCGGGGTCCCCTCCGTCACGGCCGGTTCCTCACTCGCCGACGGCGACGTACCGCCAGACGCGGCCGTCGTCCTCGTCCTCGTCGGGATAGGCGTTGCCGGCGTCCACGTCGAGGGCGACACCGGCGCTCTCCAGGGTGTCGCGCAGGCGCTGCCGCATCGGCTCGCTGAGGTAGTTGTGGTGCAGGTCGAGCCGCTTCAGGTGGGTGAGCGGCTGGCCGCCGAGCAGCGCGGCCGCGCCCTCGTCGGTGAGGACGCCCATGGAGAGGTCGAGGACCTCCAGCCGGGGGACGACGGGCGCGGACGCCATGGCCGCGGCGATGCCGTCCTGGATGTCGCTGTTGTGCAGGGCCAGGTGACGCAGGCTCGGCAGGCGGGATCCGTCGAGGATCGGCGCCAGGTCCTCGACGGAGCAGTCGCCCCCGTAGCTGTCCGTGCCCAGCCACAGGTCGAGGGCGACCAGCGCGGGCAGGTCGCTCGCGGCGACGCCGCGCACGGCCTCGGCGGGCATGCCGCCGGTCTGGACGGTCAGGGAGCGCAGCCGCTCGTGGGTGACGGCGGGGAAGACGAGGCCGGTGCCGCCGCGGACGCCGAACTCCTCCAGTTCGGGGAAGCCGGCGAGGAGCGGGGTGACGTCGCCCTGCTGGATCCAGGAGATCTCGCACTCCTCGGACTCCATGTCGCCGAGGAACAGCGACCGCAGGGAGGTGAGCCGCGTCCGCGCGCCGAGGAGCGCCTCGATGATCGGTTCGGGGCTCTCCTCGTACGCCTCCTCCCAGGCGCCGACCACGATCGCGCGGACCTGGCCGAGGTCGACGGCGGCGGCGAACCGGGCGAACGCCTCGGTCCAGCTCTCCTCGCTGTCGTACGTGTCGGACGAGACGCGCCAGGCGACGGCGTCGGCCTCGGGCAGCGGGTGCCGGGGGGTCTCCTTGGGGCCCGGGAAGTCGAATACCCGGAGCCCGTACGCCTCCTGCAGATGGCTCACCATGCGTGTCCCCGCCGTTCCTCGTCCGTCGTCGCTGTGTGCCTGCAAGTTGTAGCAAGCGGCACTNNNCACCGCGCGGGGCGNGGCGGNNCCGNACGGNCNGCNNNGACACGGCGCACCGGGCGCCGTGCGGGAAGGGGACGGTCGTGTACCGGCAAGGGGACGTGCTGATCGTGCCGCTCGCGGAGGAGGCCGTTCCGGCGGACGCCGCGGACGCGCCGGCGGAGCCGCGGGACGGGCGGGGCCGGATGGTGCTGGCGCTGGGCGAGGTGACGGGCCACGCGCACGCCGTGGTCGGTCCGGGGCGGCTGGTGCGGGAGCCCGGCGCGTTCGGCCCGTTGCTGCTGCACCTGCCGGACGGGGGGCGGGTGGTGCACGAGGAGCACGCCGCGATCCCGCTGCCGAAGGGCTGGTACCGGGTGGTGCGGCAGCGGGAGTACGTGCCGGGTTCGGTGCGGATCGTGGCGGACTGAGGAACGGGAGCGAGGGGGATGGCGATGGACGGCGTCGACGTGTGGAGGGCCGCCGCGGCGGCCACGGGGCCGGCGGACCGGGCGGCCGCGGAGGCGGGCGTGCGGCTCGCGTACCGCCGGGCGGGCCTGCCGGAGCCGGAGCGGATCGTGTGGGCGGGGTCGCCGCGGCAGGCGGTGCGGCTGCTGCGGGACGCGCCGGACGGCCCGTGCGGGCCCGGCGCGCGCGGCCGGTCGGTGCGGGACGAGGTGCGCAGCGCGCCGTGGGCGGCGGAGCGGAGCCGGCTGCACCGGCGGCTCGGCCCGCGGGGCTGGGGGCACCGGTGGAACACGACCGGGGCCCGCCTGTGGGAGACGACGGAGCGGCTGGCGGACCGGATCCGGGCCGGGCTGGTCGCGGAACTGGCGGACGGCCGTGCCGGGCAGACGGAGGTGCGGCTGCTGCTACTCGACGCGGTGCTGGGCCAGCACGACGCGGCGTGGCTGTGCGCGTTCGACGCGGACGGGGACACGCCGCTCGACGGGCTCGCCGCGGTGGCCCGGTCGGCGGGCTGGTGGTGGCCGTACGAGCGGCTGGCCGTGATCAGCGAGCGCCCCTGCGAGCTGCACCGGGACGAGGCGGGCCGGCTGGACCGCGCCGACGGCCCGGCGCTCGCCTACCCGGACGGCTTCGCGCTCCACGCGTGGCGCGGCATGCCCGTCCCGGCGGACTTCCTGGAGGAGCTGCGGTCCCTGACGCCCGACCGGATCCGGGCCGAGGAGAACGCGGAGCTGCGCCGGGTGATGCTGGAGTCCTACGGCTACGACCGCTATCTGCGCGAGTCGGGCGCCGAGCCGGTGCACCGGGACGGGACGGGGGTCCTGTGGCGGATACCCCTGCCGGACGACGAGGACGTCGTCATGGTGGAGGTCGTCAACTCCACGCCGGAGCCGGACGGCACGAACCGCACCTACTGGCTGCGGGTGCCGCCGGACACGCGGACGGCGAGGCAGGGCGTGGCGTGGACGTTCGGGCTGGAGGCCGAGACCTACGCGCCCCTGCGGGAGACGTGACGGGCCGCCGGGTCAGGTGTGGTCGAGGCTGCCGGTGCGGGCGCGCTTCAGTTCGAAGAACCCGTCGTGCCCGGCGAGGGTCCGGAAGGCGTCGAAGAGCCGGACGGCCTCCTCGCCGCGCGGGATCGCGTTGAGGACGGGGCCGAACCAGACGGCGCCGTCGACGTGGAGGGTCGGCGTGCCGACGTAGGCGTCGACGGCGGGGTCCTTGCCGGCGTCGTGGCTGCGGCGCACGGCCTCGTCGTACGCGGGGTCCTGCGCGGCCTTCGCGAGGTCGGCGGGCAGGCCGAGTTCGGCCAGGGCCTCGGTGACGACGGCGTCGAAGTCGTCGTTCCCGTCCCGGTGGATGCGGGTCCCCAGGGCCGTGTAGAGGTCGCGGAGCACGTCCTCGCCGTGGTGCGTCGCGGCGGCCGCCGCGACGCGGACGGGGCCCACGGAGCGGTTGACGAGGTCCCGGTACCACTCGGGCAGTTCGTTGCCGGTGTTGTGGAGGTGGAGGCTCATCACGTGGAAGCGGACCCGGAGGTCGCGGTGGCGCTCGACCTCCAGGATCCAGCGGGAGGTGATCCAGGCGAAGGGGCAGGCGGGGTCGAACCAGAAGTCGACGGTGGCGGCGGGCTGTCCGGTGTTCATACCGGTGACGCTAATCGGCGGTGGACCTGGGGGAACGGGCCAATCACGGGGTGGTGTCCTGGGCCATTTCGGCGAGCTTGCGGACGGTGTTCCAGTTGCGGGTGGTGGCGACGAGGCCCTTGACGACGGACGGCCGGGCGAGGGCCGCCGCCAGTGTGGAGCGGCCCAGGCCGTCGGGCGTGTAGAGGTACAGGGCCCGGTCGCCGAGGCGGAACTCCTCCGGGAGGTGGGCGGCGGCGTCGAGCCCGGCGAACCGGTCGGCGGTGACGGGCGCGGAGAAGTAGGTGACGTGCAGTTGCCTCCCCTCCAGCTCCGCGGCGGGGAACGGGCAGGCGTCGACCACGGCCCGCAGGTAGGGGCCGCCGCGGACGAGGCAGTCGACGGGGAAGCCGAAGCGGTCCTCCAGCGCCCGCTCGACGGCGGCGGCGAGCGCGTCCTCGCCGGCGCCGGACGCGGTGGTGAAGGCGGCGTTGCCGGACTGGAGGTAGGTCCGCACGTCGGTGTGGCCGAGTCCGGTGAGGAGGGCGCGCAGTTCGGCCATGGGGACCTTGCGGGGCCCGCCGACGTTGACGCCGCGCAGCAGGACGGCGTACCGGGTGGTCCTGGTCATGACTGCCACCCTAGGCGTTCCGGCGGGTTCGCGGCCGGGCGGCGCCCGGCGGGCGGGGCACGCGACGCGACGGCGCCCGACCGGGCGGCGCCCGGTCGGGCGCCGTCNCGNCNGCCGGGCCCGGCGGGGCGGGCCCGGCGCGGGTGCGAGACTGGCCGTCGGCGGACGGGCGCGGGCGACGCGCCCCGGCGGACGAGGAACGGGACGGCGGTATGGACGAGGCGAGGGCCCGGGAGGTCCTGGGCGCGGCCGGGTACCCGGCGGGCGGCGCGGACGCGACGCTGCTGGCGCTGGGCGAGAACGCGGTGTTCGCCGTCGGGGACCTGGTGGTGAAGGTGGGCCGGGACGCCGGACTGCTGGACCGGGCGCGGCGCGAGGTGGCGGTCGCCGGCTGGCTGGCCGGGGCGGGGGTCCCCGCGGTGCGGGCGGCCGAGCCCGGGGCGCGGCTGGTGGAGGGACATCCGGTGACCGTGTGGCGGCGGCTGCCCGACGCCGTGCGGCCGACCGAGCCGCGTGACCTGGCCCCGCTGCTGCGGCTGGTGCACGAACTGCCCGCGCCGCCGTTCCCGCTGCCCGGCCGGGACCTGCTCGGCGGGGTGGAGCGGTGGCTGCGGCTCGCCGGGGACGCCGTCGACCCGGCGGACGCCGCGTTCCTGCGGGAGCGGCGGGACGGGTTCGCCGAGGCCGTCGCGGCGCTCGTACCGCGGTGGGAGCCGGGCCCGATCCACGGCGACGCGCTGCCCCGCAACGTCCACGTGGGCCCTCAGGGGCCGGTCCTCGCCGACCTGGAGACGTTCTCGCTGGACCTGCGCGAGCACGACCTGGTGGTGCTGGCCCTGTCGCGGGACCGCTACGGCCTGGACCCGGCGGCGTACGACGCGTTCGCGACCGCGTACGGCTGGGACGTGCGGGAGTGGGAGGGCTGCGCCGTGCTGCGCGGGGCGCGGGAGACGGCGAGCTGCGCGTGGGTCGCCCAGCACGCGCCGGGCAATCCGAGGGCCCTGGCCGAGTTCCGCCGCCGTGTGGCGTCGCTGCGGGACGGCGACCCGGAGGTCCGCTGGTACCCGTTCTGACCGTCTGTCATGATGGCCGCGCCCGGACCTGCGCGGTCCGTCCGACGTCGGGAGGTTTGCGGATGCGTGTGGAACTCGCCGAGGTGGCCCTGGAGGTCCAGGACAGCGGCGGCCTCGGTCCCGCGGTGCTGCTGGTGCACGGCTTCCCGGACACGCACGCGTGCTGGCGCCGCCAGCTGCCCGCACTGCACGCGGCCGGGTACCGGACGATCGTCTCGGACCTGCGCGGCTTCGGCGGTTCCGACCGGCCGGCGGACACCGCGGCGTACGCCCCGGGCCGTTCCGCGGCGGACCTGCTGGAGCTGCTCGACCGGCTGGGCGTCGGCCGGGTCCACCTCGTGGGCCACGACTGGGGGTCGGGCGTCGTCCAGGCCATGGCCATGACCGCGCCGGACCGGATGGCGAGCCTGTCGCTCCTGTCCGTGGGGCACTGGGGCGCCTTCGTCGACGCCGGCTGGGAGCAGCGCTGCCTGTCCTGGTACATGCTGCTGTTCCAGCACGAGGGCGTCGCGGAGGAGTGGCTGCTGCGCGACGGCGGCGCGCACCTGAGGGAGTTCCTCGCCGAGCACCCCGACGCGGGCGAGGCCGTGGAGCGGCTGTCGGAGCCGGGTGCGCTCACCGCGGCGCTCGGTGTCTACCGGGCGGGGCTGCCGCCGCGGGCGATGTTCGGCCCCGAGGTGCGGCCGCCCTCGCTGCCGGGTCCCGTGCTGGGCCTGTGGAGCACCGGTGACCGCTTCCTCACCGAGCGGGCGATGACGGGCACGGAGAAGTACGTGGCGGGCTCCTGGCAGTACGAGCGGGTCGAGGGCGCGGGCCACTGGCTGCAACTGGACGCGCCCGAGCGCGTGAACGCGGCGCTGCTGGGGTTCCTCGCCGGCCACCCCTGAGGGGCGGTCCGGGTCACCCGGCGACCGGCGCGTCCGGCTGCCGGAGCGGCCACCGGGGGTCCACGACGGCGTCGGGACTTCCCTTGCGCCGCAGGAAGCCCTGGAAGTCGGCGGCCCACTCGGCGTACCACTCCACCTGGCGGGCGTGCAGCTCGCGCGGCGCCAGCCGGGCCACCAGCGCGTGCCGCTCGGCTATCGCGCAGGCCAGGAGCACGGCGGCCAGGGCGTCGGCCGCCGCCTCGTGCGCCCCGTCGAGCGCCACGTCGTACTCGGCGCAGACCGCCTCCAGGTTCCGCTTGCCGCGCCGGTAGCGGTCGACGGCCCGGTCGATGGTGTACGGGTCGACGACGGGTCCGACCGGTTCGCCGCCCAGCCGCTCGGCGAGCGACGGCAGGGCGTGCCGGCGCAGCTCGGCGGCGAGCAGCGTCAGGTCGAACGCGGCGTTGTACGCCACGACGGGCACGCCCCGGGACCAGTACCCGGCGAGGGCGTCGGCGACCTCGTCGGCGACCTCGCGGGCCGGCCGGCCCTCGGCGGCGGCGCGCTCGCTGCTGATGCCGTGGATCGCGGAGGCCGACTCGGGGATGCGGACGCCGGGGTCGGCGAGCCACTCGCGGCGCGCCAGGGTGCGCCCGTCCCGTACCTCCACGACCGCGGCCGTGACGATCCTCGCCTCGAACGGCTCCGTCCCCGTCGTCTCCAGGTCGAAGCCCGCGAGGGTCTCCCCGTGCCAGTGCATGTCGATCCTCCTTAGCGGCGCCGCGGTCCGCGCGGTGCCGTCCCCAGTCGGCTTTCACCCTCGCACGCGGCACTGACAACGTGACCCCGGTACCCCCTTACCGGGGTCTTCACGACACCGGACGTGAATCGGCCCAGAACGACTCGAACTCCTCGCGGTACGTCTCGAACAGCCCGTGGTCGCCGTCCGGCTCGGAGGTGACGACGGACCGCCGGCCGCCCCGCAGGACCAGGACGGGCGCCTCCATCCCGCGGGCCCGCCGGAGGTAGGACTGGACGACGCCGACGCCGTCGGGGCCGTCTCCGTCGACCAGGTAGGCGGTGAAGCGGGGCGTCTCGTCGAACACCTGGATCTCGAAGGCGCCGGGGTCGCGGAGCCGGGCGCGGACGCGCCGCATGTGCAGGATGTTCATCTCCACGGAGCGGCTGAGCTCGCCCTTTTTGATGCCGAGCTCCCGCTCCCGCCGCTTGACGGCGCTGCTGGCGGGGTTGAGGAACAGCAGCCGTATCCGGCACCCGGACTCGGCGAGGCGGACGAGCCGGCGGCCGGAGAAGTTCTGGACGAGCAGGTTCAGGCCTATGCCGATGGCGTCGAGCCGCCGCGCGCCGCCGAACAGGTCCTCGGCGGGCATCTGCCGCTGGAGCCGCACCCGGTCGGGGTGGACGGACACCACGTCGGCGTACCGGTCCCCCACGAGGTCCTCGACGGCGTCGACCGGCAGGCGGTGCGCGGACGGCACGCCCGCGCCGCTGCCGAGGATCTCCAGCAGCCGGGCCGACGCGCGTTCCGACTGGTCGAGGACGGTCCGGGACAGGGCCCGGTTGCGGGAGACGACGTTGCGGGTGACCTCCAGCTCGTCGAGGGCCAGCTCCAGTTCGCGGCGGTCGTCGAAGTACGGCTCGAAGCAGGGCCAGTGCTGGACCATCAGCTCGCGGAGCTGGGGCAGGGTGAGGAAGCTGAGGACGTTGTCGTCGGCGGGGTCCAGGAGGTAGCCCTTGCGGCGGGAGACCTCGCGGACGGCGACGGCGCGCTGCACCCACTCCTGGCCGGCGGGCCCGGCCGCCGCGACGACCCAGTCGTCGCCGTGGGTGGGCTCGTAGACGGGCCGCAGCACGGCGGAGACCACCGCACGCAGACGCTGTTCGACCAGATTCAGCCAGATATAGGCCCGGCCGGCGCGCTGGGCGCGGGTGCGCACCTCGCTCCAGTCCCGGGCGTCCCACTCCAGTTCCGCGCCGATCTCCAGGGGCCGGGCGAGGGAGACCGCGCCGGGCGGGACATCCGCGGGGTCAGTGGAGCCCCCCTCGTGATCCGAGTCACCTGGGGGCAGCTCCAGCCCTCCCGAGCTCACCCGCGCACCGCCTTCTGGTTCCGAACGCACGTCTCCAACGATCAAGGAAGGGTACTCCGGGAGGGCGACCTGCTGCAGCCGGATGGGCAGGCTCGTCCCCTCACCCCCCTTGGTTCCGGCGGCGGTTCCGGTTCCGGCGCGGGCCGGGGGGCCGCACGGGCCGCTCCACGGGACCGGGCCCCGTCACCCGCCGCGACGGAGATCACCCCCACGGGTGACGGCCGCACCGGCCGGCACCGCCCGGTTCCGGGGGGCGCGGGGCGGCGCGGGCCCGCCCCCCGCGGCCCGGCCGGACGCGCGGCGGGAGGTCCGCACGGACGCGNGGGCACCGCGGGGCCGCGCCCCGCCGTGCCCCCGCGGCGCGGCCGCCACGCCCCCGCCGCACGCCGGAAAGGACGTTTTTCGGCCAGGGCACCGCCCGAGGTCCGGCCCCGGTCACCCGGTAGCACCGTCCGGCGTCCTAGGCGGGCGGGCGACTTTCGTGGAGGATCGGGGGAAGTGACCCCATCAGCCGGATCGGAATGGAAGAGTCTCATCTATGCAGGTCTGGCCGGGACAGGCGTATCCCCTCGGTGCCACCTACGACGGCGCCGGCACCAACTTCGCGGTCTTCTCGGAGGCCGCCGACCGCGTCGAGCTGTGCCTGCTGCACGACGACGGCTCGGAGACCGCGGTGGAGCTGCGGGAGACCGACGCCTTCGTGCGGCACGCGTACCTGCCCGGCGTGATGCCGGGCCAGCGGTACGGCTTCCGGGTGCACGGGCCGTACGCGCCGGAGCACGGGCTGCGCTGCAACTCCGCGAAGCTCCTCCTCGACCCGTACGCGCGGGCGATGGCCGGGTCCATCGACTGGGACGAGGCGGTGTACGGCTACCACTTCGGCAGGCCGGACTCCCGCAACGACCTCGACTCGGCGCCGCACACCATGTCGTCCGTGGTGGTGAACCCGTACTTCGACTGGGGCGACGACCGGCCGCCGCGCACCGACTACCACCGCACCGTGATCTACGAGGCCCACGTGAAGGGCCTGACGATGCTCCACCCGGCGCTGCCCAGGGAACTGCGCGGCACGTACGCGGGCCTCGCGCACCCGGCGATCGTCGAGCACCTGACCGAACTGGGCGTGACCGCCATCGAACTGATGCCCGTCCACCAGTTCGTCCACGACCACCGGCTCGTCGACGCCGGGATGGCGAACTACTGGGGCTACAACACGATCGGCTACTTCGCCCCGCACAACGCCTACGCCTCCTGGGGCGACCGCGGCCAGCAGGTGCTGGAGTTCAAGTCGGCGGTGCGCGCCCTGCACAAGGCGGGCATCGAGGTCATCCTCGACGTGGTCTACAACCACACCGCCGAGGGCAACCACCTGGGCCCCACGCTCTCCTTCCGGGGCCTGGACAACCCCTCGTACTACCGGCTCGTGGAGGACGCCCCCCGGTACTACATGGACACCACCGGCACCGGAAACTCGCTGCTGATGCGCTCCCCCCACGTCCTCCAGCTGATCATGGACTCGCTGCGGTACTGGGTGACGGAGATGCACGTCGACGGGTTCCGCTTCGACCTGGCGGCGACGCTGGCCCGCCAGTTCCACGAGGTGGACCGGCTGTCGTCGTTCTTCGACCTGGTGCAGCAGGACCCGGTGGTCAGCCAGGTCAAGCTGATCGCCGAGCCGTGGGACGTGGGCGAGGGCGGCTACCAGGTGGGCAACTTCCCGCCGCTGTGGACCGAGTGGAACGGCAAGTACCGGGACACCGTCCGCGACATGTGGCGGGGCGAGCCGAGGACGCTCGCGGAGTTCGCGTCCCGGCTGACCGGCTCCTCCGACCTGTACCAGGACGACGGGCGGCGGCCGATCGCCTCGGTGAACTTCGTGACCTGCCACGACGGCTTCACCCTGCGGGACCTCGTCTCGTACGACGAGAAGCACAACGAGGCCAACGGCGAGGGCAACCGCGACGGCGAGAGCCACAACCGCTCCTGGAACTGCGGCGTCGAGGGCGAGACCGACGACGCGGGCGTCCGGGCGCTGCGGATGCGCCAGATGCGCAACTTCGTCGCCACGCTGCTGCTCTCCCAGGGCGTGCCGATGCTCAGCCACGGCGACGAGTTCGGCCGCACGCAGGCCGGCAACAACAACGCCTACTGCCAGGACGGCGAACTGTCGTGGGTGCACTGGCCCGGCGCGGACGAGGAGGAGGCCCGGTCGCTGCTGGAGTTCACCCGGTCGATGGTGTGGCTCCGCCGCGACCACCCGGTCTTCCGGCGCCGCCGCTTCTTCCACGGCCGGCCGGTGGAGGGCACCCACGACGACCTGTCGGACATCGCCTGGTTCACCCCGGGCGGCCGGGAGATGACCTCGCGGGACTGGCACGCCGCGCACGCCAGGGCGCTGTCGGTGTTCCTCAACGGCCGGGCCATCTCCGAGCCGGGCCCGCGCGGCGAGCGCATCCTCGACGACTCGTTCCTGCTGATGTTCAACGCGGGCGCCGACGACCTGGAGTTCACCGTCCCCGTCGACCACGGCCGCCAGTGGCAGGTCGTGGTGGACACCGCCGTGCCGCAGGGCGTCCCGCCGGGCCAGGGCGACAAGGTGGCGGCCGGCGACCGGCTCGTCCTGGTCGGCCGGAGCCTGGCCGTCCTGCGCCGCCCCGCGTAGCGGCCGGCCCCCTGTCGCCCGAACGGGGTCATCGGCGGGGGCGAGGGGAGACCCGGCGCACCGCCGGGTACGTACGTTCGCATGACGTCCCACGCGCCCAGCGCCCCGCTCGCCACGTACCGGCTCCAGCTCCGGCCGGACTTCCCGTTCGGGGCCGCCGCCGAGGCGGTGCCGTACCTCGCCTCGCTCGGCGTCACCCACCTGCACCTGTCGCCGGTCCTGGAGGCCGTCCCCGGGTCGACGCACGGCTACGACGTGACCGACCACGGCCGGGTGCGGGAGGAGTTCGGCGGCGAGGCGGGCCTGCGGGGCCTCGCCCGCACCGCGCGGGAGCACGGCCTGGGCCTCGTCGTCGACCTGGTGCCCAACCACATGGCGGCCGCGCTGCCGCACAACCGGCCGCTGTGGGAGGTGCTGCGGGACGGGCCGTCCTCGCCGTACGCCCGGTGGTTCGACATCGACTGGGAGGCGGGCGGCGGCAGGGTGCTGCTGCCCGTGCTGCCCGCCCGGCTCGGGGACGTGCTCGACGACCTGCGGGTCGACGCGGAGGCGGGGGTGCTGCGGCTCGGCGCGCAGGTGTTCCCGCTGCGCGCGGGCACGGCGGGGCTGCCGCTCGCCGAACTGCTGGACGCCCAGTGGTACCGGCCGGCCTGGTGGCGGCTGGCCCGCACGGAGCTGAACTACCGGAGGTTCTTCACGATCTCCGACCTCATCGGGGTGCGCGTCGAGGACCCGGAGGTGTTCGAGGCGACCCACGCGAAGATCGTGGAGCTGGTGCGGGACGGGGTCGTCGAGGGGCTGCGCGTCGACCACCCCGACGGCCTCGCGGACCCCGAGGAGTACCTGCGCGCGCTGGACCGGGCGACCGGCGGGACGTGCTGGACGGTCGTCGAGAAGATCCTCACCGGCGAGGAGCGGCTCCCGCCGGCCTGGCCGGTGGCGGGCACCACCGGGTACGACGCGCTGCGCCGCGTCGACGGGCTGTTCGTGGACGGGGCGGGCGCGTCCGGCCTGGCCGACTCGTACCGGCGGTTCGCCGCCCCGCCCGGGGACCGGGGCGGCCACTGGGAGCCGACCGCGCGCCGGGCGGCGTACAAGGTGGTGACGCGGGAGCTGGCGGCGGAGGTGGAGTTCCTCGTCCGGGCGGCCGGCCGGGTGTGCGCGGCGGACCCCCGGCTGCGCGACCACGCGCCGTGGGCGCTGCGGGCGGCGGTGCGGGAGCTGCTGATCCGGGTCCCGGTGTACCGGCCGTACCGGACCGGCGCGGAGGAGGTGCTGACCGGGGAGGCGGCGGCGGAGGCGCGGGGGACGTTCGCGGTGCCGGAGGAGGCGGCGGCCGTGGACGTGGTGCGGGACCTGGCGCTGGGCCGGCTCGGGGACGGGCCGCCGCAGCGGGCGTTCCGGACGCGGTTCGCGCAGACCGCGTCGGCGCTGCGGGCGAAGTCGGTGGAGGACACGGCGTTCTACCGGTACGTGCCGCTGCTGTCGGCGAACGAGGTGGGCGGCGATCCGGGCAGGCCGGCGGTGTCCCCGGCGGAGTTCCACGCGTACTGCGCGCGGATCGCGCGGGACTGGCCGGCGACGGGGACGGTGCTGTCGACGCACGACACCAAGCGCAGCGCGGACGTGCGGGCGCGGATCGCGGTCCTGTCGGAGTGCCCCGGCCGGTGGGCGAAGCTGCTGGGCGACGTGGCGCGGGTGCCGGCGCCGGACGGGCAGCTGGCGTGGGCCGCGTGGCAGACGGCGTTCGGCCTGGGCCGGCCGTCGCGGGACCGGCTGGGCGGGGCGCTGCTGAAGGCGGTGCGGGAGGCGGGGCTGCACACCGCCTGGACGGAGCGGGACGCGGCGTACGAGCGGGCCGTGGCGGACTTCGTGGCCGAGGGCCCGGCGGGTGCGGGCGGGCACCCGGTGGCGGAGCTGGTGCGGGAGCTGGAGCCGTACGCGCGGGCCAACGTGCTGGGCGCGGCGCTGCTGCACCTGACGATGCCGGGCGTGCCGGACCTGTACCAGGGCACGGAGGCGGTGTACGAGGCGCTGGTGGACCCGGACAACCGGACGGCGTTCCGGCGGGCGCGGCCGGACGGGAAGACGGAGGTGACGCGGGCGGCGCTGCGGCTGCGGCGGCGGTACCCGGAGGCGTTCGGCGCCTCGGGGACGTACACGCCGCTGACGGCCGAGGGCCCGGCGGCGGGGCACTGCGTGGCGTTCCTCCGGTCGGACCGGGTGGTCACGGCGGTGACGCGGCTGTCGCTGCGGCTGGCGGAGGCGGGCGGCTGGTCCGGTACGGCGCTGGCGCTGCCCGGGGGCCGGTGGGCGGACGCCCTGGACGGGGCGCGGGTCCTCGACGGGGGGCGCGCGGTCGCCGTGGCGGAGCTGCTCGGGGAGCGGCCGGTGGCGCTGCTGAGCCGCGTGGACTGAGG
>NZ_CP095474.1:3756058-3769218 GCF_023614315.1 Streptomyces sudanensis | reverse complement strand
AGCAGCCTGGGCCCGGGNCGGGGCGGTACGGGTCCGGGCCGGGGCGGCGGGCGGCGTCAGCGCCGCGGTGGGGCGCCCCGCTCGGCGGCGGCGAGGCGGTAGGCCACCCGGCCGAAGGAGACCGCGTCGCCCGGCCGGACGACGACCGCGCCGGCCACGCGCCGCCCGTTGACGGTGGTGCCGTTGGTGGAGCCGAGGTCGCGCAGGACCCACAGCCCGTCCCGCAGGCCGAGTTCGGCGTGCAGCCGGGACACCGTCTCGTGGTTGAGCCGCAGTCCGTTCACCGGATCGCGCCCTATCCGCAGCGGGTACGGGCCCGGCTCGGGCAGCAGCAGTTCCGGCAGCCGCTCGGCCCGCCAGGCGTGCTCCAGCCGCGTCCTGAACGCGGACACCTGCCCGACCGCGCCGAACAGCCGCTTCGGCCAGCCCGCGCCCCGCTCCCGGAGGTCGTCGGTGAGTACCGCCAGCTCCTCGGAGCGGCGGGCCTTCAGGGCGAGTTCCATGCGGCGCAGGAACGTGTCGTGGGACAGCCTTCCCTGCACCGCGCCCTCGCGGATCAGCTCCAGGGCCCGGTCCCGCTCGGCGTCCGACGGCCGGGCGGGACGCGTGCCGAACTCGGAAGACGACGTCACGAGGGTGATTGTCGGCCGCCGGACACGGGAGTGTCCAGACGGGCCGTCACGGGCGGTCCGCCCGCCACCCGGCGGAGTGCCGTGCTTCCGGAAGCCGGTCTTGCCAGGATGGGGCACGGCAGCGGGGACCTGACCCGGTCGACGACGAGGGGATCGCCAGTGCTGTTCGAGGTGTGGGCGCCGAACGCGCGCGAACGGGTGGAGCTGGAACTGGAGGGTGCCCGGCACCCCATGGAACGCGACCCGCTGCGCGACGGCTGGTGGACGGCCGACGCCGGCGGGGACGGCGTGCCGGACGGGGCGCGGTACGGCTTCGCCCTGGACGGCGGGCCGGTGCTGCCCGACCCGCGGTCGCGGCGCCAGCCCGACGGGCCGGACGGGCTGAGCGCGGTGGTGGACCACACGGCGCACGTCTGGCGGAACGAACCGCCGGCGCGCGGGCTGCACGGGGCCGTCCTGTACGAGCTGCACGTCGGGACGTACACGCCGGAGGGCACCCTCGACGCGGCGGCGGAGCGGCTGGACCACCTGGTGCGGCTGGGAGTGACGCACGTGGAGCTGATGCCGCTGTGCCCGTTCCCGGGGCGGCACGGCTGGGGGTACGACGGGGTGTCGCCGTGGGCGGTGCACGAGCCGTACGGCGGGCCGGCGGCGCTGAAGCGGTTCGTGGACGCGGCGCACGGCCTGGGCCTGGGCGTGGTTCTGGACGTGGTCCACAACCACCTGGGCCCCTCCGGCAACCACCTGCCGGCCTTCGGCCCGTACTTCACCGACACCCACCACACCCCCTGGGGCGCGGCGGTGAACCTGGACGCGCCGGGTTCGGACGAGGTGCGGGCGTTCCTGCTGGGCAGCGCGCTCGCGTGGCTGCGCGACCACCGGATCGACGGGCTGCGGCTGGACGCGGTGCACGCGCTCGCCGACACGCGGGCGCTGACGTTCCTGGAGGAGCTGTCGGCCGCGGTGGACGGGCTCTCCGCGCGGCAGGGGCGGGAGCACTTCCTGATCGCCGAGTCGGACCTGTGCGACCCGCGGACGACGACGCCGCGCGCGGAGGGCGGACTGGGCCTGCACGCCCAGTGGAACGACGACTTCCACCACGCGCTGCACACCGCGCTGACCGGCGAGTCCCAGGGCTACTACGCGGACTTCGCGCGGGCGCCGCTGGCGGCGGTGGCGAAGACCCTGGGCCGGGTCTTCTTCCACGACGGGACGTTCTCCACGTTCCGGGGCCGTACGCACGGCCGCCCGGTGGACCCGGAGCGGACCCCCGCGCACCGCTTCCTCGGGTACGCGCAGACCCACGACCAGATCGGCAACCGGGCGCGGGGCGACCGCCTGTCGGCGTCCCTCTCCCCCGGCCTGCTCGCGTGCGCGGCGACGCTGGTGCTGACGGGGCCGTTCACGCCGATGCTGTTCATGGGCGAGGAGTGGGGGGCCCGCACGCCCTGGCAGTTCTTCACCGACCACACCGACCCGGAGCTGGCCGAGGCGGTGCGGGGCGGGCGGCGGCGGGAGTTCGCGGCGCACGGCTGGCGGGAGGAGGACGTCCCCGACCCGCAGGACCCGGCGACGCGCGACCGTTCGTGCCTGGACTGGGCGGAGCCGGAGCGCGAGCCGCACGCGCGGCTGCTGGAGTGGTACCGGCGGCTGATCGCGCTGCGGGCCGCGCAACCGGACCTGACCGACCCGGACCTGGCGGCGGTGCACGTCTCCTACGACGAGGAGGCCCGCTGGATCGCGTACCGGCGGGGGGACGTGCGGGTGGCGGTGAACCTGGCGCCCCGCCCGGCGCGGATCCCGCTGGGCCCGGACGGGACGCGGGTCCTGGCCGCGTGGGAGCCGGTGGAGGTGCCGGGACCGGACAGCGGGGAGCTGGTGGTGCCGGCGGAGTCGTGCGCGGTGCTGGCCGCCTCCTGAACCGGGGAGGCTCCGGTGCCGGGGCCCGGCAGGGTTCCGCGGCGGTGCCGGGCCCCGGGAGGCCGTTCCCGGACCCGCCGGACGGGCCCGCCACCCAGCTCTCCGCCCGTGCCGTCAGCCGACCCGCATGGCCAGCACCTGCCCGGGCCACGTCCCGGACAGGAAACGATCGGTGGGGGTGAATCCGTTGCGCTCGTAGAAGGCGACCAGTTCGCCCCCGCCGCCCGCCCAGCAGTCGACCCGCAGCAGCTTCACGCCGGCCCGCCGGGTCTCCTCCGCGGCACGGGCCAGCAGCCTCGCCCCGATGCCCAGACCGGCGTGCCGTCGGTCGGAGACCAGGAGCCGGACGTACCGCTCGGGTTCCCCGGCCGGCGCGATCGGCATCAGGGGGCTGGGACCGGAGTCCAGCACCACGACGCCGGCGGGCACTCCGTCCAGCTCCGCGACGTACGGGGTGTTCTCGGTCATGTACCGCTCGACCCGCGGCACCCCGCCGGGCTTCTGCGAATAGGGGGTCGTGCCCCACTGCTCGGTGTTGCCGCGCTCGTTCATCCAGACCACCGCCGCGTCGAGCATGTTCAACACGGCCGGCACGTCGGCCGGGCCGCCCGGCCTGATCCGTATGGCATGTGTGGTGTCCGTCATGGCGGCAGCCTAGACAGCGGCGGCGCGGGGCCGCGGCCGGAACCGCGGACCCGGACACCGGGATCTCCCGCCGGCGGGTACGTGTCGGGGCCGGCCGGGCCCGGGTGGTGCGGGTCTGCCGGGGCGGCGTGCCCGCACCCCGGCGGCGGAGCCCGGCCCCGGTGCGGGCGGGGGCCCCTCCGGGAACGGCCCGGCGTACCGGCCCCCGGCCCGGGGTTCCCCGCNNCNNCCGGGGNCGGCTCCCGCCCGNNNCGCNNGCNCCCGGAACCGGTCCGGTCCCGGGTGCGGGGCGGGCGCGGCTTCGGCTCACTCGCCGGTGAGCCGGGCGGCGAGTTCCGCGGCGGGGCCGGTCGGTTCGCCGGTGTGGAGCAGTTCGACGCGGTGGACGAGGAGCGGTTCGAGCAGGGGGACGGCGGTCGCGGCGGGCGCCGCGGGGACGGTGGCCGGCAGGACGGCCAGGCCCCGTCCGGCCGCGACGAGCCCGGTCAGGGTGCGCACGTCGGTCCCGTCGTAGCGCAGGGCGGGACGGAAGCCGTACGTGCCGTGGGCGGCGCGCAGCCAGTCGAGGGGGAACCCGGCGTCGGGGGCGTCCACCCAGCGCGCCCGGGTCAGGTCGTCGAGGCTCAGGCCGCGGCGGCCGGCCAGCGGGTGGCCGGCGGGCAGGTGGACGGCGACGGGGGCCTCGGTGACGCGGAGGGCGGCCGGCGGGACGGCCCCGGACGGCGCCGGGGCGGCGGCGTCCGGGAGCGGCGGGGGCAGCGGGGTCCCGGCGGTGGTGAGCCCGTCGACGAGGCCGAGGCGGGCGGTGCCGTCGGCGAGCGCGGCGGGCACCGCGTCGCGCGACCGGACGCACAGGGTGACGCGGACGGTGGTGCCCGGGAGGGCGGCGAGCAGCCGGGGCCCGACGGCGAGGGGGGTCGCGGCGACGGCCAGTTCGCCGGCGGGGGCGGCGAGGCGCGCGAGTTCGGCGCGGGCCGCGTCGAGGCGCAGCAGCAGTGGTACGGCGTGTTCCAGGAGCCGCGCGCCCGCCACGGTGGGGACGACGGGCCGCCGGGTCAGCAGCGGCAGACCCAGTTCCCTCTCCAGGGTGGCGACGTGCCGCGCCACGGTGGCCCGGGCGCAGCCGAGCTCGCGCGCCGCCGCCGAGAACGAGGCGAGCCGGGTCACCGTCACGAAGGTACGCAGGAGGTGCGGGTCCATGAGGCACAGTCTGGCCCGTCCGGCGGGCTCGTGAACGGCGTCCGATCGTTCCGGCGGAGGGACGGTCCGCCCCGGTGGCCGGCGGCCGCGAGGAGCGCGACCGGCCCGGAAGCCGCCGCTCCACCGGGTCGCCCTACCCCACCGGCTCGTCCCATTGCGCCAGGGCGGCGGGCCGCCCGCGTCAGCTGTTCGGGGAACGCATCGATTCCGCGCGGTTCTTGAGCGCCCGGTTGAACTGCTCGAAGCCGAGGGCGACCGAGTCCAGTTTGCTTCCCATGAGTTTCGGCAGGACCCCGGAGAACGTCTCCCTGTGGTCGAGCGAGGTCGCCCCGCCGTCCTCGGTCAGGACGAACTCGTGCGTGCCGTCGAAGATCCCCGGCACCAGCAGCCTGCCGATCCACCGCAGGTGCCTGCCCGGCTCGGCGACCAGGACCTTCGGCTTGAAGGACATCGTGCGGGTGCCGCCCTGCCGAACGGTGATGGCAAGGCGCTCACCCGGTTCGGCGCGCCCTGCCGCCTCGACCATGAACGGGTTCCACTCGGCGTACCTGTCGAAATCGACGAGCACGTCCCAGACCAGGGATGCGGGTGCGGAGATCTTTACGGTCGTTTCGACGACGCGCATGAATCGAACCTTTCGCCTCGGTTGCACGATGACATGGTCGAAGCCTCGGCGGATCCTCCGAGGGGCCACCTCGGCCCCGGCCGCATGACGTCGCTTCCCGAGGTCGTCCTCACCGGAGGAGAGGCGGACGCCGAAGGGGCTCACCGTTCCGCGCGGTCAAGCGGAGGCCTGCGCGGGCACCCCCGCGCAGGTCCGGCCCCCGTCACCGCCCGGCCCGGTGCCCGCCCTCAGTCCTCGGCGGGCAGCAGCCGCAGCGAGACCGAGTTGATGCAGTACCGCTGGTCCGTGGGGGTGGGGTAGCCCTCGCCCTCGAAGAGGTGGCCCAGGTGGGAGCCGCAGCGGGCGCAGCGGGCCTCGGTGCGGACCATGCCGTGGGAGCGGTCCTCCAGGAGTTCGACGGCGTCGCCGTCCTTCGGGTCGTAGAAGGACGGCCAGCCGCAGTGGGAGGCGAACTTCGTGTCGGACGTGAAGAGTTCCGCCCCGCAGGCCCGGCAGGAGTAGACGCCCCTGGTCCTCGTGTCGGTGTACTCGCCGGTGAAGGGCGGTTCCGTGCCGGCCTCCCGCAGGACGTGGTACTCCTGCGGGGTCAGCTCGGCGCGCCACTGCTCGTCCGGCTTCTCGACCTCGTACGGCATCGTGTGTTCGGCTCCTTCGGCTCGGGTCAGTCCGCCAGGCGGTCGAGGATCCTCGGGCCGAGGTCCGTGACGTCGCCGGCGCCCATGGTGAGAACGAGGTCGCCGGGGCGTGCCATTCCCGCGATCAGGCCGGGGACGGCGTCCTGGTCGTGGACGGGGGTCGTCGACGCGCCCGCCGCGACGGCCGCGTCGGTGATCAGCGCGCTGGTGACGCCGGGGATCGGGTCCTCGCGGGCCGGGTAGATCTCGAGGACCAGCGACTCGTCGGCGAGGGCGAGCGCCCGGCCCATCTCCGTGCCCAGCTCCCGGGTGCGGGAGAACAGGTGCGGCTGGAAGACCACCAGCAGGCGGCGGCCGGTGCCGGCCGCGTCGCGCATCGCCTCCAGGTCGGCGGTCATCTCGGTGGGGTGGTGGGCGTAGGAGTCGACGACCTGGACGCCCGCGGCCTCCCCCTTGAGCTGGAGGCGGCGCCCGACGCCGGTGTACGCGGTGAGCGCCCGGGCCAGGTCGGCCGGGTCGACGCCCGCGCGGGCCCCGGCGGCCAGCGCGGCGGCGGCGTTGTGGGCGTAGTGGCGGCCCGGCACGGAGACCGTGAAGGTGTGCTCGACGCCGTCGAGGACGACGGTGACCTCGCTGGTCATGCCCTTCGGGGTGATCCGGCGGATCCACACGTCGGACGTCTCGGCCTCCCCGACGCGCAGGACGTGCAGTCCCGGCCGGTCCGCGACCCGCGCGGCCAGTTCGCGGGCGCCCGCGTGCTCGCCGACGACGAGGGTGCCGCCGTGGGGGATCTTGGCGACGAACGCCTCGAAGGACTCGTGGATCTCCTCCAGGGAGGCGTAGTTGGCGTGGTGGTCCAGTTCGACGTTGAGGACGAGGGCGACCTCGGGGTCGTACTTCTGGAAGCTGCGGTCGCTCTCGTCGGCCTCGGCGACGAAGAGGTCGCCCTCGCCGTGCCGGGCGTTGGTCCCGGGGCCGGCGAGGTCGCCGCCGATGGCGTACGAGGGGTCGAGACCCAGCTCGGTGAGGGCGACGGCCAGCATCGAGGTGGTGGTGGTCTTGCCGTGGGTGCCCGCGACGGCGATGGCGCGCAGGCCCTTCATCAGGGCGGCGAGCGCGTCGGAGCGGTGCACGACGGGGATGCCGAGCTGTTCGGCGCGGGCGAGCTCGGGGTTGTCGGCGCGGATGGCGCTGGAGACGACGACGCAGGTGGCGTCGTCGGCGAGGTGGTGCGCGGCGTGGCCGACGTGGACGGTCGCGCCGAGGGCGCGCAGCGACGCGGCGGTCTCGGACTCGCGCGCGTCGCTGCCGGCGACCTTGGCCCCGCGCTGGGCGAGGATCTTCGCGATGCCCGACATTCCGGCGCCGCCGATGCCGATGAAGTGCGGCCGTTCCATCGCGGCAGGGATGGCGGGTGCCATGCGGTTCTCTCCCCGGGGTGTGGCGTGTGTGCGGGGGCTCAGCCTATTCGTTGTGGGCGAAGAGTTTGAGCACCGGTACGCCGACCTTGTGGCGGGCGCGGGACGCCCAGTCCCGGTGGAAGAACTCCTCCACGTAGTGCGGCGCGGTCAGCACGATCACCTCGTCGGCGTCCGCCTCCTCCACGACGGCCTTCATCCTGTCGAGCGGGTGGTCCTCGACGACCTGGCCGACCGCCTCGCAGCCGGCGTCGCGCAGGGCCTGGACGGAGCGCTCCAGGGCCGCCTCCGCCGGGCGCCGCGCCTCCGGGCCGGACGGCTCCTCGCCCTCGCGGGCCGCGTCCCTCAGCGCGCCGACGGCGACGTCGTCGATGGCGCGCAGCAGTGTGTCGGCCCGGTCGCCGCGGGGCTGCATGAGCACGATGAAGGAGGCGGGCTCGTCCCCGTGCAGGGTCGTGACGAAGTCCACGTCCACGGACGACAGCGGTTTCTCGATCATCAGAACGCTTGTGAACACCTTCGGAAGCCCTTCCGCGGAAACCGTCCCTCCCCGTGCCCGCACGGGGTCTGAAAAGGTAAGTGTGCCCAGCGCGGGGTGGGCGGAACGGTTAATTCCGACCATTTCCCGGACCGGTGTGTCACCGGGCGCCCTCCACCGGACCGGTTCGCGCGGGGTCGGGCCGGCGGTAGCGGGTGAAGAGGAACCCGTCCTCCTCCAGTACGGACACCAGGGCGAACCGCGACGGCACCGCCACGGACGGCCCGCCCGCGATGCGCTGCGCGTCCCCGGCGGTGAGCGTCGGGGACACGGTCAGGCACAGCTCGTCCAGCACCCCGGCGGCGACGAACTGCCCCAGCAGCCGCGGCCCGCCCTCGGTGAGCTGCCGGGCCAGTCCGCGTCCGGCCAGCGCCCGTACGGCCCGCTCGGGGTCCACGCCGGAGCCGTCGCCCGCGACGACCACCTCCGCCCCGGCCCGCTCCGCCTCCCGCACCCGGCCGGGGGGCGCGGCGGCGCCGGTGAGGACCAGGGTCGGCACGAGCGGGGAGGCGAACAGCGGCAGCGAGAAGTCCAGGTCCAGCGAGGCGCTCACCACGGCGACCGCGGGCGCGGGCCCCTGGCCGGCCGCCTTCCGTCGCGCGGCGAACGCCTCGCGCGCACGCGCCGGGCGGTACCCCTCCAGCCGTACCGTCTCGGCGCCCACGACGACCACGTCGGCGAGCGCCCGCAGGGTGCCGAAGATCCGCATGTCGGCGGCGCAGGAGATCGGCTGCGAGCGGCCGTCGTGCTGGGCGGCGCCGTCCAGGGACGACACCATGTTGGCGCGCAGCCACGCGCCGCGCGGGGGCGCGGCGGAGCCGGCCGGGTAGGCGTACGCGTCGGCCAGCTCGTCGAGGGACCACTCGGCGGGCGCGGCGGGTCCTCCGGGNCGGCGGGGGCGGGCGGTGTCGGGTCGGTCACAGGGAACAGGCGTCGCATGCCGAGCAGTCTGGCACGGCGCTTACAGTGGGGAGCGTGTCGACGAGTGCCCTGACCGAAGCGGTCCCGCTGTCCCTGTGCGCCCGCGAGCCGCACGTCCCCGCCGATCGCCTGGTCGCCGAGATGGTGCCTCCGCCGCGCTTCGACGGGGTGCGCTTCGACACCTACGTGCCGGACCCGGGGCAGCCCAGCCAGGCCGAGGCCGTGCGGGTGCTGGCGGGCTTCGCCGCCGGCCTGGGCGCGGGGCACGCGGACGGCGCGGGCCGGCGCCGCTGGTTCTCCCGGAAGCCCGCCGCCCCCGCCGGGCCGCGCGGGGTGTACCTGGACGGCGGGTACGGCGTCGGCAAGACGCACCTGCTGGCGTCGCTGTGGCACGCCGCGCCGGCCGAGCCCGCGCTCAAGGCGTTCGGGACGTTCGTGGAGCTGACCAACCTCGTCGGCGCGCTCGGCTTCCAGCAGACCGTGCGGACCCTCAGCGGGCACCGGCTGCTGTGCATCGACGAGTTCGAGCTGGACGACCCGGGCGACACGGTGCTCGTCTCCACGCTGCTCGGCAAGCTGGTGGAGGCGGGCGTCGCGCTGGCCGCCACGTCGAACACGCTGCCCGGGAAGCTGGGCGAGGGCCGGTTCGCCGCCGCGGACTTCCTGCGCGAGATCCAGGGCCTGTCCGCGCACTTCCGTCCGCTGCGCATCGACGGCGAGGACTACCGCCACCGGGGTCTGCCCGAGGCCCCCGCGCCGTACGCGGACGAGGAGGTCGTCCGGGCCGCGCACGCGACGCCCGGTGCCTCCCTGGACGGCTTCCCCGAGCTGCTGGAGCACCTGGCGCGGGTCCACCCCAGCCGGTACGGGGCACTGACCGAGGGGGTGGCGGCGGTCTGCCTGACGGGCGTGACGGCCGTTCCCGACCAGTCGACGGCGCTGCGCCTGGTGGTCCTCGCCGACCGGCTGTACGACCGGGAGATACCGGTGCTCGCGTCCGGCCTGCCCTTCGACCGGCTGTTCGGTGACGAGATGCTGAACGGCGGGTACCGGAAGAAGTACTTCCGGGCGATTTCGCGGCTCACCGCCCTGGCGCGGGACGCCAAGGGGCTGGTCGCGCAGTAGGTTGGCGTGCCGTAAGCCCACCGTCCACCGCCCTGGCGCCGCCGGCGCCGGAAGGGAACCCGGCATGGCCACCACGCGTCACGCGCACACCGTCTGGGAGGGCAACCTCACCGAGGGCACGGGCACCGTGTCCTTCGACTCCTCCGGCATCGGCTCCCACCCGGTCTCCTGGCCGGCGCGCGCCGAGGAGCCGAACGGCATGACCAGCCCGGAGGAGCTGATCGCGGCCGCCCACTCCAGCTGCTTCTCCATGTTCCTGTCGGCGGTGCTCGGCAAGGCCGGCACGCCGCCGACCCGGCTGACCACGAAGGCCGACGTCACGTTCCAGCCCGGCACGGGCATCACGGGCGTGCACCTCACGGTCGAGGGCGAGGTCCCCGGCGCGGACGAGGCCGCGTTCACCGCGGCGGCGGAGGAGGCCAAGGCGGGCTGCCCGGTCAGCCAGGCGCTGGCGGGTACGGAGATCACGCTGACCGCGAGCCTCGCGGGCTGAGGCGGCACCGCCGCCCGGAGATCCGGCCGCCGCCCCGAGGGGTGGCGGCCGGACCCGTTCCGGAGGGGGGCGGGGGTGCCGGCGGGACGGCTGGGGCGGGGTGCCGGCGGCAGGGTCTCGAAGCTCCAGGCGGTACGGGGCGGATGGCGCCGGGCGTACGTCGGGGCGGGTGGTAAACGGGTGGCCCGGGGCGGCGCGGTGCGGTGATCCTGGTCCGGACGCGGACCGCGACCGGTGAGGAGCCGCCCCACGCCCGTGCCCGCCGACACGCCTGTGCCCCCCGATCGGGCGGTCCTCCACCCGATGCCCGGGCAGCCGCGGGTGGTACTGCTCAAGCCGCTGGTGAAGTCCCCGCTGATCGAGGTCGGGGAGTGCTCCTCCTACGACGACCCGGACGACCCGACCGTGTTCGAGACGCGCGACGTGCTCTACCCCTACGGGCCGGAGAAGCTGGTCACCAGCAGGTTCCGCGCGCTGGGCACCGGGGTGCGGTTCCTCGTGAACGGCGCCGACCACCGCATGGACGGCCCTTCGGCCTTTCCCTTACCCACCATGGGCGGCTCGTGGTCGGAGCACGTCGACCCGCTGACCGGCCTGCCCGGCCGGGGGACACCGTCGTCGGCAACGACGTCTGGTTCGGCCACGGCGTGACGGTGCTGCCCGGCGTGCGGATCGGGCACGGCGCGATCGTCGGCACCGGCGCCGTGGTCACGAGGGACGTACCCGACTACGGGGTCGTCGGCGGCAACCCGGCACGGCTCGTCCGCACCCGGTACGACGAAGCGGACGTCGCCCGGCTGCTCGCGGTGGCCTGGTGGGACTGGCCCGCGGAGCACATCACCGCCCACGTCCGGACGATCTTGTCGGGCAGCGTCGCCGACCCGGAGGCCGCCGCCCCGGACGCCCTGCGCGCATGACGCCCCCGCCGTGCCCGGCCCCGGCACCGGCGGGGCCGGGCGCGGACATCGGGCAGGGGCCGCGCGGGCGGCGCAAGGGGCCCGTGCGGCGGCGCGGCGGAGCCCTCGCGGGCGGTGCGGTGGGCCCGTACGGACGGCGCGGCGGGGCCCGTGCGGGCGGTGTGGCGGCGACACCGGGCAACTGATCGGATACTTTCCGATAGTGAGATTTTCTGTTCGACGTGTGTCGGTATCGGCCGCCCTGTGCGCGATCCTGTCCGGCTGCGGGACGCCGGCGCCCCCTCCCGCGGCCGGNCCGGCGGACCGGCACCGCGCCGCCTCCCCNNNCNNNNGNNGNGCCCCCNGCGGCGTCCGCCGCCGCGTCGCCCCGGACCGGGNCGGGGGCCTCCGGACGCACCCCGCCCGTGATGGCGCCCGGACCCGGCGGCCTGACCCCCGTCTTCGAGCGCCGCTCCGGCGCGGCGGGCACGGCGGCCGACAGGACCGTGGCGCTGACCTTCGACGCCGACATGACGGCCGACCAGGGCCCGCGCGCCGCCCGCGGCGAACGGTTCGACAACCCGGCGCTGATCGCCACCCTCCGCCGCCTGGACGTGGACGCCACGGTGTTCATGACGGGCCGGTGGGCGGAGGAGTACCCCGACCAGGCGCGGTCCATCGGCACGGACCCCCGCTTCGAGATCGCCAACCACTCGTACAGCCACCACGCCTTCCGCTCCCCCTGCTACGGCCTGCCGGTGCTGGACGACTCGGAGATGGCCGCGGACGTGGACCGGGCGTTCGCGGCGTTCCGCGCGGCGGGCGTGCGGAACGCCGTGCCGTACTTCCGCTTCCCGGGCGGCTGCTACGACGACACCGCGCTGCGCGCCCTGGCGCCGGCGGGGGTGACCGCCGTGCAGTGGGACGTGGTGGGCGGCGACGCCTTCGCGACGGACGCCGACGCCGTGGCCGAGCAGGTGCTGGACGGTGTGCGGCCGGGTTCGGTCGTGGTGCTGCACTGCACGCTGAGCGCGGCGCCGGCCACCGAGCGGGCGATCCGCCGCATCGTCCCGGAGCTGCGGGCGCGCGGCTACCGCTTCGTAAAGGTGTCGGAGCTGATGGCCGCGGGCTGAGCGGCTCCGCCGGGGCGGGCGGACCCGCCTGCCCGCCGCACCCGTACGGGGGCGGACGGTGCGGTGTCGGGGCCTCCCGCTGCACCCGTACGGGGTCGGGTGATGTGCTGTCGGGGTCTCCCGCCGTACCCGTACGGGGTCGGGCGGCGGACCCGCCCGCGCGCCTTCCGGAGCCCAAGGGGCTGGCGGTACCGGGTGGCCGTACCCGCTCCCGGCGCCGGGCCGGTCCCACCGGGCTGGCAGACTGGGGCCGTGAGCAGCGAGAACGTCATCGAGGCCGACGAACGGCGCGACGCCGCGCCGCAGTTCGTCCTGCCGCTCGTCGTCCGGATCGAGAAGGCCGCGCCGCCGGACCGCACCGACGCCCTGGAGACCGCCGCGCGGGCCGTCCTGGTGATGCTGTCGGACGACCGCGCGACGGGCGACGGCGAGTGGGCGCGGGCCGTGCGCGCCTGGGAGGACGCCCGCATCCGCAAGGTCGTCCGGCGCGCCAGGGGCGCGGAGTGGCGGCGCGCCGAGCGGCTGCCTGGCATCACGGTCACCGGCGCCGCCGCCGAGGTGCGGGTCTTCCCTCCCGTCCCGCTCGACGGCTGGCCCGGGGACCTGGCCCGCCTCCAGGTCTCCGGCACCGAGCTCGCCGACCTGGCCGAACCGCCGCCCCCCGCGCCCGGTCAGGCCGTGTTCTGGCTCAACCCCGAACTGCGCATGTCGGCCGGCAAGGAGATGGCGCAGGTGGGACACGGGGCGCAGCTGCTGTGGTGGGCGATGGACGACGCCGCCCGCGCCTCCTGGCGGGAGGCCGGCTTCCCCCTCGCGGTCCGTACCGCGCGGCCCGCGCACTGGGCGTCCCTGGTCGACAGCGGCCGTCCCGTGGTGCGCGACGCGGGTTTCACCGAGATCGCCCCGGGCTCCGCCACGGTCGTCTCCGACTTCCCGTCCCCCGGTCTCCCGTCCCCCGGTCTCNNATACCAATCTTACT
>NZ_CP095474.1:3735202-3756042 GCF_023614315.1 Streptomyces sudanensis | reverse complement strand
CCCCGACTCCCCGTCCTCCGGTTCCCGCCCCTCCGCCTGAACGCCCCTGCCGAGGCGCGCGGGACCCGAAGGCCCGAAGACTCGAAGGCCGGAAGGCCCGGAGGCCGGAAGCTCAGACGAAGCTCTGGAAACGGGACTTCGGGATTCGGCACCCAGTGGCGGGGCCATGACCCCTCCAGGCGGTACGGAGGAGGGGAAGACGGTGGAACTGGGCACGGGCATCGGCTGGCGGCCGGAGATCGCGGACGTGGTGGAGCGGCTGCCGGGCGTCGACTGGGTGGAGGTCGTCGCGGAGAACGTGCGCGCCGACCGCCTCCCCTCCTCCCTCGTCCGGCTGCGCGAGCGGGGCGTCACCGTCGTCCCGCACGGCGTCTCCCTCGGCCTCGGCGGTGCCGCCCGGCCCGACGGGGCGCGCCTGGCCCGGCTCGCCGCGACCGCGACCGCGCTGGGCGCGCCGCTGGTGAGCGAGCACATCGCGTTCGTACGGGCCGGGGGGCCGCTCACCGCGTCGCCCGCGCTGGAGGCCGGGCACCTGCTGCCGGTGCCCCGTACGCGGGAGGCGCTGGACGTGCTGTGCGAGAACGTCCGCATCGCGCAGGACGCGCTGCCCGTGCCGCTGGTGCTGGAGAACGTGGCGGCGCTGTTCGCCTGGCCCGACGACGAACTGACGGAGGGCCGGTTCCTGGCGGAGCTGGTCGAGCGCACCGGTGTGCGGCTCCTGGTGGACGTGGCGAACCTCCACACCAACCGGTTCAACCGCGGCGACGACCCCGTCGAGGCCCTCGCCGCGCTGCCCGCCGGGGTGATCGCGTACGTGCACGTGGCGGGCGGTGTGGAGCGGGACGGGGTGTGGCACGACACGCACGCCCATCCCGTACCGCCGCAGGTCCTCGACCTGCTGTCGGAGCTGGCGGCGCGGGCGGCGCCGCCCGGGGTGCTGCTGGAGCGCGACGACGACTTCCCGCCGGAGGACGTGCTCGCGGCGGAACTGGCCGCGATCCGGGAACGGGCCGCCGGGACGACGGCGGCGCGGAACCCGGCGGGTAAGCGGCCGGAGGCGGACCCGCCGGAGGTGAGCCCGGCGGAGACACGGCCGGAGGCGAACCCGGCGAAGGTGAGCCCGGCGGAGACACGGCCGGAGGCGGACCCGCCGGAGGTGAGCCCGCCGGAGACACGGCCGGAGGCGGACCCGCCCGGAGCGCGGCCCGAAACCGGCCCGGCGGGGACGCGGCCCGAAACCGGTCCGGCGGCGTCCGGGGGCGCGCGGGAGCGGCTGGGGCTCGCCCAGGCCGCCCTGCTGTCGGCGCTCGTCGCGGGGACGCCCGTACCGGGGGGCTTCGACGGGGCGCGGTTGCGGACGCAGCGCCTGGCGCTGGCCCGGAAGCGGGCGGCGGTCGTCGCGAGGCTGGCGCCCGAACTGCCGGAGCTGCTCGGGGACGGCTACCGGGAGGCGTTCGCCGCGTACGCGCGGACCCGGCCGATGCCGGGCGGGTACCGGCAGGACGCCCTGGCCTTCGCCCGGCACCTGCTCGACTCGGGCCGGCCCGCCGACGGGCGCGCCCGGCGGGGGCTGTACCGGTGGTGGGCGGAGCGTTCGGGCCCGCGCCCGCCGGGCCGGGCGCTGCGGCTGGTGCACGCGGTGCGCGCCGCGCTGGCGCGGTGACGCCCGTACCCTCCGGCGGGACGACGCCCGCACCTCCGGCAGGGTGACGCCGGTACCGCCGACGGGATGACACCGGTGCGGCGCGCGGGGGATCCCCGCGCGCCGCATCCGGAGCCGGACCCGGTGTCGCTGGAGCGGCGGACGGGTCGCGTCCGCCGTCTGATCTTCCGGGTCGACGGGCGGCGGCCGGTGGTGTCCGGCGCCGCCAGGTCGTCAGGCCAGTCCGGCCACCAGGTCCGCCACGTCCTTGCGGCGGCCCGTGAAGAAGGGGACCTCCTCGCGGACGTGCCTGCGGGCCTCGCTGGCGCGCAGGTGCCGCATGAGGTCCACGATGCGGTACAGCTCGTCCGCCTCGAACGCGAGGATCCACTCGTAGTCGCCGAGCGAGAACGACGCGACCGTGTTGGCGCGGACGTCGGGGAAGCCGCGGGCCATCTTGCCGTGGTCGGCGAGCATGCGGCGGCGGTCCTCGTCGGGCAGCAGGTACCAGTCGTAGGAGCGCACGAAGGGGTAGACGCTCACGTAGTCGCGCGGCGTCTCGTCCGCGAGGAAGGCCGGGATGTGCGACTTGTTGAACTCGGCGGGGCGGTGCAGCGCCATGTTCGACCACACCGGTTCCAGCGCGCGGCCGAGCCGGGTGCGGCGGAAGAGGTTGTACGCCTCCTGGAGCCGGTCGGAGGTCTCGGCGTGCCACCAGATCATCACGTCGGCGTCGGCGCGCAGACCGGACAGGTCGTAGGTGCCGCGGATCGTGACGTCCTGGTCCGCGAGCCGGTCGAACAGCTCCTGGACCTCCTCGGCGTAGCCGGCGCGGTCCTGCGGCAGGGCCTCGCGCAGCCTGAAGACGGACCACAGGGTGTAGCGGATGACCTCGTTGAGGTCCTTCGCCTTCTTGCCGGCGTTCGGGATCTTCTCGGGCGCACTCATACGGCTATTCTCACCCGCCGTCCCGCGTGCTCGGTGCCGGGGTCGGCGCGGCGAGGATCCCGTCCGCCGCCCGCCACCCGTCCGCCACGACCGCGGGGACGCAGACGCCGTCGTACGCCGCGCCGCACACCCGCAGCGCGGGCAGGGCGGCGACGGCGGCGCGGACGCGGGCGACGCGCGCCGGGTGGCCCACCGGGTACTGCGGCAGGCCGCCGGTCCAGCGGGTCACCTCGCTCGCGACGGGCTTCGCGGCGAGGCCCACGGCGTCGCCGAGGTCGCGCAGGGAGGCCGCGACGAGGTCGGCGTCGTCCCGGCCGAGGTGCTCCTCCTCGCCGTACCGGCCGACGGAGGTGCGCAGGACGAACAGGTCGCCGGAGCCCTCGTCGACCCAGCCCCACTTGCGGCCGGAGAACGTGGACGCCTTGATCGTGCGGCCGTCGACGGGCGGTACGAGGAAACCGGACCCGGCGGGCAGCGACGCCGTGTCGGCGCGCCGGAAGGCGAGCGTGACCAGGGCCATCGAGGCGTACTCGATCGCGGCGAGTTCGGCGGCGGCGGCCGGGCACTCGGCGGCGAGCAGCGCGGCGGCGGCCGGGGCCGGCACCGCGACGACCACCGCGGCGGCGCGGAGGGCCTCGCGGGCGGTGCGGACCTCCCAGCCGTCGGGGCGCCGGACCAGGGCCTCCACGGGGGCGCCGGTGCGGATCTCGCCGCCCGCGGCCCGGATCGCCCCGGCGACGGCGAGCGGCAGCCGGCCGACGCCGCCGGCGATGCCCGCGAACACGGGCCCGGCGGGGGCCCGGGCGGCGGCGTCCTGCACGGCCCGGACGGCGTCGGTGAGCGTCGGGTGGCGGCGGACGGCCTCGAACAGCTTCGGTACGGCGGCCTTCATGGAGATCCGGTACGCGTCGCCCGCGTACACCCCGCCGAGGAGGGGCTCGACGAGCCGGTCGACGACCTCGCGGCCCATCCGCCCGGCCACGTACGCGCCGATGGCGACGTCGTCGCCGATGTCGGCGGGCGGCAGGGCGCGGTCCCGTTCGACGGCGCGCAGGCCCTCGTCGGACAGCAGGCCGGCCAGGGCGCGCGGGTCGCCGGGGACGCCCATGACGTGCCCCTTCGGCATGGGGCGCAGTGCGCCGCGGGTCCAGACGGAGGCCGCGGCCGTGGCGGGCGGCCGGAGGTCGCCGCCGAGGCCCACCGCGCGGGCGAGTCCGACGGCCTCGGGGCGGCGGGCGAGGAGCGACTCGGCGCCCAGGTCGACGGGGACCCCGGCGACCTCGCCCGCGCGGAGCTTGCCGCCGACCCGGTCGGCGGCCTCCAGCAGGACCACGCTCCGGCCCGCGCCGAGCAGGCGGTGCGCGGCAGCGAGTCCGGCCATGCCGCCGCCGATGACGACGACCCGCCCGCGGGCCGGGTCCACGTTGTCCGTGCTCATGGGCACCACTGTCTCAAATCCCGCACCGCGCCCCGAACGTGGCCCTTCCGCGTACGGCCCCGGCCGCCGGCCCCGGAGGAGGGGCGGGCCCGGCGCACCGGCGCGCGCCGTAGCGTGTCCCCCATGGAACGAGGGACACGGCGGGGCACGGGACGGCAGCGGCTGGTGGTGGTCGGCGGCGACGCGGCGGGGATGTCCGCCGCGTCGCAGGCCCGCCGCCTGAAGGGGCCGGACGAACTGGAGATCGTGGCGTTCGAGCGGGGCCGCTTCACGTCGTACTCGGCGTGCGGCATCCCGTACTGGGTCGGCGGCGACGTCACCGACCGGGACCGGCTCGTCGCGCGGACGCCGGAGGAGCACCGGGAGCGGGACATCGACGTGCGGCTCCGCACCGAGGTCACCGAGCTCGACCTCGACCGCGGCCGGGTGCGCGTCCGCGACCTGGAGTCGGGCGCCGAGTCGTGGACCGGGTACGACCGGCTGGTCCTGGCGACCGGGGCGCGCCCGGTGCGCCCGCCGCTGCCGGGCATCGACGCGCCGGGCGTGCACGGCGTGCAGACGCTCGACGACGGGCAGGCGCTCCTCGACCGGCTGGAGGGGACGCCGGGGCGGCGGGCCGTCGTCGTGGGCGCCGGGTACATCGGCGTGGAGATGGCCGAGGCGCTGCTGAAGCGGGGCTACGAGGTGACCGTCGTGAACCGGGGCGAGGAGCCGATGGCGACCCTCGACCCGGACATGGGGCGGCTGGTGCGCGAGGCGATGGAGGCGATGGGCGTCACCGTCGTCGGCGGCGCCGAGGTGACCGAGGTGCCGACCGGGCCCGGCGGGGACGTGCGCGCCGTGGTCGCCGGGGGCGTGGAGTACCCGGCCGACGTGGTGGTCCTCGGCGTCGGCGTGGAGCCGGAGACCACGCTGGCCCGGGCCGCGGGCCTGCCGCTCGGCGCGTACGGCGGGCTGCTCACCGACCTGGCGATGCGGGTGCGCGGGCGGGAGGAGGTGTGGGCGGGCGGCGACTGCGTCGAGGTGCTGGACCTGGTGTCCGGCCGGGAGCGGTACGTCCCGCTGGGCACCCACGCCAACAAGCACGGCCAGGTCGTCGGGGCGAACGCGGCGGGCGGCTACGCCACGTTCCCCGGCGTGGTGGGCACCGCCGTCAGCAAGGTCTGCTCGCTGGAGATCGCCCGCACGGGCCTGCGCGAGCGGGACGCCCGCGAGGCCGGTCTGCGGTACGTGGCGGTGACGGTCGAGTCGACGAGCCGGGCGGGGTACTACCCGGGGGCGGCGCCGATGACGGTGAAGATGATCGCCGAGCGGCGGACGGGACGGCTCCTGGGCACGCAGATCGTCGGCCGGGAGGGCGCGGGCAAGCGCGTGGACGTCGCGGCGGTCGCCCTGACGGCGGGCATGACCGTGGAGCGGGTCGCCGCGCTGGACCTGGGGTACGCGCCGCCGTTCTCCCCCGTGTGGGACCCGGTGCAGGTCGCGGCCCGCAAGGCGGTCTCCGCGGTGCGGGAGGCGGGCTGACCGGGCCGCCCGGGGCGTGGGGGCGTTCGACGCCCGGCGGGGTGCGCCCTTGGGGTCGGTCCATGATCGTTTCTTTCGGCGAGGGCTTCGTCCGGGCGACGGAGCCGCACGCCGCGTGGGCCATGGAGCAGGTGGAGGTGTTCACCGGCCACCTGCCGTCCGGGCCGTGGACGGCCGACCTGAGCGCGTGCGTGTACCGGCAGGGCGGCCTCGACCTGCGGGTGGGCCTGCTCGGTTCGTACGACGAGTCGGACGGCTCGTGGCTGTGGGCGTGGGCCGACCCGGGCTTCGCGGGGACGCCCGTGGCGGCGGCGGCCGAGGTGCTGCGCCGGTTCGGCGAGGAGCGGGGCGTGCCGGAGTTCGCGGAGGAGCCGGCCTCCCTGGCCGGGTTCGGCGACCCGCGCACGGCGGTGGAGCGGCTGGCGTTCGGCGCCATGGGCGTACTGGGCGCGGCCGGCTACGTCGGCGTGGTGGCGGGGCCGGGTTCACGCGCGTACCTGGTGTCCGACGATCCGGCGGTGCCGGTGGCGGGCCCGGACCCGGTGACGCTGCCCCGGGTGCTGCTGACCGCCGTGGGGCCGGTGCCCGAGGCGCGACCGCGGGCCGTGGTGGCGGGCTGCTTCGCCCGGCACGGCCTGGCGGCCCGCGCGGACGGGGACGGCGGGCTGCGGGCCGACCTGGCGGACGGCTCGTCGGTGGAGGTGGCGTTCGACGGGGCGGGCCGCATCACGCGGGTGAACGTGGCCGCCCCGGGTCCGCGGCCGGCCTGACGCCCGGCGGCGCCCCCGGCGCCCTCGCGGTGACCGGGCGCCGGTGCGCCGCCGGGTTCCCGGACCGGTCGGCCCCCCTCCCCGGGACGGGCCCGCTCCGGCCGGTCCGGGAGCGGGCCGCCCGGGGGCCGGTCCGGGCGCGGGCCGCCCGGCGGTCAGCGCGCGGTCAGCGTGTGGACGTGCTCGACGAGGCGCGTCAGCGCGTCGGGGTCCGTGGTGGGCAGCACGCCGTGGCCGAGGTTGAAGACGTGGCCCTCCAGCCCCGAGGCGGCGTCCAGGACGCGGCGCGTCTGCTCCTCGACGGCCTCGCGCGGGGCGAACAGGACGGCGGGGTCGAGGTTGCCCTGGAGCGCCCTGCCGGGGCCGACGCGGCGGGCGGCCTCGTCGAGCGGGACGCGCCAGTCGACGCCGACCACGTCCGCGCCCGCCTCCCCCATGAGGCCGAGCAGCTCGCCCGTGCCGACGCCGAAGTGGATGCGCGGTACGCCGTACCCGGCGACGGCGTCGAAGACCTTCGACGAGGCGGGCATGACGCGGCGGCGGTAGTCGTCCGGGGCGATCGCGCCGACCCAGGAGTCGAACAGCTGCACGGCGGAGGCGCCGGCCTCGATCTGGACCCGCAGGAACGCCGCGGTGATGTCGGCGAGCCGGTCGAGCAGGTCGGCCCAGAGCCCGGGGTCCCCGTACATGAGGGCCTTGGTGTGCTCGTGGTTGCGCGACGGGCCGCCCTCGACGAGGTAGCTCGCGAGGGTGAAGGGCGCGCCCGCGAAGCCGATCAGCGGGGTGGCGCCCAGCTCGCCGGTGAGCGTGCCGATGGCCTCGGTGACGTACGCGACGTCGTCGGGGGTCAGGTCGCGCAGCCGCGCCAGGTCCTCGCGGCGGCGGATCGGCTCGGCGACGACGGGGCCGACGCCCGGCTTGATGTCGAGGTCGACGCCGATGGCCTTGAGGGGGACGACGATGTCGCTGAAGTAGATCGCCGCGTCGACCCCGTGGCGCCGCACGGGCTGGAGCGTGATCTCGGCGACCAGGTCGGGCCGCATGCAGGACTCCAGCATGGGGACGCCCTCGCGGACCGACCGGTACTCGGGGAGTGAGCGCCCCGCCTGGCGCATGAACCACACCGGCGTGTGCGGCACCGGTTCTCGGCGGCACGCCTTGAGGAAGGCGGAGTCGTACGTCTGCGTCGGGGGGCCCGGGGGGCGGGTGTTGGCACTCACGGTCCGCATCTTCGCACGTGCGCACGCGCGGCCACGCGGGGCGGGCGGCGCGGTGCGGGTGTCCCTCCCCGCGTACGGCCCCCGTTCCGCCTACTCTTCCCCGCATGGCTGCGGCTCAGGAACAGTTCCCCGACCACTCCGACGGCACCGAGGGCAGGGGCGGCGGGGAGGGGGGCCTCGTGCCGCCCGCTTTCCGGGTCGCGGTCGACGCGCTGCGCGCGGCACGCGTCCGCCCGGAGATCGAGCTGGCGCCGGTGCCGCCGCCCCGGCGGCTCGCCCCGTGGGCGTACGCGCTGGAGGCGACCGCCGCGGAGGACGGCGACGCCCTCGCGGACGGCCGGCTGGTCCTGCTGTACGACCCGGCGGGCCACGAGGCGTGGCGGGGGGCGTTCCGGCTGGTCACGCTGGTGCGGGCGGAGCTGGAGCCGGAGATGGCGGCGGATCCGCTGCTGCCGGAGGTGTGCTGGTCCTGGCTGACGGGCGCGCTGGGTGCGCGGGGCCTGCCGTACGCGGAGGCGAGCGGGACGGTCACGCGGGCGGGGTCGTACCACTTCGGCGGACTGGCGCAGCGGCCGGCCGTGACGCAGATCGAGATCCGGGCGTCCTGGACGCCGGAGGCGGGACGGGGCGGGGTGCCGGACACCGGGGCGCACCTGGCGGCCTGGGGCGACCTGCTGTGCCAGGTGGCGGGGCTGCCGCCGTCCGGGCCCGGGCCGCGGGAGGAGGGCGGGGCGGGGGTGGTGCCGCTGCCGCAGCGGCGCGGGCCGCACCGTCCGTGACCGCCCGCCCCCTCCGCTCGGCGGCCCCCTTCGCTCGGCTGTCCGAATTGCCCCAATTGTTACAGAATATCCGTGATCTCCTCCTAAAGGAGCACGCGATTGCTGCCGAAGAGGTCTGTGACCTTATCTGCACGGTCCGCCCCGGCCACTTCCCTGAGCCGGCAGTGTCCCGCACCCTCCCAGGAGGCCTGGTGTCCGTTCTCCTCGAGCAGCCCGCAAGCCTGGTCGCCTACCGCCCGAACAAACCGACGGCCATGGTCGTCGTGGCCGACCCGCGCGTCCGCTCCACCGTGACCCGCCACCTGTGGGCGCTCGGAGTGCGCGACGTGATCGAGGCGTCGTCCATCGCGGAGGCCCGTCCCCGTATCGGCAACCCGCGCGATATCTGCGTCGCCGACGTCCACCTGCCCGACGGCTCCGGCCTCACCCTCCTGTCGGAGACCCGCGCCGCCGGCTGGCCCAACGGCCTGGCCCTGTCCGCCGCCGACGACATCGGCGCGGTGCGCAACGCGCTCGCCGGCGGCGTCAAGGGCTACGTCGTCACCGGCACCCGTACCAACATCGGCCACCCGATCCGGCCGGGCGCCGCCCCGATCGGCGCCGCGGCGGCCCGCTTCCACCACCGCCGCCACCCGGGTGCCCCGAGCCACCCGGGCGGCTACCGCGAGCTGTCGGGCCGCGAGGTCGAGGTCCTCCGGCTGGTGGCGGAGGGGCAGTCGAACAAGGCCATCGGCGTCTCCATGGGGCTGTCCGCCCTGACCGTCAAGTCCCACCTGGCCCGGATCGCCCGCAAGCTGGGCACCGGCGACCGGGCGGGCATGGTCGCGGTCGCGCTGCGCACCGGCATCATCCACTGAACCGCCCCGCCCCGCCGCCCGTCGACGGAACGTTCCGTCGGCGGGCGGGGTCCGTTCACCGATACTCTTGACAGGTGACCGACGCCCAAGACACCGCAGCGAAGACACCACTGCGAACCACCGGGGGCGGCCCTCCGGACGACGGCGTCGCAGCCGACGGGGCCGCCTCCCCGGCGCCCGTCCCCCTGCTGGAGCCCCGCGAAGGGGTTCCTCCCGTCGTGGCCGACGCCGAGGCGCTGGCGCGCGTGGTCGAGGCGTTCGCCGCCGGCAGGGGCCCGGTGGCCGTCGACGCCGAGCGGGCCTCCGGCTACCGCTACGGGCAGCGGGCCTACCTGGTGCAGCTGCGCCGCGAGGGCGCGGGCACGGCGCTGATCGACCCGGTCGGCTGCCCCGACCTGTCCGCGCTGAGCGGGGCCCTCGACGGCACGGAGTGGATCCTGCACGCCGCCACGCAGGACCTGCCGTGCCTGCGGGAGATAGGCATGGTGCCGTCGGAGCTGTTCGACACGGAGCTGGCCGGCCGCCTCGCGGGCTTCCCCCGCGTCGGGCTCGGCGCGATGGTCGAGTCCGTCCTCGGCTACGTACTGGAGAAGGGCCACTCGGCGGTGGACTGGTCGACCCGTCCGCTGCCCGAGCCGTGGCTCCGGTACGCCGCGCTCGACGTCGAGCTCCTCGTCGACCTGCGGGACGCGCTGGAGAAGGAGCTCGACCGGCAGGGCAAGCTGGAGTGGGCCCGCCAGGAGTTCGCCGCGATCGCCGCCGCCCCTCCCCCGNCGCCCCGCAAGGACCCCTGGCGNNNCCGCACGTCCGGGATGCACAAGGTGCGCCGGCGCCGCCAGCTGGCCGTGGTACGGGAGCTGTGGACCGTCCGGGACAGGATCGCGCAGCGCCGCGACGTGTCGCCCGGCAAGGTGCTCAGCGACGCGGCGATCGTCGAGGCCGCGCTCGCCCTGCCGGCGGACGTGCAGGCGCTGACCGCGCTGTCCGGCTTCGGGACGCGCATGGGGCGCCGGCAGCTCGAGCAGTGGCAGGCCGCCGTCGACCGCGCCAGGCAGCTGCCGGACGCGCAGCTCCCGCAGCCCGGCCAGCCCGTGACCGGCCCGCCCCCGCCCCGGGCCTGGGCGGACAAGGACCCGGTGGCCGCAGCCCGGCTGTCGGCGGCGCGCACGGCGATCTCGGCGCTGGCGGAGTCGCTGAACCTGCCGCAGGAGAACCTGATCACCCCCGACACGGTCCGCCGCGTCTGCTGGGAGCCCCCCGGCGACCCGACCGCGGAGTCGGTGGCGCAGGCGCTGGCGGGCCACGGCGCCCGCCCCTGGCAGATCGAGCAGGTGACCCCTGCCCTGGTCGCCGCCCTGCGGACGGCCCCGGCCTGACCCGCCGCCGCCCTCGCCCCGGATGCCGCCCGGGAGGAGGGCGGCGTGCGCCCACCCGGCCGGCGGCACCCGGAGGCGGCGGCCGGGTGTCCGGGGTCCTCCGTCCCGGTGGGCGCGCCGCCGGGCTCCGCCGCCACCGCCCGGTCCGCCTGGGGCGACCCGGCGTCCGGGCAGTGCGCCGCGGCTTTCCGCGCACCCGCCCGCCCCCGGCGGGCCCGCCGCAATACCGGCGGCCTGACGGCTGCCGGGTGCGCGCCGGACCGGCTTCGCCCGCTCCTGCCGGCCACCGGCCCGTGCCGCGCGCATGCCCGGTTTCCGGACGGCCCCCGGTGGACCGGCTCCGGGCGGCCCCGTACCGGGCGGACCGCGCCCCGGCGCGTCGGGAAGCCGGGCCGGCGCCGGAACCGGCGCTTCCGATCGGAACGCCCCGTTCGGCGCGTGTGACCTTCGACGCTCCCCGGAGGGGTACTGTGCAGTCTGGTTACCCGTAAGTAGCATGGGTGGTGAGCGTGCGCTCAGCCGCGTGTGCCGCAGCAGTGCCATCCCGCACCCTGGAGGAGAGCCATCGTGCCTCGTACCGTCAGGGACGTCGTCTTCGTCGACGGCGTCCGCACCCCGTTCGGCAAGGCGGGCCCCAAGGGCGTCTACCACGAGACCCGCGCAGACGACCTCGTCGTGAAGGCCATCCGGGAGCTTCTGCGCCGCAACCCCGGCCTCGACCCGCGGAAGGTCGACGAGGTCGCCGTCGCGGCGACCACGCAGATCGGCGACCAGGGCCTGACCATCGGCCGCATGGCCGGCATCCTCGCCGGCCTGCCGCAGTCGGTTCCCGGCTACGCCATCGACCGGATGTGCGCGGGCGCCCTGACGGCCGTGACGACGACCGCCGGCTCCATCGCCTTCGGCGCGTACGACGTCGCCATCGCGGGCGGTGTCGAGCACATGGGCCGTCACCCGATGGGCGAGGGCGCCGACCCCAACCCGCGCTTCGTCTCGGAGAAGCTGGTCGACGAGTCCGCCCTGTTCATGGGCATGACGGCGGAGAACCTGCACGACCGGTTCCCGCACCTCACCAAGGAGCGCGCCGACGAGTACGCCGTCCGCTCCCAGGAGAAGGCCGCCAAGGCGTACGCCGACGGGAAGATCCAGCGGGACCTGGTGCCGATCTCGGTGCGCCGCACCGACGCCGCCGTCGGCGAGACCGGCTGGGGCCTGGTCACCGCCGACGAGCCGATGCGCCCTGGCACCACGCTGGAGAACCTGGCCAAGCTGAAGACGCCGTTCCGCCCCCACGGCCGGGTCACCGCCGGGAACTCCGCGGGCCTCAACGACGGCGCCACCGCGTCGATCGTCGCCTCCGAGGACTTCGCCCGCGAGAACGGCCTGCCGGTCGGGATGCGCCTCGTGTCGTACGCCTTCGCCGGCGTCGAGCCGGAGGTCATGGGCTACGGCCCGATCCCGGCGACCGAGAAGGCCCTCGCCAAGGCCGGCCTGTCCATCGGCGACATCGGCCTGTTCGAGATCAACGAGGCGTTCGCCGTGCAGGTCCTGGCGTTCCTGGACCACTACGGCATCGCCGACGACGATCCGCGCGTCAACCAGTACGGCGGCGCCATCGCCTTCGGCCACCCGCTGGCCTCCTCCGGCGTCCGCCTGATGACGCAGCTGGCCCGGCAGTTCGAGGAGCAGCCGGAGGTCCGCTACGGCATCACGACCATGTGCGTCGGCTTCGGCATGGGCGCCACGGTCATCTGGGAGAACCCGAACCACGAGGACGCCGGAGGCAGCAAGTGACCACCACCGCCGAGCTTCTGAAGGGTGCGGCCGAGCTGTTCCCGGACGAGGTCGTCACCACCGCGCACGTGCGCCACTTCGACCTGCCGCTGGGCGCGGGCCGGTTCGCGCTGATCACGCTGGACAACGGCCTGGACCACACCAAGCCGACCACGTTCGGCCCGCAGTCGCTCGCCAACCTGGACGCGGCGATCGACCGGGTCGAGCGGGAGGCCGCCGAAGGCGCGATCGTCGGCGTCGGCCTCACCGGCAAGCCGTTCATCTTCGCGGTCGGCGCCGATCTCAAGGGCGTCGAGCTGCTGAAGCGGCGCGAGGACGCGCTGGCCATCGGCAAGGGCGGCCACGACGTCTTCAGGCGGCTGTCCGGCCTGGCCGTCCCCACCTTCGCGTACTACAACGGCGCGGCGATGGGCGGCGGCGTCGAGGTCGGCCTGCACTGCACGTACCGCACCGTGTCGAAGTCCGTGCCGGCCTTCTCGCTGCCCGAGGTGTTCCTGGGCCTGGTGCCGGGCTGGGGCGGCTGCACGATCCTGCCGAACCTCATCGGCGCGGACCGCGCGGTCTCGGTGATCATCGAGAACTCGCTCAACCAGAACAGGCAGCTCAAGGGCGCGCAGGTCCTCGACCTGGGCATCGCCGACGCCCTCTTCGAGGGCGCGGACTTCCTGGAGCAGTCGCTGCTGTGGACGGCGGGGGTCCTCACCGGGACCGTCACCGTGGAGCGCCCCGAGGTGGACCGCGGCGAGGCGTGGGACGCCGCCGTGGCCCGCGGCCGGTCCATCGCCGACGGCAAGGTGCACGGCGCCGCCCCGGCCGCGTACCGGGCGCTCGACATCATCGAGGCGGCCAAGGACGGCGACCTGCAGAAGGGCTTCGACGCGGAGGACGACGCCCTCGCCGACCTGATCATGGGCGGCGAGCTGCGGGCCGGCGTCTACGCCTTCAACCTGGTGCAGAAGCGCGCCAAGCGCCCGGTCGGCGCCCCGGACAAGAGCCTGGCCCGCCCGGTCACCAAGGTGGGCGTCGTCGGCGCCGGGCTGATGGCCTCGCAGCTGGCGCTGCTGTTCGTGCGCCGCCTGGAGGTCCCGGTCGTCCTCACCGACGTCGACCGGGAGCGCGTCGACAGGGGCGTGGGCTACGTCCACGCCGAGATCGACAAGCTGCTCGCCAAGGGCCGCGTCAACCAGGACAAGGCCAACCGCCTCAAGGGGCTGGTGACCGGCGTCCTGGACAAGGCCGAGGGCTTCGCCGACGCGGACTTCGTCATCGAGGCCGTGTTCGAGGAGATGTCCGTCAAGCAGAAGGTGTTCGCGGAGGTCGAGGCGGTCGCCCCGGCGCACGCGATCCTCGCCACGAACACCTCCTCGCTGTCGGTCTCCGAGATGGCGTCCGGGCTCCGGCACCCGGAGCGCGTGGTCGGCTTCCACTTCTTCAACCCGGTCGCGGTCCTCCCGCTGCTGGAGATCGTCCGCGGTGAGGCCACCGACGACGCCTCGCTGGCCACGGCCTTCGCCGTCGCCAGGAAGCTGAAGAAGACCGCGGTGCTGGTGAAGGACGCCCCGGCGTTCGTCGTCAACCGCATCCTGACCCGCTTCATGGGCGAGATCCAGAACGTCATCGACGAGGGCACCCCGGTCGAGACGGCGGAGAGGGCGGTCGAGCCGCTCGGCCTGCCGATGTCGCCGCTGGTCCTGCTGGAGCTGGTCGGCCCCGCGATCGGCCTGCACGTGTCGGAGACCCTGAACCGGGCCTTCCCGGACCGCTTCACGGTGTCCCCGAACCTGAAGGCGGTCGTGGAGGCGGGCAAGCGCGGCTTCTACGTCCACGACTCGGGCCGGCCGGAGCTGGACCCGGAGGTCGCCGCGCTGCTGAAGCAGGGCGACGTCGTCCTCACCGAGGAGCAGGTCCGCGACCGCGTCCTGGGCGCCGTGGCGCAGGAGATCGGCCTGATGCTGGAGGAGGGCGTGGTCGCCGAGGCGCAGGACGTCGACCTGTGCCTGATCACCGGCGCCGGCTGGCCCTTCCACCTGGGCGGCATCACGCCGTACCTGGACCGCGAGGGCGTGTCGGAGCGCGTGAACGGCAGGCGGTTCCTGCCGCGGGGCGTCGCGAGCGTCCCGGAGTGACCGCCGCGTAGGGCGGCGGACGGGCCGTGCGGGACCCCCTCCCGCACGGCCCGTCCGCCGTTCCCGGCCCGGCTCCCGGAGCCGGTGCCGGAGCCGGTGCCGGTGCCGGTCCGACGTCCGGCCCGGCCCGCCGTCCGGCCGGTCCACACCGGCTCCGCGCCGTGCCCCGGCGCGGCCCCCCTCCGGTGGCCGATCCGGGTCCGCGCCGGCACGGCCCGCGGGGTCGGCTCAGTCCTCCTCGGCCAGGGCGTCCAGGAGGCTCTGGCCGTACCTGGCGAGCTTGTTCTCGCCGACGCCGCTGACGGTGCCCAGCTCGGCGAGGGTCGCGGGCGGGGCGGCGGCGATCTCCCGCAGCGTCGCGTCGTGGAAGACGACGTACGCCGGGACGCCCTGCTCCCTGGCCGTGGCGGCCCGCCAGGCGCGCAGCCGCTCGAAGACCGGCAGCGCCTCCTCCGGCAGGTCGGCGGGCGCGGCCTTCTTCCTGCCGCCGCCGGACTTCGCGGAGGTGCGCGCGGGCTTCTCCGGCTCGCTGCGCATCAGCACCTGGCGGCGGCCCGACAGCACCTCGGCGGACTCGCCGGTGAGGGCGAGGGTGTTGTACTCCCCCTGCACGGCGAGGAGCCCCTGGGCGAGCAACTGCCGCACCACGCCCCGCCACTGGGCCTCCGTCAGGTCCGTGCCGATCCCGAAGACGCTGAGCGCGTCGTGGTCGAAGCGGATGACCTTGTCGGTCTTGCGGCCGAGGAGGATGTCGACGATCTGGCCGACGCCGAAGGACTGGTTGCGCTCCCGCTTCAGCCGGACGACCGTCGACAGGGCCTTCTGGGCGGCGACGGTGCCGTCCCACGACTTCGGCGGCTCCAGGCAGGTGTCGCAGTTGCCGCAGGGGCCGCTCTCCTGGCCGAAGTAGGCCAGCAGCCGGACGCGGCGGCACTCGGCGGTCTCGCACAGCGCCAGCATCGCGTCGAGGTGCGCGGCGAGCCGGCGGCGGTGCTCCTCGTCGCCCTCACTGGTGTCGATCATGCGGCGCTGCTGCACCACGTCGTTCAGCCCGTAGGCCAGCCAGGCCGTGGACGGCAGGCCGTCGCGGCCGGCGCGGCCGGTCTCCTGGTAGTACCCCTCCACGGACTTCGGCAGGTCCAGGTGGGCGACGAACCGGACGTCCGGCTTGTCGATGCCCATGCCGAACGCGATGGTCGCCACCACCACCAGCCCGTCCTCCCGGAGGAACCGCGACTGGTTCTCGGCGCGGGTGCGGGCGTCGAGGCCCGCGTGGTACGGGACGGCCTCGACGCCGTGCTCCACGAGAAACGCGGCGGTCTTCTCGACGGACGCGCGCGACAGGCAGTAGACGATGCCCGCGTCGCCCTCGTGCTCCCCCCGGATCAGGGCGAGGAGCTGCTTGCGCGGCTCGTTCTTCGGGACGATGCGGTACTGGATGTTGGGCCGGTCGAAGCTGTCGACGAAGTGCCGGGCGTCCTGGAGCTTCAGCCGGGCGGCGATCTCGGCGTGGGTCGCCCGGGTCGCGGTGGCGGTCAGGGCGATGCGCGGCACGTCGGGCCAGCGCTCGTGGAGCTGGGAGAGCTGGAGGTAGTCCGGCCGGAAGTCGTGGCCCCACTGGGCGACGCAGTGCGCCTCGTCGATGGCGAACAGCGCGATCGTGCCGCGCTCCAGCAGCCGCAGCGTCGACTCGACGCGCAGCCGCTCGGGCGCCAGGTACAGCAGGTCCAGCTCCCCCGCGAGGAACTCGGCCTCCACCAGCCGGCGTTCGTCGAGGTCCTGGGTCGAGTTGAGGAAGCCCGCGCGCACCCCGGCGGCGCGCAGCGCGTCGACCTGGTCCTGCATGAGCGCGATGAGCGGGGAGACGACCACGCCGACGCCGGGGCGGACCAGCGCGGGGATCTGGTAGCACAGCGACTTGCCGCCGCCGGTCGGCATGAGGACGAGCGCGTCACCGCCGCCCGTGACGTGTTCGATGATCTCCCGCTGCTGTCCGCGGAACGAGTCGTAGCCGAAGACCCGGCCGAGGACCGCGAGGGCCCGGTCCGCGTCGGGTGCGTGCGGGGAAGTCATTGGGCCATGGTACGAGCGGCGGGGGCGACCCGGAGGAATACGGCCGCACCCTGTGGATAACGTGGACGGCATGACCTCTCCCCTGCTCGTCGTGGACGCGGCGAACGTCGTCGGTTCGGTGCCCGACGGCTGGTGGCGCGATCGCCGGGGCGCCGCCGAGCGGCTGCGGGACCACCTCGCCCGCTACGCGGCGGACGGGGTGCCCGGGCTGCTGCCGGGCCCGCTGGAGGTCGTCCTGGTCGTGGAGGGCCGGGCGCGGGACGTGGCGCCCGTGGACGGCGTGCGGGTGGTGGCCGCGCCGGGCGAGGGCGACGACGCGGTCGTGGACCTCGTGCGGGCGGCGGCGGGGCGGCGCTGCGTGGTGGTCACCGCCGACCGGGAGCTGCGCCGCCGCGTCGGCGAGCACGGCGCCGAGTGCGCCGGGCCCCGCGCGGTGCGGCCCGGGTAGGGGGCCGTTCAGCGGCCGGCGGGGCTCCGGTCGGCGCCGGCCAGGCGGCTGTGGCTCCGGCCGTACAGGAAGTACAGGACGCCGCCCAGCGCCATCCACACCGCGAACCGCAGCCACGTCTCGGCGGGCAGGTTCAGCATCAGCCACAGCGAGGCGGCCACCGACGCGGCCGGCAGCCACGGCACCAGCGGCGCGCGGAAGGACCGCGGCAGGTCGGGGCGGGTGCGGCGGAGGATGACGACGCCCGCGGCGACGACGACGAAGGCGAACAGCGTCCCGATGTTCACCAGTGTCGCCAGCTCGCCGATGCTGGTCAGCCCGGCGATGACGGCGATCAGCACGCCCAGCAGCACGGTCGCCCGGTACGGGGTGGAGAACACCGGGTGGGTGCGGGAGAAGAATCGGGGCAGGAGGCCGTCGCGGCTCATCGCGAAGAACACCCGGGTCTGGCCGAGCAGCAGGATCATGCAGACGGTGATGAGGCCGACGGAGGCGCCGAAGCTGATGAACCCGGCGTACCAGGGATGTCCGGTCGCCTTGAAGGCGTCGGCGAGGGGAGCGTCGACGGACAGCCGGCTGTAGTGCTGCATGCCCGTGACGACGACCGACACGGCCACGTACAGGAGGGTGCAGACGAGCAGCGAGCCGAGGATGCCGCGCGGCATGTCCCGCTGCGGGACGCGGGTCTCCTCGGCGGCGGTGGCGACCACGTCGAACCCGATGAAGGCGAAGAAGACGATGGACGCGGCGGTGAAGATGCCCATGACGCCGAAGTTCGTCGGCTCGTACCCGAAGAGGAGCTGCACCAGCGGCGCGTCGAGGCCGCTGCCGCCGGACTGCTTCTGCGCGTCGGGGACGAACGGCCGGTAGTTGGCGGCCTTGACGAAGAAGGCGCCCGCGACGATCACGACGAGGACCACCGTGACCTTGATGACGACGACGATCGCGGTGAGCCGGGCGGACAACTTCATGCCGAGCACCAGGACCCCGGTGAGCAGCAGGATCAGCAGGAACGCCAGCAGGTCGAAGCCGAAGCCCTGCGCCTCGTCCGTCCCGGACAGGGCCTGCGGCAGGTTCCAGCCGACGTTGTCGAGCAGGGAGCGCACGTACCCGGACCAGCCGACCGCGACGACCGCCGTGCCCAGCGCGAACTCCAGCACCAGGTCCCAGCCGATGATCCAGGCGGCCAGCTCCCCCAGCGAGGCGTACGCGAAGGTGTACGCCGACCCGGCGACCGGGACGGTCGAGGCGAACTCGGCGTAGCAGAGCGCGGCCAGTGCGCAGACGATGCCGGCGACGACGAAGGCGAGGGCGGTGGCCGGGCCCGCGGTCTCCTTGGCGACCTTGCCCGTGAGGACGAAGATGCCGGTGCCGATGATGACGCCGACGCCGAAGACCGTCAGGTCGAGCGCGGACAGCGTCCGGCGCAGCCCGTGCTCGGGCTCCTCGGTGTCCCGGATGGACTGCTCGACCGTCTTGGTGCGGAACAGTCCGCTGTCCCGGCGCCCCGCCGGGTCGCTCTGTGTGCTCACCCCGTCATGGTCCGGGCGCGGTCCGGGACACGCACGCCCACAGGTGTGTTCATCACACGAATGGGCCGGTGGGACCACCCGGTCAGAGTGCCCCCACCGGCCCACCGGCCCATCGGCCCACCGGCGGCCCGCCGGACCCGGCCGGGGCCGGTCCGCGCGGGCCGGGCGTCCGGCGTCAGTCGCGGGCCGGCTCCGCGGCCTTCTCGGCGGGCGCGGCGGCGCGGGCCGCGCCGACCCGCGACTGGTGCAGGCCGTCCAGCTTGGACACCAGGCCGGTGACCTGGCGGGCGATGTCCGGGGCGGTCAGCCCGACCTCGGCGAGGATCTCCGCGCGGGAGGCGTGGTCGAGGAACCGCTGCGGGATGCCGAAGTCGCGCAGCGGCACGTCGACGCCCGCGTCGCGCAGCGCCTGGGCGACGGCGCTGCCGACGCCGCCGGCGCGGCCGTTGTCCTCGACGGTGACGACGACGCGGTGCCGGGCGGCGAGCGGCGCCATGGCCTCGTCGACGGGCTTGACCCAGCGCGGGTCGACGACGGTGGTGGAGATGCCCTGCCGGTCGAGGAGGCCGGCGATCTCCAGGCACATCGGGGCGAGCGCGCCGACGGACACCAGCAGCACGTCCGGCCGGTCGGTGCCCGGCTCGCGCAGCACGTCCATGCCGCCGACACGGCCCACCGCGTCGACGGCGGGGCCGACCGCGCCCTTGGAGTACCGCACGACGGTCGGGGCGTCCTCCACGGCGACGGCTTCGCGGAGCTGGGCGCGGACCTGGTCGGCGTCGCGGGGGGCGGCGATCCGCAGGTTCGGGACGACCTGGAGGATCGACATGTCCCACATGCCGTTGTGGGAGGCGCCGTCGGTGCCGGTGACACCGGCCCGGTCCAGGACGAACGTCACTCCGCAGTCGTGGAGGGCGACGTCCATGAGGACCTGGTCGAAGGCGCGGTTGAGGAAGGTCGCGTAGACGGCGACGACCGGGTGGAGGCCGCCGGCGGCGAGCCCGGCCGCGGAGACGGCGGCGTGCTGCTCGGCGATGCCGACGTCGTACACGCGCTCGGGGAACTCCTTGGCGAACCGGTCGAGGCCGACCGGCTGGAGCATCGCCGCGGTGATGGCGACGATGTCCTCGCGCTCCTTGCCCAGAGCGACCATCTCGTCGGCGAAGACGGAGGTCCAGTCGGCGCCGGAGGAGGCGATCGGCAGGCCTGTGTCCGGGTGGATCTTCCCGACCGCGTGGAAGCGGTCGGCCTCGTCCTGGAGGGCGGGCTGGTAGCCGCGGCCCTTCTCGGTGAGGCAGTGGACGATCACCGGGCCGTTGAACCGCTTGGCGCGCTGGAGGGCGGACTCGACGGCGGCGATGTCGTGGCCGTCGATGGGGCCGACGTACTTCAGGCCCAGGTCCTCGAAGAGGCCCTGCGGGGCGATGAAGTCCTTCAGGCCCTTCTTCGCGCCGTGCAGCGTCTCGTACAGCGGCTTCCCGACCACGGGGGTGCGGTCGAGGATGTCCTTGGTGCGGGCCAGGAACCGCTCGTACCCGTCGGTGGTGCGCAGGGTCGCCAGGTGGTTGGCGAGGCCGCCGATGGTGGGCGCGTAGGAGCGCTCGTTGTCGTTGACGACGATGACGAGGGGGCGGTCCTTGGCGTCGGCGATGTTGTTGAGCGCCTCCCAGGCCATGCCGCCGGTGAGGGCCCCGTCGCCGATGACGGCGACCACGTGGTCGTCCCTGCCGAGCAGTTCGTTCGCCTTGGCCAGGCCGTCCGCCCAGCCCAGGACGGTGGAGGCGTGCGAGTTCTCGATGAGGTCGTGCTCGGACTCGGCGCGCGCCGGGTAGCCGGAGAGGCCGCCCTTCATCTTCAGCCGGGAGAAGTCCTGACGGCCGGTGAGCAGCTTGTGCACGTACGACTGGTGACCGGTGTCCCAGAGGATCCTGTCCTTCGGGGACTCGAAGACGCGGTGCAGGGCGATGGTCAGCTCCACGACGCCGAGGTTCGGCCCGAGGTGCCCGCCGGTCTTGGAGACCGCGTCGACGAGGAAGGTGCGGATCTCCGAGGCCAGCCGGTCGAGCTGCTCGGGGGAGAGCCGGTCGAGGTCGCGCGGTCCCCTGATACGGGTCAGCAATGCCACCCGTGCCTCCTTGCGTGTTGGGCTGGTCGAGGTTGAGCCGGTCGAGCGTGCCGATCCGCCGAGTCTAATGTTCCGTTCCGTGCCGCGGGCATCGGGCCGTGCCCCGGAGGGCGCCGAGTCGATCACACCGGCGGACGGCGCGGGCCGGGCCGGTGCACCCGGGCGGGGCGGTACGTCCGGGGCNGNAC
>NZ_CP095474.1:3735037-3735141 GCF_023614315.1 Streptomyces sudanensis | reverse complement strand
AAANNGANNANCCCCGTAGCACTAACAACAATAAAACAGGCGGGGGGCGCGGAGGCGCGAGGGCGGCGCGGGAGCGATGCGGAGGCGCGGGGGCGGCGCGGAGG
>NZ_CP095474.1:3716935-3734909 GCF_023614315.1 Streptomyces sudanensis | reverse complement strand
TCGGAATGGCGCGGGAGCGATACGGAGGCGCGGGGGCGGCTACACGGACGCGGGGGCCCGGCCGCCGGCTCGGCGGGTCCCGCCCAGGAGGGTCGAGTCGCCCATCTCGTTCAGTACGAGGGCGAGGGCGCCCAGCACCTCCGCGCGCCCGCCGAGCGCCCCGGAGACCACCGTGAGGTGCCGGGCCGCGCTGGGGATCGCGTACCGCGAGACGGACTCGCGGAGGGGTGCCAGGACCAGTTCGCCGGCTTCCGCGAGGTCGCCGCCGAGGACGACCCGGCTGGGGTTGAGCAGGTTGCAGAGGCTGGCGACGCCGCTGCCGATGTGGCGGCCCACGTCGGCGAGGACGCGGCGGCAGCCGGGGTCGCCCTCGCGGGCGAGCCGGACGACCCCCGCCATGGTCAGGTCGGGGCCGTGGCCGGGCCGGAGCAGCGGCAGGACGTACCGCGCGGCCGTGAAGGTCTCCAGGCAGCCGCGGTTGCCGCAGCGGCAGACGGGGCCCGACTCGTCGAGGGTGATGTGCCCGATCTCCCCCGCGGTGCCGCCGGGGCCACGGTAGATCCGCCCGTCGATGACGAGGCCGGCGCCGACGCCGTCGGCGACCCTGACGTACGCGAGGTCGCGCACGCCCCGGCCGGCCCCCCACACCAGCTCGCCGAGGGCGCCGAGGCGGGCGTCGTCGTCCACGTACACCGGGGCCCCGAGGCGGGCGGAGAGCTCCCGGCCGGGGTCGGCGGCGGCCCGGCCCGGCGGGACCGGCGCGGCGCCGGGTGCGCCGGGGGCGGCGCCGATCGGGCCGGGGAGGCCGAGACCGACGCCGATCACCTTGCCGGGGCTGACGCCGGCTTCCCCGATCAGCCGCCTGACCAGCCGTTCCGCCCGGTCGAGGCCCTCGGCGCACGAGGTGCCCGGGTCCAGCGGCTCGGACTCCTCGGTGAGCACCCGGTGGGCGAGGGTGCCGACGGCGACGCGCAGGTGGGTGTGGCCGAGGTCGACGCCGACGACGGCTCCGGCGTCACCGCTGAGCGAGACGCTGCGGGCCCGGCGGCCCCCCGCGGAGGTCGGGGTGACCTCGACCGTGCCGCCGTCCTTCAGCTCCCGCACGATGTTGGAGACCGTGGCGGCGGACAGGCCGGTGGCTCTGGCGATCTCCGCCTGGGTGAGCGAACCGGCCATGCGGACGGCACGCACGACCCGTTCGAGGTTGGCGCGATGCAGGGACGTCTGCGACCCCGGGGTCTCCATCGGCTCTCTCATTCCCGCTGCTCTCTCCGCCTGGTGAACTCTAACCTGAGCGTTTCGCGCCACCGCGCGTCAAGGGAGCCGGGAGCGCGAAACCCGGGAGAGCGGTCGATTTCCGGCCAGGCCCGGCATACCGGGGCAGGGGTGCGCGGAACCCGCGCTCCGGAGCCGGTACGCCGTGGCGCGCGGGTGCCCGGCCCTCCCGGGAGCCGGACTCCGGGCCGTCCTCCCCTTGGGGTCCGCCCCCCGGGGCGTACTCCAGCCCGGCCTCCTCCTGGGCCCCGGTTCCCGGGACCCAGGCCCCTGAGACGTCAGGCCCCGGGGACGGACACCGGACCCCTGAGACGCCAGGCCCCTGAGACGCCGGACCCCTGAGCCCCCGGGGCGCCGCCCCTCAGGTCACCGTCTTGGATCTCAGGGTCGCCGTCTTGGATCTCAGGGGCGCCGTCTTGGATCTCAGGGTCGCCGTCTCGGCTCTCAGGGCCGGCGTCTCGGGTCTCAGGGTCGCCGTCTCGCCCTTCCGGGTCGCGCCCGCCTCAGGACCGTCCCCGGGCAGCCGCCCTCACTTCAGGGCGCCGGCCGTCAGCCCCGCCTGCACCTGCCGCTGGAAGACCGCGTACACCACCAGTACCGGGAGCATGGCGATCGTCATCCCGGCCATCAGCGCGCCCCAGTCGCCCCGGTAGCCCTGCTGGAGCGCGATCATGGCGAGGCCCTGGGTGAGGACGTACGTGTCCTCCTGCTGGTTCAGCACCATCGGCAGCAGGTACTGGTTCCACTGCCCCAGGAAGTTGAAGATGCCGACGCTGACCAGCCCCGGCCTGGCCATGGGCAGCATGATCTGGAAGAACGTCCTGGTGTGCGAGGCGCCGTCGATCGCCGCCGCCTCCGCCACGGAGGTCGGCAGCGTCCGGAAGAACGCCGTCATGAAGAAGACGGTGAACGGCAGCGAGTACGCGATGTAGACGAGGATCAGCCCGTGGTGCGTCGCCAGCAGCGACGTGCCGGGGAAGTCCCGCAGCACGAAGAACAGCGGGACCACCAGCATGAACACGGGGAAGGACATGCCGGCGACGAACAGGTAGTAGACGAGCCGGTTCCCGGGGAAGTCGAAGCGGGCCAGCGCGTAGGCGGCCATCGAGCCCAGCACCATCGTGCCGGTGACGGAACCCCCCACGACGACGACCGTGTTGACGAAGTACCGGCCCATGCTCGCCTCGTTCCAGGCGTTGGGCCAGTTCTCCCAGTGCAGGACGGTGGGCAGGGCCCACGGGTCGCCGAGGATGCTCCCGCTGTCCTTGAAGGAGCTCCACAGCACCCACAGCAGCGGGACGCCCACCATCAGCGCCCACAGCGCGAGGATGCCGTGGGAGAAGACGTTGAGGACCGCGCCCTCGGCGGGCCTCCGCGGGACGCGGCGCGGCGCCCGGCCGGTGGCGGCGGGCCGGCGGCCGGGCGCCGGCCCGTCCGCCTTCCGGATCTCTTCGGTGTCCACGGACGGCCTCCCCTGGTACTAGTACTCGACGCGCTCACGGCGCCCGAGGCGCAGAGCGAGGACGGCGAAGACCATCGTGACCACGAGCATCGCGACGCCCATCGCGGCGGCGTACCCGAACCGGCTGTTGGTGAAGGCCGTCTCGTAGAGCCTGAGCGGCATCACGTCCGCGGCGCCGGAGGGGCCTCCTCCGTTCCCGGACATGATCTGGACCAGCGCGAAGCCGTCCAGCGCGATGATGCCCATGTACACCCAGCCGGTCTGGACGGTGTCCCACAGCAGGGGCAGCGTGATCCGGAAGAGGGTGTCGAACCGGTTGGCGCCGTCGAGCAGGGCCGCCTCGTACACCTCGCGCGGGATGGACGACATGGCGGCGGAGAACAGCACCACGTAGAAGCCGACGTGGCCCCACACCATGACTGCGCCGATGCACCACAGGGCGATGCTCCGCTCCCCGAGCCAGGCGTTCTGCAGGCCGTCCAGGCCGACGGCGCCGAGGAGCGCGTTGAGCATGCCGTCGTCCGGGTCGGGGTTGTAGACGTTGAGCCAGATGACGGCGATGATCGTGACGGACACGACCTGCGGGAAGAAGAAGACGAACGTGTAGAACCGCGCGCCGGCGACACCCGTGACCACCTCGTTCCGCCGGCGCCTGCCGCCCACGTTGAGCATGAAGGCGAAGAACAGCCCGAGGGCGAGGGTGACCAGCGGTACGAGCGCCAGCAGGAAGAGGTTGTGGCGCAGGGCGTTCCAGAAGTCCTCGTCGTCCCACAGCCGGGCGAAGTTGTCCAGGCCGACGAACTCGGCGGTGCCGACCAGGCCGGACCAGTCGGTCAGGGAGATCTGGAACGCCTGGACGAAGGGCGAGATCACGAAGACGGCGTAGAGCAGCAGCGGCGCGGCCAGGAAGCCCACGACGAAGCGGCGTTTTCCGTGGTGCACGGGCTCCCGGCTCCCCTCTTCCGGTCCCGCGGCGTCGGCGGGGCGGCTGGTCGTCGGTACGGGACGGGCGGTGCGGTCGGAACGGGACCGGGCGGCGCGGCCGGGTCGGGCGGTCGCCGCCGCGGGTCAGGCGGTGCGTTCGAACTTGGTGACGGAGTCGTCGCGGGCCACCCTGTCGGCCGCCGCCTGGGTGCCCCTGATCCAGTCGGCCGCCTTGATCTCGCCGGTGAGCAACTGCCCGGTGAGGCCGCCGATCTTCTGGTCGGTGAGCGTCGGGTACCACTCCTGCAACTGGAGGTTGACGAGGTTCTTCCCCGCCGCCCTGAAGGCCCTGTCGGCGGAGGCCAGGCCCGGCGAGAGGGCCATGCCCCGCGTGGCGTCCACGACGCACGTCAGCGACTTCACCTTCGCCGCGAAGTTCCGCGCGTGCTTCTTCGACAGCATGATGCGCAGCAGTTCCATGCCGCCGATCGGGTTCCGGCCCCTCGCGGCGACGAGGTACGGCTCGCTCGGCTCGGCGCGCAGGGTGCCGTGCGGCATCGCGTCACCGCCGCCGTCGAGGAGGGCGCCCACCGACATGCCGAAGCCGTCCGGGGTGGTGGGCGCGGACTCGTTCTCGACCCAGGAGCCGTTGGGGAGGAAGACCGCCTTCCCCTTGGTCCAGGCGGTCTGCGACTGGATGTGGGTGAGGCCCTGACTGCCCTCCAGGAAGTACTTCTTCGCGGCGAGTTCCTCGTAGTGCTCGGCGACCTGGCGGACGGCGTCGTTGGACGTCCAGGCGTTCGGCTCCAGGTTGTCGATGGCGATCCACTTCTCCATGCCGCCGATCTTGGCTATCTGGCCGAACAGGGTGAAGTGGACGTAGTACGGGTACTTGCCGGCGTACGTCCAGGGCGCGATGCCGGCCTTCTTGATCTCGCCGCAGAGCGCGACCATCTCGTCGAGGGTCTTCGGGTACGCCCAGCCCCTGGAGCCGAGGAGCTTCCGGGAGTACCAGGTGCCGTAGACGGTGAAGGCGTAGTAGAGCACGTCGAACGTGTCGCCGTGCAGGCCCTTCTCCAGGGTGCTGGGGTGGATGGTGTCGCGCACCCTCCTCGCCGGGTCGTCGAGGGAGGGCGCGTCGAGCAGCGCGGCGAGGTCCTTCAGCTGGCCCTGAGTGGACAGCTTGTTCATGTCCAGGCGGTCGGCACCGGAGTTGTCGACGACGTCGGGCGGGTTGCCGCCGGCGAAGCGCGGGGTGAGCTTGGGACCGACCTGCTGGGTACCGGTGTGCTTCACCTCGGCCCGGTACGCGGCCCGGTAGTCGGCCTCGGCGTCCTTCACGTACTGGTCGCCGAGCCCGCCCTTGAAGACGAACGCCTCCAGCGGGGCGCCCTCCTTCACGCCGAGGGGGTTCTTCGCGGTCTTCTCGCCCGCGGCGGCCGTGGGGCCGGCGCCGTTGCCCGCGCCGCCGGTGGCGCAGGCGGCCAGCAGGCCCGTCGCGGGGACGGCGGCCAGGCCGAGGGCGGCGGACCGCCGGAGCAGGTCGCGGCGGCCGGGGGCCGCGCGCCGCCCGGTGCCTTCCGGGGTGGGGCCGTCGCCGGGGGCGGAGGTGGATCCCATGCTCACGTCCTCGCCTTCTCCAGGACTCGGGCGGTGCGCCGGTCACCCGTACAGCTCGCCTCAGGCGAAGGGCCCCGTCACCGCGCTCTCGTCGCAGCTGGGTCTTGCCGATTGGTGCAGGGAGTCGTGCACCCACCCGGCTGCTCGGACGAACGGCCGTGCGGACGCCGACAGGTATAGTCCGCCCCGGCCCGGGGGAGCAAGATCGATGACAGTATTCGGCGGGAGTCTTTCCCCAGTCGAGACCTCGGAGGCCGCCGGCCGGGCCCGGACGGGAGCCGCGCGGCATGGTGACACCGGGAGCTCCACGGGCCTACCGCACCTCGATGCCGAAGTCCTGGACGAGTTCCTCCAGACCCCCCGGGTAGCCCTTGCCGCCCAGGACGAAGTCCCAGTCCCCATTCGGCCTCCGGCGGAAGGAGCCAAGTACCAGGGCGGTTTCGCGCGGTCGGCCGTCGGAGACCTCAAGCCGTCCCAGCTCGGACAACTCCGGGTCGAGCAGGCGGATACAGGCGTCCGTGAAACCGGAGAGATCGGCGTCCGGATCGACGTCCGGATCGACGGCGGCCACCAGGACGAACCGGTCGGCCTCGTCGGGCAGCCCGTCGAAGGAGACGCAGAGCGCGGCCTTGTCGGGCGCGGTGGCGGGAAGGGCACGCACCGAACCGTCCGGCGTCCGGGGGTTGTTGAAGAAGACGAAGTGGTCGTCGCTGAGGATGCGGTCGCCGCGGCAGACGAGGGCGCACACGTCCAGGGCGACGCTGCCGGCCCACGACATGCCCAGGACGTTGTAGTCGCCGGGCAGTCCCGGGGCCGACTCCGAGGGTGCCGTCCGTGCCGGCTCCCGGCGCTCGCCCGCACTCTGCCGGCCGTCCTCCCTCGGGCGCCCGCGCTCGCCCAGTCGGCCGCGCAGCCCGTGGCGGTGCAACAGGTCGACGAGCTCGGGGCCCGAGACGAGTTCCAGGGGCTTGCCGTTGGCGAAGGCGTGCGAGCCGGGGCCGAATCGCGACGTCGTGACGAGGACGCCCTTGTTGGCGCCGGCGTCCTGCACGGTCCCGTACAGGTCGCGCACGGCGGCGGGGGGCACGGTGTTGCGGTAGCGCTTCACCTGCACGACGATCTTGCCGCCGCGGATCGGCGTCGGGTCCAGCGCGTCGACGTCCACGCCGCCGTCGTTCGAACGCTGGGTGGTCACCGCCTGCATCCCCATGGCCCGGAAGAGGTCGGCGACGAGGCCCTCGAAGGCGACCGGGTCCATGTCGAACAGGTCCGGTTCCTCGTCGCCGCCGTGGGTGACGACGCGGTTGCCGACGTCGTGCGGGCGCCTGCCCGGCCGGACCGGTACGAGTTGGTCGGGTCGGGCCGATACCTGGCCGCGCAGCGCGTCGGACAGGCAGCTCCCCGCGTCCACCTGTGCCAGGTGCAGGTCGCGGAACGAACGACGCGAGACCATGGCGGTGACGAGGAAGATGTGGCCCGGTCGGCCCGTCACGGGGTCGTGACCGTCGACGAACCCGTTCAGGGCCACCGAGTCCAGTGCGCCCGACTCGTCGGCCGCGAACAGTTCGTGCAGGACGAGCAGCGTGCACTGGGCCAGGACCTCCCGGTACAGGGCACGGCGCTGGCCCACTGGGCGAGAGGTCTCCCTGTCCTGATCGGTACTGGACAAGTACCGGACGGCCTTGACCGCCGGCACGATGCCGTAGTCGGGCAGTTCCCAGTCCAGCACCAACTGCCCGGCCGCCGGGTCGTAGGCCGCTCCCACCTGACGGGGGAAACCCTCCGGCCACGCCGTCGAGGCGTAGAGGGCCGCGGTGAAGTACTCGATCACGGAGTCGGGGTCCCGGCGGCTCACGCCTTCGGCCATCGTGGTGACATCGGCGTTGTGCCGCCGTACGTCGGCCAGCCGGGCGTCCGCCCACGCCTGGTACTCCCGCCGGTACGACGCGAGCTGCTGCTGCCGCCGGGTCTCCGCGGCTTGGGCCGCGTGCCAGTCCTGCTCGAAGCGGGCCCTGGCCTCCGCCTGTGCCTGGGCCCGGCGGCTCGCGGTCCAGCCGCTCTGCACCTGATAGTGGCTGAAGTCCGGCATGGGCACCGGCTGCGCCAGCGGACCCGGAGCGAAGGGCTGGACCTCCTCGGGTCGTATGAGGGAGGCGGCCCTGAAGGCGGGAGCCTGACAGCCCCGGGCGAGGAGGCCCTGCAATGACGCGACCTGCGCGTCCAGTTCCTGCGTGCGTCGCAGGGCCTCCGCCTGCCGGTACTCGCGGTAGCTCTGGGCGGCTCGCCGCTGGTGGGCCCGCGCCTGCTGCTCCTGCTGCCTCCGCCGCCTGGCTTCGGCTTCCAGCTGGCGCTGTTGCTGCCGTTGCGTTTCGACCCAGACGCCGACGAGACCGGTAGAGCGACGACTCATGTGCTGCAAGCCCTCCCCGAGGCAACCCGGTTGTCCCCACAACCGGTTGTGACGAGAGGACTCTAGTCAGCGATCGCCGTCCCGCCTATCCACCCGGCCCCCGGTCCTCCCGCCGGGCACGTGCTCCCGCCCGTCNGCCCGCCTCCGGGCCCCGGAGACGGCCGGAGGGCCGCACCCCGTGGAGACGGGGTGCGGCCCTCCGGTGCTGGTCTGCCGGGGGCTCAGCCGCGGATCAGGTTGCGCAGCACGTACTGCATGATGCCGCCGTTGCGGTAGTAGTCGGCCTCACCGGGGGTGTCGATGCGGACGACCGCGTCGAACTCGACGCCCGTGTCGGTGGTGACCTTGACCGTGCGCGGCGTGGTGCCCTCGTTCAGCTCGGTGACGCCGGAGACGGAGAAGGTTTCCTCGCCGGTCAGGCCGAGGGACTCGGCGGAGGCGCCCTCGGGGAACTGGAGCGGCAGGACGCCCATGCCGATGAGGTTCGAGCGGTGGATGCGCTCGTACGACTCGGCGATGACGGCCTTGACGCCGAGGAGCGCGGTGCCCTTGGCGGCCCAGTCGCGGGACGAGCCGGAGCCGTACTCCTTGCCGGCCAGGACGACCAGCGGGATGCCGGCGGCCTGGTAGTTCTGGGAGGCGTCGTAGATGAAGGAGACCGGGCCGCCCTCCTGCGTGAAGTCGCGCGTGTAGCCGCCCTCGGTGCCCGGCGCGATCTGGTTGCGCAGGCGGATGTTGGCGAACGTGCCGCGGATCATGACCTCGTGGTTGCCGCGGCGGGAGCCGTAGCTGTTGAAGTCGCGGCGCTCGACGCCGTGCTCCGTGAGGTACTTGCCGGCCGGGGTGTCGGCCTTGATGGCGCCGGCCGGGGAGATGTGGTCGGTGGTGACCGAGTCGCCCAGCTTGGCCAGGACGCGGGCGCCGGTGATGTCCTCGACCGGGGCCGGGTCCATGGTCATGCCCTCGAAGTACGGGGGCTTGCGGACGTAGGTGGACTGCGGGTCCCACTCGAAGGTGTCGCCGGTGGGGATCGGCAGGGCCTGCCACTGGGCGTCGCCCGCGAAGACGTCGCTGTAGGACTTGGAGAACATGTCCTCGCCGATGGCGCCCGCGACGACGTCGTTGACCTCGGCCTCGGTCGGCCAGACGTCCCTGAGGTAGACCGAGTTGCCGTCCTGGTCGGTGCCGAGGGCGTCCTTGGTGATGTCCACCTTCATGGAGCCGGCGAGGGCGTACGCGACGACCAGCGGCGGGGACGCCAGGTAGTTCATCTTGACGTCCGGGTTGATCCGGCCCTCGAAGTTCCGGTTGCCGGAGAGGACGGACACGACGGCGAGGTCGTGCTCGTTGACGGCCTCGGAGACCTCCTCCGGCAGCGGGCCGGAGTTGCCGATGCAGGTGGTGCAGCCGTAGCCGACGAGGTTGAAGCCGACCTTGTCGAGGTACGGGGTGAGGCCCGCCTTGTCGAAGTAGTCGGTGACGACCTTGGAGCCCGGGGCGAGGGTGGTCTTGACCCACGGCTTGCGGGTCAGGCCCTTCTCGACGGCCTTCTTCGCGACGAGCGCGGCGGCGACCATCACGTACGGGTTGGAGGTGTTGGTGCAGGAGGTGATCGCGGCGACCGTGACGGCGCCGTGGTCGAGCTCGTACGTCGAGCCGTCGGGGGCGGTGACGGTGACCGGGTTGCTCGGCACCGAGTCGACCGCGCCGCCCTCGTGCTGCGGGGCGCCGGCGCCGTTGTCGTCGTGGCCGTAGGCGGGGGCGTCGGAGGCCGGGAAGGACTCGGCGCTCGCCTCGTCGACCGGGGAGGCCACGCCGTGCGGCTGCTCCTGCTGCGGGACGCCCGGCTCGCGGTCGTCGCCGCCGGTCACGCCCGCCTCGACGTAGTTGAGGACGTCGCGCCTGAACTGCTCGGCGGCGTCGGCCAGGACGATGCGGTCCTGCGGGCGCTTGGGGCCGGCGATGGAGGGGACGACGGTGGAGAGGTCCAGCTCCAGCTTCTCGGAGAAGTCCGGCTCGGCGGACGGGTCCAGCCAGAGGCCCTGCTCCTTGGCGTACGCCTCGACGAGCGCGACCTGCTGCTCGGAACGGCCGGTGAGCTTGAGGTAGTTCAGCGTCTCGTCGTCGATCGGGAAGATCGCGGCGGTGGAGCCGAACTCGGGCGACATGTTGCCGATGGTGGCGCGGTTGGCGAGGCTGGTGGCCGCGACGCCCTCGCCGTAGAACTCGACGAACTTGCCGACGACGCCGTGCTTGCGCAGCATCTCGGTGATGGTGAGCACCAGGTCGGTGGCGGTGGTGCCGGTGGGCAGCTCGCCGGTCAGCTTGAAGCCGACGACGCGCGGGATGAGCATGGAGACCGGCTGGCCCAGCATGGCCGCCTCGGCCTCGATGCCGCCGACGCCCCAGCCGAGGACGCCGAGGCCGTTGACCATGGTGGTGTGCGAGTCGGTGCCGACGAGGGTGTCGGGGTACGCCTGGCCGCCGCGGACCATGACCGTGCGGGCCAGGTGCTCGATGTTCACCTGGTGGACGATGCCGGTGCCGGGCGGGACGACCTTGAACTCGTCGAAGGCGGTCTGGCCCCAGCGCAGGAACTGGTAGCGCTCCTTGTTGCGGCCGTACTCCAGCTCGACGTTCTGCGCGAAGGAGTCGCGGGTGCCGAACTTGTCGGCGATGACGGAGTGGTCGATGACCAGCTCGGCCGGGGCCAGCGGGTTGATCTTCGACGGGTCGCCGCCGAGCTCCTTGACGGCCTCGCGCATGGTGGCGAGGTCCACGACGCACGGGACGCCGGTGAAGTCCTGCATGATCACACGGGCCGGGGTGAACTGGATCTCCTGGCTCGGCTGGGCCTGGGAGTCCCAGCCGCCGAGGGCCCGGATGTGGTCGGCGGTGATGTTCGCGCCGTCCTCGGTGCGGAGCAGGTTCTCCAGCAGGACCTTGAGGCTGTACGGCAGGCGGGCCGAGCCCTCAACCTTGTCCAGCCGGAAGATCTCGTACGACTCGTCGCCCACGCGCAGCGTGCTGCGGGCGTCGAAGCTGTTCGCCGACACGACAGTCTCCTTCATCAATGTGCGCGTTCAACCGCATCCTGCCGCCCCGGCATCCCGCCGGTCCGTTAAGGTAAGACTTACTTAGGATTGCCTTACCCGCCCGAGCGGCCGCGGTGCGTCGTCAGCAGATATCTCGATGTCGAGATAACTCTAGTACATCACCGCCTTCCGGTCATGTGCCGACGCCCTTTGCCCGTGACCGGGGCGGCAGGGCGCCCGGCAGCCACCCGCGCCGTCCGGCTTCCCTGCCGGTGGGCCCGCCCTCGCCCCGGCTCCCCGGGCCCGGTCCCGGCCCCGGCCCCGGCCGTACGGGACGCGGCGGGCTTCCCGTCCCGTACGGTCTCCCGGTCTCCGCGTACGCGCGGCCGTCCGGACACCGCCGTCCGGGCAACGTGACCGGGCGGCGTGACCAGGCGGCGGGGCGAGGCCCTCCACCACGGGGATCAACCGGGCAGCGTGACCGGGCAGCGGGGCGAGGCCCTCCGGTACGGGGCTCAGCCGGGCGCCGCGACCGGGCAGCGCGACCGGGCAGCGGGGCGAAGCCCTTCACCACGGGGATCAACCGGGCGTCGTGACCGGGTACCACACGCCGAACCACTGCTCGGCGCCGTACTCCTCGAACCGCTCCACCTCGGTGAACCCCAGCCTCGCCGCGAGGCGCATCGAGCGGTCGTTGGCGGTCCGGGTGCAGAGCACCACCGGTTCGCCGGGGAACGCGCCGGCGAACCAGTCGAGTGCCGCCGCGCACGCCTCGGCGGCGTACCCGTGTCCCCACGCCCCGGGCAGGAACACGTAGCCGAGCTCGGCCTCCCCGGCGTCCGGGCGGACGTGCCCCGGGCGCTCCGCGCCGCGCCGCTCGAACGTGACCGTACCGATCATCGTTCCGTCGAGATCGACCACGAAGAGGCCGGGGCGCCGCCCCGGCACCTCGGGCATCACGCGTTCGAGCTCGTCACGCGGCCGGGGACCACCGAGGTGGGCGTGCACCTCCGGTGAGGCGAACAGGTCGACGAACGCCGCACGGTCCCGGGGCTCCGACTCGCGGAGCACGAGCCGTTCGGCCCTTCTCGGGGCGGGCGGCCAGGCGGCGGGGTCGAGTCCGGGCACGGCGGGCAACCTACCGCACCCCGGTGACTGCGGAACCAGGGGAGGAGGCGACCCGAAGTCCCTTACGGCGCTTCACCGTTCGGAACGGTCCCGGCGGACCGGCACCCGTCCGCCGGCCGGGCCCCGTCGCCCGAGGGGGACCCCCTGTCCGGCCATCGGCACCGTCGCCGCGGCGGGCGGGCACAGGAGGGNGGGGCGGACGACCCCTGGGCGGGCACGATGGGCGGGCNGGAAGGGAGAGGACGGGCAACGCGAGCAGCGAGGGATGAATGAGGCGGGTGGGGCAGGGCGCCGTCCGGGCCCTGCACTTCGGCCCATCCCCGGCGTTTTGCTTTTCATATCTTCGGGTCCTAGGCTGAGCGCCTTTCCATACCCCATCCCGGCACCTCCGTGCCCGGGAGGCGCGTGCGGGTCCGCCGCGAGGGGCACCGACCGGAACCCCGACGGCGACACCCCCGCCGCCCGCCCCGCACTACCCGCCCCGCACTCCCGGTCGCGCACGGCACTTCACCCGCCATCCAGAGCACATTGCCCGATAAGCATCGTTTCGGGTGATATTTGAGGAATAAGAAAAACAGGTGGGTACATCTCCATACGTGACGCAGGCTCAGTCGTCGTGACGTCCTTGCGACGCGGCGTGGACCACCACCCGCACGGCGCAGTCCGACGAGAAGATCATCTCATATCTGAGATAGCCTGACGCCATGACAGACGACTACCTCGTACGCATCGGCAGGCTCATCCGTGACGCCCGGCAGCATCGGGGCTGGACACAGGCGCAGCTCGCCACGGCACTGAGCACCAGTCAGAGCGCCGTGAACCGCATCGAACGCGGCAATCAGAACATCAGCCTTGAGATGATCGCCCGCATCGGTGAGGCGTTGGACAGCGAGATCGTGTCGCTGGGCTACGCGGGTCCCATGCACCTGCGGGTGGTCGGCGGCCGTCGCCTGTCCGGCGCCATCGACGTGAAGACGAGCAAGAACGCGTGCGTGGCGCTGCTGTGCGCCTCGCTGCTGAACAAGGGCCGCACCGTCCTGCGCCGGGTCGCGCGGATCGAGGAGGTCTACCGGCTCCTGGAGGTCCTCAGCTCCATCGGCGTCCGCGCCCGCTGGATCAACGAGGGCAAGGACCTGGAGATCGTCCCGCCCACCGAGCTGACGATGGAGGCCATCGACGCGGACGCGGCCCGCCGCACCCGCTCGATCATCATGTTCCTCGGGCCGCTCCTGCACCGCCTGCGCTCCTTCAAGCTGCCCTACGCCGGCGGCTGCGACCTGGGGACGCGCACCATCGAGCCGCACATGATCGCCCTGCGCCGCTTCGGCCTGGACGTCACCGCCACCGAGGGCCTGTACCACGCCCAGATCGACCCGTCGGTCTCCCCGGACCGCCCGATCGTCCTGACCGAGCGCGGCGACACGGTCACCGAGAACGCGCTCCTGGCGGCGGCCCGCCACGACGGCACCACCGTCATCCGTAACGCGTCCTCCAACTACATGGTCCAGGACCTGTGCTTCTTCCTGGAGGCCCTCGGCGTGCGCGTGGAGGGCGTCGGCACGACGACGCTCACCGTGCACGGCGTCCCGCACATCGACGTGGACGTGGACTACTCGCCGTCCGAGGACCCGGTCGAGGCGATGAGCCTGCTGGCCGCGGCGGTCGTCACCGAGTCGGAGCTGACGATCCGCCGGGTGCCGATCGAGTTCCTGGAGATCGAGCTGGCGGTCCTGGAGGAGATGGGCCTGGACCACGACCGCTCCACCGAGTACACCGCGGACAACGGCCGCACCCGGCTGACGGACCTGACCGTGCGGCCCTCCAAGCTGGAGGCGCCCATCGACAAGATCCACCCCATGCCGTTCCCCGGCCTGAACATCGACAACGTGCCGTTCTTCGCGGCCATCGCCGCCTCCGCCCAGGGCAAGAGCCTCATCCACGACTGGGTCTACGACAACCGCGCCATCTACCTGACCGACCTCAACCGGCTCGGCGGACGCCTCCAGCTCCTCGACCCGCACCGCGTCCTCGTCGAGGGCCCGACCCGCTGGCGCGCCGCCGAGATGATGTGCCCGCCGGCGCTGCGCCCCGCCGTGGTGGTCCTCCTGGCGATGATGGCCGCCGAGGGCACCTCCGTCCTGCGCAACGTGTACGTCATCAACCGGGGCTACGAGGAGCTCGCCGAGCGCCTCAACTCGGTGGGCGCCCAGATCGAGACCTTCCGCGACATCTGAGGGTCCTCGGGCAAGACGCCGCCACACCCCTTCCGACCTGTGTGAACAGGATGCGGGAAGAGGTGTGGTGGCGTCTTCGAGTATTTTCCGGAGCTTCCGGTCGGGAGCGAAGGCGTCATCTCGTGGACACCGGGGGTCAGAGCAAGAGCGCAGGGAACGAGTACGCGGGAAAGCGTTCGGTCGTGGGCTCGTCCGAGGGCGGGGGGCCGGCCGGCTGTTCGGCACGATTGCGTGAACAATCCGCCCTCGTATGACTGAAGTTCTCGGCCAAGGCAAACCTGCGGCTTTCACACCGGCAAGCAGGAATCAGCCGCACACTCCCGCGCCGAGAAGCCGGCGGCGAAGAGGACCACCCGGCAAAGGTCCACCGCGAAGGCCGCGCGGAAGCCGAAGCCCACGCCCGTTCGCGAACTCGGTGACCGTTTCATCGGCCACGGGGCGGCGGCAACGGCCGCTCGTCCCGCCCCGGCCCCCGAACCGCCTCCATACACCAACCCCGCGCACCGGTCNCTCCNCCCNTGCCCCGCCCCAGGGGCGTACAGGAGTGCGGGGCGGCGCACTGACGCTCCCCGCATCCGGAACTTCCGGAACCGTCGGCGGTGCGCGTCAGACTCGTGAAACCGGGCCCTCCGGAACCGCCCCGTCCCCCTTCCCTGCGAGGAGCGTTCATGGAACCACGCGGCTACCGCATGGTGGTCTCGACCAGACTCAGTTACGTCAAGGCGTGCGGCATCGCCGAGCGGCGGATGCTCGAATGGATTCGCGGCAAGGGCTACGACCCCTCCGGGCTGGACGAGGGGCGGACCGAGATCGCCACCCACGCCACCCTGGACCGCGATTCGGAGTCCGGCCGGAAGGGCGCGTACAGCCGGTGGCGCATGCGCGAGACGCCCTCCTCGGACTCGGGCACCTGGCAGTCCACGCTCATCGTGCGCTCCGGTCTCGAAGAGGACGCGGGCCGCACGTGGGTGCAGCTCGACATCGAGCACCAGCCGGCCCGCGAGGGCGACGCCCCCAAGCGCGCCCACACGCCGAACATCGTCCGTTCCCTCCTGGACGCGCTGGAGGCGCGTGACGCGCTCGCCGACGTCACCGCCGCGCCCGTCTTCATCGAGGCCGAGGACGTCGACGACACCGTCGAGGAGCTGTGCGACGGCAACCGGCGGATGCCCGTCGTCGTCGCCACGGTGCCGTACGGGAAGGACCCCGACGAGTGGTCCCGCTCGGTCGTCGAACCACTCTTCCGCTACCTGCACGGACTGGCCGTGCTGTACGTGCTCACGCCGGAGGCGCAGGTCAAGTTCAACGCCGCGCTGGAGTACCACCCCGTCTTCGGCGGCGGCGTCCGCACCTATTTGCCGGGGATCGACCCGGCGTGGAAGCCCGACGCCCAGAACCACCCCGTCATGTCGCGGCGCACCATCGACGCCGACCTCCGCCGCGCCGCCTCCATACTCGCCGCGCTCCCCCAGCGGTTCTCCTCACGGCAGCCGCTGCCCCCCGCGCTGCTCAGCGTCCCGCGCCCGCGCACGCGCCCCCGCTCGGTCCAGGACGGTACGGACCTCGCCCAGCTCCGCTCCGAGAACGCGGCGCTCACCGCCCTGCTGGGCGAGGCGGAGCACGCGGAGGCCATCCGGGTCAGCGAGATCAACGACCTCTACGCGGAACTCGCGCGGGTGGAGCACGCCGGCAACGAACTGCGCGGCGAGAACGAGGAGTTGTACGACAAGGTCAAGGAGTCCCAGCGGCTCATACGCTTCCTGCGCGAGAAGTTGCAGGAGGCGGGCCAGTTCACCGTCGCCCACACCCCGGCCGTCGCCGCGGACATCGTCTACCCGACGAGCTTCTCCGAGCTGCTGGAGCGCCTGGGCGAGCTGCCCGGCATCGCGTTCACCGGGAACCGCAAGACCACCCGGTCCCTGGACAGTCAGTCGGTGGACAACTGGCTGTACGTCGCCTGGGACGGGCTGCTGGCCCTGGACCAGTTCGCCCGGGCCTCCGCCGACGGCACCGTCTCGGGCGACTTCCTGAGCTGGTGCAAGTCCGACGCCTCCAGCGCCTTCCCCTTCCCCACGGCCAAGATCGCGATGCGCGAGTCGGACACCGTCGCCCGCCAGGCGAAGCTGCGCAACGAGCGGATGCTCCCGGTCCCCAAGGCGGTGCACCACACCGGCCGGGTCTTCATGCAGGCCCACCTGAAGATAGGCGGGGGCAACACGATCTCCCCGCGCCTCCACTTCTACGACGACACTCCCCGTTCAGGAAAGGTGTACGTGGGCCACCTCGGCCCCCACCTGCGCAACACCCTGACCTGACCCGCCCCTTCGCCCGCCGCGCCGTACGGCCCGGCACCGGCACGACGGGGCAGGACGGAACGGGACGGGAAACGAGAAGGTGTACTGTCCCCCGCCTCATCCTCCGAGGCGGCGGACAGTACACCTCCGGCCGTTCAGCGTTCCGACGCGAACCGTACGAACCGGCCCCAGCCGCCACGGCCGACGGCGAACGCCGGACGGGTCACGTCCTTGGAGTCCCTTATGTGGACGGCCTGTTCGGCCATCGCGACCTCCACGCAGTCATCGCCCTCGCTGCCGCTGTAACTGGACTTGAACCAGGCGAGTTCCGGTGTACCGCTGTTCATGGTTCTCCTCTCGCGGGCGTGGTCACCGCCATCGGCGCCATGCGCACGGCGGCTCCGGACGGTGGGGGCGGCCTCCGCCACTCCGGTACCCGACCGGCACGACGAAGGCGTACCCCGAATCGTTCAGCGCTCGGACGCGAACCGTACGAACCGGCCCCAGCCGTCACGGCCGACGGCGAACGCCGGACGGGTCACGTCCTTGGAGTCCCTTATGTGGACGGCCTGTTCGGCCATCGCGATCTCCACACAGCTGTCGCCCTCGCTGCCGCTGTAGCTGGACTTGAACCAGGCGAGTTCCGTCGTACCGCTGCTCATAGCTCTCCTCGCAGTTTCTCCAACAGGTCCCGGGACATCTTGGGGTTGAGGGCCTGCGAGCGCAGTGTGTCATAGCGGTGACAGAGGACACTTACCTCTTTCGGGTCAGAGATCAGCCGCCCGTTCTTCTGTCCCTCGGAGTACCCGAGCCGCCGCCTTTCCGGGGTCTCCAGCACCTGCACCGGCCCATCCAGGCAGGCGTGCAGACCGACGTCCAGCGGTACCACCTGAAGCGTCACGTTGCGCGGGGCGGTGTGTTCCAGTACGTGCTCCACCAGCTCGCGCATCACGCCCGGCTCCCCGACCTCCCGCCGGAACACGTGCTCCTCGATGATGAAGCTGAACGGCACCGTCGGCCGCTCCCGCATCATCGCCTGTCGCTCCATTCGCGCGGCGAGCTGCGCTTCCAGCTCCTCGTCGGTCCGCAACGGGATCGCGCCCTCGAACACCGCCCTTGCGTACGCCTCCGACTGCAGCAGGCCCGGCACCAGCCTGCACTCGTAGGTGCACAGACTCACCGCCTCCCGTTCCAGCCGGGCCCACCGCCGGAACCACGCGGCGAGCCCCACCTCGCCCCGCGTCAGGTGGCGGGCGGCCTTGCGCAGCGCGCCGGTGTTGCCGAGGGCCTCCTCCGCGCGCTCCACGAACGCCTCGTCCGGCATCCGGCGTCCCAACTCCACCGATTCCACGGTGTGCTTGGAGTACTGGACCCGGGCGGCGAGCTGAACCCGGCTGAGGCCCGCGTGCTCGCGCAGCGCCTGGACGACCGCGCCGAACGTGCGCAGGCTGTCGGACGGATGGGGCTCCCGCTCCCACTCCCCTTGCGGAACCTCCCGCTCGCTCGGCGGGACTTCCCGCTCCCCCGGCGGGACCTCCCGCTCCCCCGGCGGGACCTCCCGCTCCCCNGNCNNTTATACAGACACGCGAAGG
>NZ_CP095474.1:3716366-3716925 GCF_023614315.1 Streptomyces sudanensis | reverse complement strand
CCCCCGGCGGGACTTCCCGCTCGCCGGCGCCCCCGGCCGCCTCCCCCTCGAACTCGGCGTTCTCCATCCGCCGCCCCTTCCCTGCGCGTCGCAGCGCGACGGCCTCTCACGCCGTCGCGCACTCGCGACCCAGCGTGACGGAGAATCGGGCGTACCGTCCACTCTTCGTGCCCGTACGCTGACTCCGCGTACGGGGTGACGGGTTCGTTCCGCTTCTGCCGGACCGCCACTCTGATCCCATGAAGCATGCGACACCCCACGCCGGAACCCCCGCCGGGACCTTCACGCAACTGCTGTCGTCCACCCGGCGCGGAGCCCGGCTCGCCCGGCTCCTCGCCGTGCGGGAGCTGCACTCCTGGGGCGCCCCGGACGACCTCACCGACCGTGCCGAACTCGTCGTCGCGGAGCTGGCGGCCAACGCCGTCCTCCACGGCCGGGTGCCCGGACGCGGTTTCCGGCTCGCGCTCGCCTTCGACCCGTCGGCCCCCTGCCTGCGCGTGGAGGTCACCGACGCCCGCGGGGAGTCGTATCCGCGCATCCCCCCGGCGGCCCCCGAAGC